>NZ_JABXFD010000218.1 GCF_013372625.1 Actinomadura sp. BRA 177
CTGCTGGCGCTGCGCTGGCCCTTTGGTGGCCGGCGTAGGTGGTGTATAGGGGACAGCCCTTCCGCGGCGCGCCCCGCGGTCGTCGAGGGCCTCTGCCTTCATGGTTCCCGTTCCGTCAGGCCATGACGCCCTCGACGAGCAGGATGACGCCGAAAACGGCGAATCCGGCGGCGGCGCCGTACTTGATGACCCGCTCGGGGAGTTTCCGGCCGAGCATCTGGCCGACGACGATGGCGAGCGCGTCGGCGGCGACCATGCCGATCGTCGAACCGGCCCACACGCCGGTCAGCGCGAGGAGCCCGCCGTGGTCGGCGGCGAGGGTGATGGTGGCGAGCATCGTCTTGTCGCCGAGTTCGGCCAGGAAGAACGCGCCGCCGACGGCGAGGATCGCCGATCCCTTGGCCTTGCGGGCCTTGTCGCGTTCGTCGTCGTCCAGTTCGTCCCCGCGCAGCGTCCACAGCGCGAACCCGAGGAACGCGATGCCGGCGAGGATCGAGATGGGGCCGGTCGGGAGCGCGGCCCCGAGCGCCGCGCCGAGCGCGACGCTGGCCAGGTGGACGATCGCGGTCGCGGCCGTGATGCCGGCCAGCACGTGCAGCGCACGGAACCGGGTGGCGAAGGTCATGGCCATGAGCTGGCTCTTGTCGCCCAGTTCGGCAACGAAGATCACGGCCAGGCTGATGAGGAAGGCGGACACCGGATCCCTCTCGCTCGGACACCGGGCGAAGGGCGGGGGCTCGCGCGCACGACCTCGGCCCGGCATGACTGCCAGGCCGAAGGTCTCGTCCGCCGCGATCTGGATCGGGCCCGCGTGACCGGGCACCGTTCGGCGGCGCCAGCATGTCGACCACGCGATTGGGACTACTCCCCCTCGACGCCGCTCACCCTACCAACCCCGTCCGACATCACGCTGTTGAACACATCACACCAGCTCAGCCGCCACACCCGTCCACACGGCACAGCCCGGCCGGATGCCGCCCCCTTCGGATGCCGCCCCGTCCGAACAGCACGCCAGTCCGAGCAGTGCGCGGGTTCGAGCGGCATGCCCGTTCAGGGAGTGTGCCGTTTAGAGGGTGACGCCGACCATTACGGGTTCGTTGACGAGGGTTACGCCGAAGGCCTTGTGGACGCCGATGCGGACTTCGCGGGCCAGGGCGAGGAGGTCGGCGGTGCTGCAGCCGCCCGGGTTGGTGAGGGCGAGCGTGTGCTTGGTGGAGATGCGGGCGGGGCCGAGGGTGTGACCCTTGGTGAAGCCGGCGCGGTCGATGAGCCAGGCGGCGGACGTCTTGACCCGGTCGCCGGTCTCCGGATAGCGGGGGAACGTCGCATCCGGGCCCAGGCTTTCGGCGACGCGGCGTTCGAGGTCGGCGAGCTGGGCGGCGTCGAGGATCGGGTTGGTGAAGAACGATCCGGCGCTGCGGGTGTCGGGGTCGGCGGCGTCCAGGACCATGCCCTTGCCGCGCCGCAGTTCGAGGACGGCATCGCGGGCCTCTTTGAGGGTGACGCGGTCGCCCGGCTCGACGCCCAGCTTGCGGGCCAGTTCGGCGTAGGCGATCGGCTGCGACTCCTCGGCCTCGTGCAGCGCGTACGTCACGTCCAGGACGAGGTACCGGTCGTTGCCCTTGAAGGCGCTGTGCCGGTAGGTGAAGCGGCAGGCGTCGCGGTCGAGGGCGACGACGGCGCCGGTCTCCCGGTCGTAGGCGCGGACCTCGATGATCGTCTCGCTGACGTCCTGCCCGTAGGCGCCGACGTTCTGGATCGGGGTCGCGCCGACGCGGCCGGGGATGCCGGACAGGCACTCGACGCCGGCGAGGCCGTCGGAGACGCAGCGGGCGACGAACGGGTCCCAGTCCTCGCCGGCCTGGACGCGGACGTGGATCCGGTCGCCGTCGGCGGCGGTGCGCTCGGTGCCGCGGGTGCCGACGTGCACGACGGTGCCGGGGAAGCCGTCGTCGGACACGACCAGGTTGCTGCCGCCGCCGAGCACGAGGACGGGCTCGCCCGCGTCATCGGCCTTGCGGATCGCGGCGACCACTTCCGCCTCGGTCGTCGCCTCGACGAAGCGCCGGGCGGGGCCGCCCAGCCGCAGCGTGGTGTATCCCGCCAGGTTCACGTCTTCGGCGAACACCGCCACGTCGTCTTCCCCTCCCGTACGTGCCCCCGGCCCCGGCATCGGCCGGGGCGGACCCGGCCGATGCGACGCTTCTCGTCAGGCGAGCTTGACGACCGCCTTCGCGCGCGTGAGGACCTTCTGGTCGTTGGACCTGGCGGTGAGCGCCACGACGACCTTGTTGCCGTCCAGCTTCTCCTCCACCTTGCCGCTGATCTCCAGGGTCGCGCCGCCCTCGTCGGGGACGACCACCGGAGAGGAGAACCGTACCCCGTAGTCGACGACGGCGCCCGGGTCGCCGACCCAGTCGGTGACGTACCGGCCGCCCTGCGCCATCGTGTACATGCCGTGCGCGATCACGTTCGGGAGGCCGACGGCCGTCGCGACGGACTCGCGCCAGTGGATCGGGTTGAAGTCGCCGGACGCGCCCGCGTACATGACGAGGTTCGCGCGGTCGATCGCGTACGTCTGCGCGGGGATCTCAGTGCCGACCTCGACGTCGGCGTAGTTGACGTTGGCGGTCATCAGGCCCCCCGCTCCACGATCGTGTTGTAGGACTTGCAGACCAGCTCGCCCTCGGTCGTCTTGACGTCGGTCTCGATGACCATCTTCTCGTTGTTGCCGATCGACTTGATCTCGGTGATCGTCGCGGTGCAGGTCACGACGTCCCCGGCCCGGAGCGGGCGGGTGTACTCGAACCGCTGCTCGCCGTGCACGACCATCGCGTAGTTCAGCCCGAGCTCGGGGTCGGCGAGGCCGGCGTTGCCGAGCGACACGACGATCGGGAAGGTCGGCGGCGCGATGACGTCGGGGTATCCGGCCGCCTTCGCCGCCTCCTGGTCCCGGTAGATCGGGTTGCGGTCGCCGATCGCGTCCGCGAACTCGCGGATCTTCACCCGGCTGACCTCGTACGGCTCGCTGGGCGGGAAGCTCCGCCCGATGAAATCACGGTTGAGTGCCATGCAATCCGTCCCTCTCCAGGTCGAACGGGGCCGCGATGCCCGGGCGCCCGCCTGAGCACACCTGTTCCGTCTTCGCTCGGACGGTAACAGAATGACGTTCAGCCCGCCCTCGCCGGGTCTCACTGGCGAGGACGGGCTGATCGACGTCGGGGCAAGCGTGCGAAGAAGTCCCTGCTTCGCCGACCTTGCGGCGCTTCGGGTCCCCGGCTCGGCTAGCGGGTTTCCCGGTGCGGACGGTGGGTCCTGGCCCATTGACAGCGCAGCGGGGCAGTACTTCTCCGTCCGGAGCTCAGCTAGCGGGTTTCCCGGTGCGGACGGTGGGTCCGGCAGTTGGGGCAGTACTTCTTGATCTCCAGGCGGTCCGGGTCGTTGCGCCGGTTCTTCCGCGTGATGTAGTTGCGGTGCTTGCACTCCTGGCAGGCCAGCGTGATCTTCGGCCGGACGTCGGTGGCAGCCACGATGGAGTGCCTTTCTGGGTAAGGGACAGGATCTTCGGACGACGGCCGCCCGGGGAGGGCGGCCGGCGATTCGACCCAAGCCTGCTCACCCCCGGGACGGAGGTGAGAGACATGGGTAGTAGCGAGGGCCGGACTTGAACCGGCGACACAGCGATTATGAGCCGCTTGCTCTGCCTGACTGAGCTACCCCGCCGTGATGGTCGGTGTGAACCGGATTACAAGGATACCGGATGCTCACCGAACCCTGGAAACGCAAAAACCCGGGTCGAGATCGGGATTCGGTTCCGCGGGCTCCACCGGACCGTTTCCCAGGTTACCGGGTGCGCCGATGAGCTGCGAAACGTCCTGCTGGAACCGGTGGGACGGTACCACAGCGCCATGTATGGAGCGAATCAGTTCGTTCCGGCGCCGAGGGCGCAGCGGGGCCCCGGGGACGACGAAGGCCGCCGTCCGATGGTGCCGGATGGCGGCCGGGATGCCGTGAGCCCCTTTACGGAATCGAACCGTAGACCTTCTCCTTACCATGGAGACGCTCTGCCGACTGAGCTAAAGGGGCCTGCGTCGTTCGCGCAGTGAAACCATACACGGCCTGGGCGAGGGTTGCGAACCGGATTGGGTCGCCGGCGTCCGCGCTGGTCAGCGCAGAAGGTTGCGGGCGATGACGAGCTGCTGGATCTGGCTCGTCCCCTCGTAGATGCGGAAGAGGCGGACGTCGCGGTAGAAGCGCTCGACGGCGACGCCGCGCATGTAGCCCATGCCGCCGTAGACCTGGACGGCACGGTCGGCGACGCGTCCGACCATCTCGGAGCAGAAGTACTTGGCGCAGGACGGCCCCTGCTTGGTGTCCTCGCCGGCGTCGTAGGCGCGGGCCGCTTCCAGGACCATGGAGCGTCCGGCGTACAGCTCGGTCTGGGAGTCGGCGATGAGCCCTTGGACGAGCTGGTATTCGCCGATCGTCCTGCCGCCCTGGCTGCGTTCCTTGGCGTAGGCCACGGTCTCGTCCAGGATCCTCTGGGCGAGGCCAACGCAGACGGCGGCGATACTGAGTCGCCCATGGGCGAGCGACGCCATCGCCGTGCGGAAGCCTGTTCCCTCTGTCCCGACCATGGCGTCGGCAGGGACGCGCACGTTGTCGAAGAAGACCTCGGCCGTGTGGGCTCCGCGCTGGCCCATCTTCTGGTCGGACGGGCCGACGCTCAGTCCGTCCACACCCTGCTCGACGAGGAACGTGGAGATGCCACGGGAACCGGCGCCGCCCGTCCTGGCGAAGACCATGAAGACGTCGGCATCGGGGGCGTTCGTGATGAACCGTTTCGCACCGTTGATGACGTAGTCGTCGCCGTCGCGCGCGGCGGTCGTGGTCAGCGTGCTGGGATCGGAGCCCGCCTCGGCCTCGGTGAGCGCGAACGCGCCGATGACCTCGCCGGACGCGAGTTTCGGCAGCCAGGCGTCCTTCTGCGCGTCCGTCCCGGAGTTCACCAGGACCTGGCCGGCGATGCCGTTGCTGGTGCCGAACATGGAGCGGAACGCGGGGCTGGCGTAGCCGATCTCGAAGACGAGGCGCACCTCCTCGCTCAGCGTCAGGCCGAGGCCGCCGTACTGCTCGGGCAGCGCGTACCCGAACAGGCCCATGTCCTGGGACGTGCGGCGCAGCGCCGCCGGGATCGCGTCGGTCTCCTCGATCTCCTCCTCGCGGGGGATCACCTGCTCGCGGACGAAGCTGCGGACGGCGTTGAGCACGTCGGCGAAATCCTGTGGCTCCATGGACCTCATTCTAGAATCTGATTCCAGGATGGTGGGCGGTTTCCGGGTGTCGTACCGCTGTGCAAGGGTGATCGACCATGCCGCTCCAGGATCTCGTCGACGACACCGTCCGGGCCGCGATCGCCGAAGACCGGGCATTCAGCGACCTGCTCCCCCAGCTCTGGCAGGCGTCCCAGACGGCCGTCCCCGCGGAGATGAACGCCGCGCTGCCCCGCCTCGCCGAGGGCGTCGCGGAGGCACCGCCCAACCTCGGCGGCTTCCTCGCCGTCATCTCCGGCGCCTGGATCGAGGACGGCGCCGACCCCGCGCCGGTCGGCCCGATCGTCCTCCGGCGGATCACCGAGGTCACCGCGGCCGCGCTGGCGTTCGCGGACGCGTGGGAGGACGCGGCCGGGGGCAAGCCGCCGCCCGACATGGAGGGCCAGCCGTCCCAGCAGGTCTTCGACACCGTCGCGCCGAGGCTCAGGGACGGCGCGACGGCCGCGATGATGGCGTGGTTCGCGCTGCCGAACTACGCGCTGGCCGGGTGCACGGTGCTGCAGATGGCGCCGCTCGCCCGGGCTTCACTGGACGAGCGGGAGCTTCGTGTCCGCCTCGCCGAGCAGGCCGCCCAACACCTCGGGCAAATGGAGTACTTCCACGCGCTGCTGCGCGTGCTGGACGGCGAGCGGCTCCTCGTCCTCGACCGTGCGAGCGGCAAGGGCTGGACGGTCACGATCAGCGGCATCGGCGACAACTTCCAGCTGCACATGCTGCTCGGCGGGGCGCTCATCGGACGTCCGGGCGGGCTGACCGGCGAACGTCCCGCGCCGGAGATCCTCGCGTGCTTCCTGGACGCCGACGTCCCGCCGGGGCCGCCGGTCGTCTCCAGCCCGTGGAACCTCGTCGACGCGCACGGCGAATGGATCTGGAACGAGGGCGTGCCGGCCGATATCCCGGTGTTGAACGGTACGCGGGTCGTCGTGATCGACCCGCCTGCGTACCAGCGGACGTTCCCGGCCGGGCGTCGTTTTCCGCTGATGCCGGCCACGATGCGCGTCGAGGGGATGCACCTGCCGGAGGACCTCGGCGACTGGTGGCCGCACATCAAACCGGCGACACGTTAGAACCGGACGAATACCGCCGTCGCGTCGTCGTACTGCTTGCCGCGTGGTTTCGTGCCCGTCGCTTCGGTGACTCTGGTCCTCCGGACGAGTTCCCTTGGGCCTTCTTCATCGAGGAGCTGGAGCAGCTCGTCCCACTCCATCTGCTCGAACCGCTCCACGAGCCTGGACGCACCGTCGCTCAGCACCGCCGCCCTTCGCAGGCCGTCGACCGGAACCTCGCCGGTCAGCCCCTCGTACGCGGCCTCCGGTTTCGTGCTCGCCACCCAGAACCCGCCGGGGCTGTTCCGCGACCTGCGCACGCCTTCGAGGGTGTAGCTGGGCAGATGGTCGACCCGGTCGTCCCGGAAGACCATGATCTCGCCGACGTCCACCACGATCGGGGAGTCGGCGAGGACGAACCACTCGACGACTTCGCCGCGGCGGCGCAGCAGCGACACCGTCGCGGACGGGCTGTCCGGGTTCTGCAGGTCGCACGCCCCGGTGTGCGCCTCGCCCGTCACCTTGATCGCCTCGGCGACCAGGTCGGGCAGCGGCTTGCCGTCCTCCAGCGCCAGCAGCGCCGCGATCCGGCCGCCGAGCCTGCGCACCAGCCACGCCGGGTCGTGCCGGCACCCGCTGTCCACCCCCGGCGGCGCCGTCGCCCCGTCCAGCAGCACGACCCAGCCGGGGCCGGCCGCCACGAAGTCCTCGTTCTCCCGTCCCGGCGTCGCCTCACTCACATAACTCACCTGCACGGTTGCAGGTCTACCCGGTGCGCGGCCGGGCGGGCACCGGTAGACCAAACCCGCCACCCGCGGCCCGGCGACCTGCCGCTTTGCTGTATCGGCACTTTTAGTCGTCGATGTCGACGCCGAAGCCGCGGGCCAGCGCGGCGAGGTCGAAGTCGTGGCCCTGGCCGACGACGCGGAGCCGCCAGCGGGGGCCGCGCCGGTAGATCTCGGCGAGAATCATCGTCCGCTCGGTCGTCCCGGCGTCGAGGGTCGCCTGCGCGACCGCCTGCTCGGCGGTGCCCGGGCCTGCGACGAGTTCGATGGGGCCGAGGTCTCCGAATGTCACCTGGCCGTCGATCGCCGCCGCGATGGTCACCTTGTGGACGGCGTTGGGAAGCGCGGTCAGGTCGACGGTGATCGCCTGTTCGGTGGGGCCATCGGCAGCCAGCCGGACCGTCCCATCGGGTGATTCGGCGGCGCCGTAGAAGACGAAGTCCTCGTCGCAGGACACCTGGTCGTCCTCGTCGAGCGCGAACGCCACCACGTCCACCTCGCAGGACGCGTGCTGGAGCCAGGACGCGGCGACCGTCCAGTCTTGCGCGTGCGGCAGGTCGACGGCCGCGCCGCGCGGCAGCACCCTCGGCGACACGCGTTCCGCCTCCACCCTTTCCGGCGCCCCGAGCCATTGCTCCTCGTGGACGGGCACTTCCAGGTCGATGACCCGTCGCATCCGCCGGTCATCCTCGCTGCCGTTCAGGGCGAGGACGTCTGTGACGCTGGCGGAAAGGTTAACGGCCGCCGCACCGCCGAGTTCCACGACGCGACTCCTCGCGGCGGACGAAACAGGGTGGGTTCCGCCGAGAACCAGCACGCACCGCCCTTCCAGCGGGCCAGTCGTTGCGCTTGTTCGCTGCTCGGTGGTGTTCTGCGGGATTTCAGCCGGGCGCTCTCCTGTTCCGTGCGGTGTTCCGGGGAGGACGTTGCCGAGAAGGGCGAGGAACGTCCGCTCATCGATGATCGGCACGCCTTCTTGCCGGGCTCTGCGCGCCTTGGCCGTTCCGGATTCGGGTTCGTTCGTCACCAGGGCACTCGTGTGCCGGCTCACGGACCCCATCACGTTCAGGCCCTCGGCCACGGCCCGCTCGACGAGCTTTTCGCGGGGAACATCGGTTTCACCCGTGATGGCAACCTTCATACCTTGGACGAGTTCGGTGCTCAGGCGCCCGGGGCAGCGGAAAGCGCAGCGCGTCTTCGGAATGTTCGGCCTGGCCATCTGCTTCGGCGGGCATGGCACGAGCGGCAGGTCGAGACCGAGCCGCATCGCCTCCGACAGGGATCCTTGCAGGACGCCCGCGAGCGTCCGGACGTCCTCCAGCGCGTCGTGCGCCCTCCGTTTCTCGACGCCGTAATGGGCGGCGAGCGTCGCCAGTTTCAGGTCCTTCGTCGCTGGGGAGAGCCGCCTGTTCAACGCCAGCGTGCACAGCCGCCGATCGACGGGCAGCCGGATGTTCGCACGCATGAACTCCTGGGCGAGGAACCCGTAGTCGAACGGCGCATTGTGCGCCACAAGGACACGCCCTTTGAGCAATTCCGCGACGTGCCGGCTGACGTCCTCGAATCTCGGTGATCCTTTCAGCCTGCCGGCGGTCAACCCGTGAATGTGGACGGGACCCGGATCGCATCCCGGGTCGAGCAAGGTGGAGAACTCCCCGTTCGCCCGGCCGTCGGGCCCGACCGTGACGACGGCCAGCGACAGGACCCGGTCCCGGACGGCCCGCAGCCCGGAGGTCTCCACGTCCACAAGTGCCCACTCATGCCCGAACATGGCGGCAGGCTAATGCCACGCTTTCGCTCTGCGCATATTCTTCCTCGCTTCTGCCCACATGCGGACAGCCTGCGATTACCGTGGGGGCGTGCCGACATTCCAGTCCTATGATGGGACGCGTCTCGCCTACCATGTCGAGGGCTCGGGCGAGCCCCTCGTCTGCCTTCCGGGCGGGCCGGGCCGGGCGTCCGGCTACCTCGGCGACCTGGGCGGCCTGCCCCGGACCCTGATCAGGCTCGATCTCCGCGGCACCGGTGCGTCCGCCCGTCCGGACAATCCGGACACCTACCGCTGCGATCGCCTTGTCGAGGACGTCGAGGCCCTCCGCACCCATCTCGGCCTCGCTCGACTCCCCCTCCTCGCGCATTCGGCGGCGGGTGATCTCGCCCTCCTCTATGGCGCCCGTTATCCGGAACGCCTTGCGCACTTGCTCCTGATAGCGCCGCTGGGCAGGGCAGTCGGTTTCGAGTTGACCGAGGATGAATGGCATTCCGGCCTGGAAAGGCTTTCCGACCGTCCCTGGTACGACGACGCATACGACGCGATCATGGCCTGGAACTCGGGCGACGGCGACCCGGAAATTCGCCTGCGCGCCGCACCACTGAATCCATCTCATCCTCGGGCGGTCTGAGCGACGCGGTGGTTTTGCAGGACGGCGATGGCCTTGACGATGTGGCCGGCCTTGCTCGGGCTGCAGCGCAGCTTCCGTAGGATCCGCCATGACTTGAGTTGTGCGTTC
>NZ_JABXFD010000673.1 GCF_013372625.1 Actinomadura sp. BRA 177
CGTCCGGATGGAGGAGTTCGACATCGTCTACCCGGCCTGCGTGGCGATGTTCACCGAGGAGGTCGGGGTGTCGCCCAACGCCGGCGACGGCGGGGTGCTCTACCGCGCCCGCGTCGCCGAGCTGATCCGCGACGGCCGCGCGTTCGCCCGCATCGAGGACGGCCGCGTCATGTTCAAGGCGGAGATCGGCGCCGTCACCCCGCGCGCCTGCCAGGTGCAGGGCGTGTGGGTGCCGCCCGAGCTGCGCGGCCGGGGCCTGTCGGAGACCGGGATGTCCGCGGTGGTGCGGGAGTCGCTGCGCAGCGTCGCGCCGACCGTCTCGCTGTACGTCAACGACTACAACACGCGGGCGCGCGCCGCCTACCGCCGAGTGGGATTCGGTGAGCTCGGTTCTTTCATGTCGATCCTCTTCTGACCTGCCGTCCGGCTTGTCGCTGCGTGCCTGATCTGCCCCGGTACCTGATTTGATCTTGCGCGGCGGGTACCATCCCGCCGTGGAGTTCGCCGGGGCATTGCGGCAGGCCGTCCAGGCGAGCGGGCTGACCCTGGAACGGATCCGCCACCGGCTCGGGCGGCGCGGCCTGACCGTCAGCGTGGCCACGCTGAGCTACTGGCAGCGCGGCCGCAGCCGGCCCCGCTCGCGCACCGTGGTCGTCGCACTGGAGGAGATCCTCCAGGTGCCGCAGGGCACCCTCACCGACCTGCTGGACGACCCCGCGCCCACCGCCGCGCCCGCGCGGGCGCGGCGGTGGGCGCGGGGTCGGCCAGCCGGTCGGTGAGGGTGCCCCTGTCCCCTATACAACACTGCCGCTGCCGACGAAGACGATCAGGACACTAACCACTGACAC
>NZ_JABXFD010000237.1 GCF_013372625.1 Actinomadura sp. BRA 177
CCTCACGTCGGCTTGGCCGCCACTCTAGAGAGCCGGGCGGACGGGCGGGCCCGCCGCCCTAGTGGCCGGACGCGACCGCGCCCGTCGCGAGGTCCCGGTGCGCGCGGATGATCTCGGCGTAGCGGTGCCCGCTGTCCTTGACGACGCGCTTCTGGGTGGCGAAGTCGACGTGGACGAGCCCGAACCGCTGCGCGTACCCGTACGCCCACTCGAAGTTGTCCATCAGCGACCACGCGAAGTAGCCGTCCAGCGGGACGCCCGCGCGGATCGCGGACGCGCACGCCGCCAGGTGCGCCTCCAGGTAGGCGGTGCGCTCGGCGTCGTGGACGGCGCCGTCCGGCGTCACGGTGTCGGGGTAGGCGGAGCCGTTCTCGGTGACCATGATGCTGGGCGGCGCGTACTCCCGGGTGACGCGGACGAGGATCTTCTCCAGCCGGTCCGGGTGGATCTCCCAGTCCATGCCGGTGCGCGGCGTCCCCGCCGGGGTGATCTGCCGGGTGCGCGGCGGCGCGCCGCCGGGGTCGGCGACGGTCACCGACCGCCGGTAGTAGTTGACGCCGAGCCAGTCCAGCGGCGCGGCGATCGCCTCCAGGTCGCCGGGCCGCACCGGCGGCTCCACCCCGTACTCCTCGATCATGTCGGCGGGCAGGCCGCGCCCGAAGACGGGGTCGAGCCACCAGCGGTTGTGGTGGCCGTCCTCGCGCCGCGCCGCCGCCGCGTCCTCGTCCCGGTCGCTGCCCGGCTCGCAGTCGGTGAGCAGGTGGACGATGCCGACGCGGGCGTCCGGGGCGGCCGCGCGGATGGCCCGCGCGCCGAGCCCGTGGGCGAGCATCAGGTGGTACGAGGCGGGCACGGCCGCCCGGATGTCGGCGACGCCGGGCGCCATCACGCCCTGCAGGTGGCCGAGCCACGCCGCGCAGATCGGCTCGTTCAGCGTCGCCCACGACGCGACGCGGTCGCCCAGCGCCCCGGCGACGACCGACGCGTACTCGGCGAACCGCTCGGCGGTGTCGCGGGACGGCCAGCCGCCCCGGTCCTGGAGCGCCTGCGGGAGGTCCCAGTGGTACAGGGTGGCGTGCGGCTCGATGCCGGCCTCCAGCAGCGCGTCCACGAGCCGGTCGTAGAACGCGAGCCCGGCCGGGTTGACGGCGCCGTCCCCGGCGGGCAGCACCCGCGGCCACGCGATCGAGAACCGGTAGGCGCGCAGGCCGAGCGCCTTCATCAGCGCCACGTCGTCCGGCCAGCGGTGGTAGTGGTCGCAGGCGACGTCGCCGGTGTCGCCCCCGGCGACCGCGCCCGGGACGCGGCAGAACGCGTCCCAGATCGAGGGCGCGCGGCCGTCCTCGGCGGCGGCTCCCTCGACCTGGTAGGCGGAGGTCGCCGCCCCCCAGGCGAAGCCGGGTCCGAACGCGGTCAGGTCGTCGATGGGCACAGGTCTCCCTCTGGTCGTGCGGGACGGGTCATTTGACGGAGCCGGCGGTCAGGCCGGCCACCAGGAAGCGCTGGAGCAGCAGGAACCCGGCGACGACGGGCAGGCTCACCACGAGGGAGGCGGCCATCACCTGGTTCCAGTAGACCTCGTGCTGGGTGGAGTAGCCCTGCAGGCCGATCGCCAGCGTCCGGGTCTGCTCGTTGGTCATGACGGAGGCGAACAGCACCTCGCCCCACGCGGTCATGAACGCGTAGACGGTCACCGCGACGATGCCGGGCAGCGCCGCCGGGACGATCACCCGCAGCAGCGCGCCCAGCGGGCCGCAGCCGTCCACCCGGGCCGCCTCGTCCAGCTCACGCGGGATCGACTCGAAGTAGCCGACGAGCATCCAGATCGAGAACGGCAGCGAGAACGTCAGGTACGTCAGGATCAGGGCGCCGCGGCTGCCGTACAGGGCGAGACCGGTCGCGTTCCCCACGTTCACGAAGATCAGGAACAGCGGGAGCAGGAACAGGATCCCCGGGAACATCTGCGTGGACAGCACCGTCACCGTGAACACCCGGCGCCCGGCGAACCGGTAGCGGCTCACCGCGTACGCCGCGCCGATCGCGATCGCGACGGACGCGAGCGTGGCGCCGCCCGCGACGATCACGCTGTTCATGAAGTAGCGGGCCAGCGGGACGGTCGACCACATGTCGATGTAGGGGCGGATCGTCGGCTCGGACGGGATCCACCGGAACGCGCCCTGGACGTCCTGCAGCGGTTTCAGCGACGAGCTGACCATCGCGTAGACGGGCACGAGGGTGAACGCCGTCAGCAGCGTCAGCACGATCCGCCGCGTCCACACGAACGACGCCGGCGGATCGGTCGGCGCCCTCCTGCGTGCGCGTGTGTCAGCCATGCGCGTCTCAGCCATGCGCGGGCCTCCGCCTCGACGTGACGAGCAGGTACGCCGCCGTGACCAGCAGCAGGAACAGCAGGAGCAGCACCGACTTCGCCGAGCCCGTCCCGAAGTTCCAGGTGACGAACGACGCGTGGTAGATGTGCACCGAGATCAGGTCGCCACCGTCCGGCGCCGCCTTGCCGAACAGGACGAACGGCGTGTTGAAGTCGTTGAACGTCCACAGGAACAGCACCAGCACGAGCACCTGGTTGATCGGCCGCAGCGACGGCAGCGTGATGTGCCGGATCTGCCGCCAGATGCCCGCGCCGTCCAGCGCGGACGCCTCGTACAGGTCGCGGGAGATGTTCTGCAGCCCCGCCATGAGCACCAGGAACGCGAACGGCCACGACCGCCATACGATGACGGTGACCAGGGCCCAGAAGCTGTTGTCGCCGATCAGCCAGAACGGCCGGTCGCCGCCGGTCACGTGCAGCTGGTCGGCGAGGATGTGGTTGACCATGCCGGTGTCGCGCTGGAACATGAACGCCCACGTCATCACCGCGGTGTAGACGGGCAGCGCGTACGGGACGAGGAAGATCGCCCGCAGCGGCCCGCGTCCCCGGAACCGCTCCTGCATCAGCACCGCGGCGGCGGTGCCGAGCAGCCACGACAGCCCGACCGCGAGCACGGTGACGGCGATCGTGACGAGGAACGAGCGCAGCAGGCCCGCCCCGATCGCGCCGTCGAAGTCGACCGCGACGCGGTAGTTCCCGAGGCCGGTCCAGGGCGCCTGCGACCAGTCGCGGATGTAGAAGAGCGTCAGCTCCTTGAAGCTCATCCAGATGCCGACGGCGATCGGCACCAGGTGCACGATCAGCTCCGCGATGACCGCCGGCGCCAGCAGCAGGTAGGGCAGCGCCTTCGGCGGCAGCCGCAGCCGCCGCCTCCCCGGCCGGGCCGCGCCGGGCTCGGCCGGGGGCCTCTCGGTGCCGCCCGTCCGGGCGGCCGAGACGTCCGCAGTCGTCATCCGCTACTTGCCCATCTGTTCCTGGGCGGCGGCGAGCTTCTCCTTGACCTTCTCTTCGGTGATCGGCTTGCCGGCGGCGGCGTCGGCGAACAGCTCCTTCATCGCGGTGCCGACGGCCGTCTCGAACTGGCTCTCCTCCGGGACCTGCGGCAGCGGCGCCGCGCTGGTGGCGAGGATCTGCTTGAAGACCCTCAGGTCGGGGGTGTCGAACGCCGGGTCGTTCTGCGCGGCGGTGACGGCGGGCAGCGACCCGTACGCCTTGTTGAGGATCTTCTGCTCGTCGTCGCTGGTCATGAACTTCACGAACTTCAGCGCGCCGTCGCGGTTGTCGGTGTTCTTGAAGACCGCGATGTTGATGCCGGCGACCATCGAGGTGATGTCCCGTCCGCCTGGCGGCGTCGGGGACGGCTTCGGCAGCGGCACGACGCCCCAGTCGCCCGGCTTCATGCCGAGGTTGGTGAGGCCGCTGGTGGTGGCCTGCCACATGAGCATCGCGGCCTTGCCGGTGGCGAAGTCGTTGAGCGACTGGTTGGCCGAGTACTCGGCGTTGCCGGGCGCGGCGATCTTCTCCTTGGCGATCAGGTCGATGTAGGACTTGACCGCCTTCACCGCCTGCGGGGTCGCGAACTGCGGCTTGCCGTCGGCGGTGAAGAAGTCGGCCCCGTACATCTGGCCGATGTTGAACGCCGCGTGGACGTTCTCGGGGATGCTCGCGCCCTCGACGGCGATGCCGTGCTTGCCGTCCTTGGTGAGCTTCCGCCCGGCGTCGACCATCTCCTGCCAGGTCTTGGGCGGCTCCAGGTTCGCGTCCGCGAACATCTTCTTGTTGTAGTAGAGGCCGTAGGCGAGGGAGTAGAGCGGCACGGCGGCCGGGGGCTTGCCCTTGGCGCCGGCGGAGGCGAGCGCGGCGGGCACGAACCGGCCGGCGCCGCCGACCTTGGTCATCGTCGCGTCGTCGAACGGCAGCAGCCCGCCGGTGGCCTGCAGCGACGCCGACCAGGTGTTGCCGATGTTGAGGACGTCCGGCCCCTGGCCGGAGGTGGTGGCGGCGAGGATCCGGTTGAGCAGGTCGGTCCAGGGGACGATCTCCAGCTCGACCTTGATGCCGGTCTGCTTCTCGAACTTGGCGAGCTCGGGGTTCAGCACCTTCTGGTCGGCGGCGATGTCGGTGCCCTGGTTGCTGGCCCAGTAGGTCAGCGTCTTCGGGTCGCCGTTCCCGCCGCCGGACGCGGTGCCGCCGCCGCACGCCGCCGCGGTGGTCACCAGGAGTCCCGCCGTGAGGACGGCCGCGGCCCGTCCCGCGAATGTGGTATGACGCATCGGCTCGGCCTTCCGATTCTGAGTGAGGTGCGGGTCACTCGGAGAGTTTGATCACACTTTATTTCACGACGTGATATAAGCAGTGACATAATGGTCGGGTCAAGACCTGAGAACCGCGGGGGACGCGGCCGCGCGGCGGCCGCGGGAGAAGGGGGCCCGATGCCGGAACGGCGCCGGAAGACCGTGCGCGACCTGCGCCGCACCAACCGGTCGGTGCTGCTGCGGCGGCTGTACTTCGACGGGCCGCTCAGCCGCCAGGACCTGGCCAGGGAGACCGGCCTCAGCCCCGCCTCGGTCAGCAACGTCGTCACCGAGCTGATCGACGCCGGGCTCGTCGTGGAGGCGGGCAGCGTCGAGTCCGACGGGGGCCGCCCGCGCGTACTCCTGAAGACCGCGGCCGGTTACGGCCACCTCATCGGCGTGGACGTCGGCGAGACGCGGGTGATGGTCGAGCTGTTCGACCTGGAGCTGACCCAGCTCGCCAAGGCCGACTTCCCGCTCGGGGACGGCGGCCACGACGAGCGCGCCGTCGTCCGGCACATCCTGGACGGTCTGCCGGCGGTCATCGAGGGCGCGTCGGTCGACCCGGCGTCCATCATCGGCGTGGGAGTGGGCGTGCCCGGTGTTGTGGAGCGCAGCGTGATCGAGCACGGCCCGGAGGCGGTCGTGCACTGCCAGACCGTCGGCTGGGAGGCCGTGCCGCTGGAGCGGATGCTGCGCGCGGGCACCGATCTCCCCCTGTTCATCGACAACGGCGCCACCTCGCTCGGCCAGGCCGAGATGTGGTTCGGCGCCGGGCGCGGGAACCGCAACGCCGTCGTCGCGCTCATCGGCTCCGGCGTCGGCGCCGCCGTGATGATCGACGGCTCGCCGTACCGGGGCGCGGCCGGCAGCGCGGGCGAATGGGGGCACACGACGGTGCGGGTCGGCGGCGCGCGGTGCCGCTGCGGGTCGCGCGGCTGCCTGGAGTCCTACGTCGGCGCGACCGCGCTGCTGGAGCGCTACCGCGCGGCGGGCGGCCCGGCCGGGACCGACGAGGAGGCGGCCCTCGCCGGGCTGCTCGCCGACCCGTCCGACGCCGCCGCGGGCCTGCGCGACGACATCGCCGAGTACCTGGGCGCGGGCATCGCCGACCTGGTCAACCTGTTCAGCCCCGAGAAGATCATCATCGGCGGCCGGGCGGGGCTGCTGATCGGCGGCCGGATGCTCGACCGGATCATCGAGGCCACCGCCGCGTACGCGCTGCGGCAGCCGTTCGCGCAGACCACGATCGAGCCGTGCCACCTCGGCCCGGAGGCCGTCGCCGTCGGCGCGGCCACCCTCCCGCTCGCCCACCTCCTCGACAGCGGCGGCGACCCGGCCCCGTAATGGCCCGCCGCCGGGCCACGGGCGATAATGGAGGCCCGACCCAGCCTCCGGAGGAACGACGACAGATGGGCACCGCCGGACGTCCCGTGCGCGAGTCGCTGCTCGACGCCGCCGCCGACCTGCTCGTTGAGCGCGGCTACCGGGCCGTCCGCATGCGGGACGTCGCGGAGGCCGCCGGGGTGAGCCGGCAGACCGTCTACAACGAGTTCGGCGACAAGTGGAGCCTGGCGCAGGCGGTCGTGGTCCGCGACAACGAGCGCTACCTCGACGGCATCGACACGGTGCTGTCCGAGCACGCCGACGTGTACTCCGCGGTGGTCGCCGCGGTGACGTACACGCTCGAGACGTCGGCGGACGACCAGCTGAAGAAGGCGGTGCTGACCGGCGCGGGCGGCGACGAGATGCTCCCGCTGCTCACCACGCAGGCCGAGCCGGTCCTGTTCGCCGCCAGCGCCCGCATCGCCGAGCACGCCCTGCGCCAATGGCCCCACCTGGACCGCGACGCCCTCACCGAGGTCGCCGACGCGGCGGTCCGGCTGACGATGAGCCACCTCATGCTCCCCTCCGGCCCCCCGGAGACCTTCGCCCACTTCGTGGCCCGCCTGGTGACCCGCTACCTGTCCGTCCCGCCGAAAACCACTGGTCCGGACACCTGACCCCGCGCTAGCCTCCGAACCACCTCGCGGCTGCTGTACCCGAGGAACGAGCGGGCCGCTCGCCCGCTCCCCGCCGTCGCGCCCTTCCGCGCGGACGGCTCATCTCCCCGTGCGCGCCGACGCGCGCTTTCCGGCAGCCCCGAAGGATTCTCACCGTGTCCGCACGTCAAGATCACCGTCTCGCCCGCACCGGCGAGCACTGGCTCACGCTTCCCAACCCGCGGGGCGTCCCCGTCGAGATCTGCGCCGGCGGCGACGTCCCGCTGGAACCGGCCGCCGTCCCCGAGGCGCTGGCCCTCCTGGAGACCGCCGAAACCCTCGAACGGCTCGCCGAGGCCACGCCCGGCTACGGCGGGCCCGCACCGCGCATCACCCGCGCCGCCCTCACCCCGGACTTCCACAAGGGCGCCGGGATACCGATCGGGACCGTCCTGGAGACCGAGCACGCGCTGCTGCCGCAGGCGGTCGGCAACGACGTCAACTGCGGCATGCGGCTGGAGGTCACCACGCTGCGCGCGGACCGCGTCCGGGCCCGGCTGGACGCGCTGGAGCGGCGGCTGCGGCACCTGTTCTTCGAGGGCGGCCGGCGGATCGCGCTCACCCCCGTCCAGCGCGAGGCGCTCCTGCGGGACGGCCTGCCCGGCCTGCTCCTCACGGGTGGGACCCCGTGGCGGGGCGTCAGCGCCGACGACGCCGTCGACCGCATGCACGCCTCCGGCTTCCCGGCGGCGACGGCCGACGCGTTCGCCGACTGGATCGGCAGCGCGGGCGGCGCCAGCCACGACAGCGTCATCGGCGGGATCGGCGGCGGCAACCACTTCGCCGAACTCCAGTACGTGGCGGCCGTGCACGACCCCGCCGCCGCGCACGCGTGGGGCCTGATGCCGGGCACGGTCGTCACGATGGTGCACAGCGGTTCCCTGTCGCTGGGCCACCAGGCCAACGCGACCGCCCTGGATGCGCTCCGCGCGGGCTGGCCGGCCGGCCTGCCCCGCCCGCGCAACGGCGTCCTGCCCTTCCTGCTGGACGAGCGGTCCGAACCCGCCCGCCGCCGGTACCTGGACGCGTTCGGCAACGCCGCCAACTTCGCGGCCGGCAACCGCTACTTCCTGTCGCTGACGATGCGGGCGGGCCTGGCCGCCGAGTGCGGGGACGCGGCGGCGCGGCTGCTGTACGACGCGCCGCACAACCTGTTCTGGCGGGACGGCGACCGGGTCGTGCACCGCAAGGGCGCCACCCCGGCGGGCGGCCACGCCGAGATGGCCGGCGGCCCCTACGCGATGTGGGGCGAACCGGTCATCGTGCCCGGCTCCATGGGGGCGTCCAGCTTCGTCCTGCGCGGGCGGGGGAACCCGCGCACGCTGGCCAGCGCCTGCCACGGCGCCGCCGGCGGATCCCGCGCGGCGCGTCCGCGCGGGGCGGCGACGCGGAACTCGACGCGTTCCTGCGCGAGTTCCGGGTGGTGACGCCGCTGGACCACCGCGACCCGGTGGCGGCGCGGCGGTCCGACGTGATGGCGGCGTGGCGGCGCGACGTGATGGCGGCGTGGCGGCGCGACGTGATGGCGGCGTGGCGGCGCGACCTGAAACAGGAGGCGCCGTGGGCCTACAAGGACATCGGCCCGGTCGTGTCGAGCCTGCTGGGCGGAGGCGTGGCGACGTCGGTCGCCGAACTCCGGCCGCTGCTCACCGTCAAGAAATAGCCGTCTGCAGGTGGACGACCTTCACGCTCGTCATCTCGTCCAGGAGTTCGGGGCCGTAGCCGAAGCCGTGGCCGCTGGCGCGGCGCGGGGTGGCGGCGCCGCCCGGGGCGCCGCCGAACAC
Source organism: Actinomadura sp. BRA 177 (assembly GCF_013372625.1). Classification (GTDB taxonomy): domain Bacteria; phylum Actinomycetota; class Actinomycetes; order Streptosporangiales; family Streptosporangiaceae; genus Spirillospora. The sequence continues at coordinate 8,510 of NZ_JABXFD010000237.1, forward strand.
CGCGTTGATCTTTACGGTGCCGGTGTTCAGGGTGCGCCAGGCCGCCTGCGCGTGGGCCATGTCGCGGGTGAGGACGGTCGCGGCGAGGCCGTAGCGGGAGCGGCGGGCGGCGTCCAGGGCCTGGTCGAACGACGGCACGGTGCGGACGGGCGCGACCGGCCCGAAGACCTCCTCCGCCATGATCGGCATGTGGTCGGTGCAGTCGGCGAGCACCGTCGCCGGGTAGAACGCGCCGGGGCCGGCCGGGATCTCCGCACCGGTCAGGGGGCGCGCGCCGTCCCCGATCGCCTTCTCGACCTGCTGGTGCACGTGGGTGCGGTGGCGCTCGTCGACGAGGGGGCCGAGTTCGGTGGACACGTCGGCGCCCGGCCCCATCCGCAGGTCGCGGGCGCGGTCGGCGAGCGCGTCGAGGAACTCCTCGGACACGTCTTGGTGGACGTAGACGCGTTCGACGGACGTGCAGATCTGCCCGGCGTTGGCGAAGCAGCCGATGGCGGCCTGCTCGGCGGCCCAGGACGGGTCGACGCCGGCGTCCACGATCAGCGGGTCGGAGCCGCCGTTCTCCAGCAGGGTCTTGGCGCCCGTGCGCAGCGCCAGCTCGGCGATGCGGCGGCCGGCGGACGTCGAGCCGACGTGCGCGATGACGTCCGCGCCGGAGTGGCGGGCGAGGGCCTCGCCCACCTCGCCATCGCCGATGACCATGTTCAGCACGCCGTCGGGCAGGCACCCGGCGAGCAGCTCGGCGAGCATCGCGCCGGTGTGCGGAGTCCGCTCGGACGGCTTGTGCACGACGGTGTTGCCGGTCGCCACGGCGGCGCCGATCAGGCCGCAGGCGATGGCGACCGGGTCGTTCCACGGCGTGATCACGGCGACGACGCCGCGCGGCTCGCGGACCATGAAGTCGCAGGCGTCCCAGCCGCCCTGCAGGCTGCGGCACCCGTGCAGGGCGCCCAGCTCGGCGTACTGGCGCAGCGTCCCGATCCCGGCCTCGACGCCGCCGAGCGCGTCCCCGGACGGCTTGCCCATCTCGGCGGTCACCAGCGCGGCCAGCTCGTCCATGCGCTCCTCGACCGCCCGCGCGGCGGCGCGCAGGGCCGCGCCCCGGTCGCCGGCGGGGGTGGCC
>NZ_JABXFD010000733.1 GCF_013372625.1 Actinomadura sp. BRA 177
AGGCGGCGCTGGACGGCGCGGGCGCGCCGCATGTCGCGCTCGGGGATCCGGGGACGTGGCGCGCGATCTTCGGCGGCGGGCTGTATCTGGCGCTCGCCGGGCTGCTGGGGCTCGCCTTGGGCACGCTGATCCGCAGCACCACCGCCACGGTGACCACCCTGTTCGCGTCGCTGCTGATCGTGCCGGCGTTCGCGCCCGCGTTTCCGGGGCGGCTCGCGGACTGGACGGCGAAATACTGGCCGCCGTCCGCCGGCGGGCAGATCACGACCGGCTACCGCGATCCGGCCCTGCTGGATCCGTGGCCGGGATTCACGGTGATGGCGGCATGCGTCGCGGTTCTGCTGGCGGCCGCGTTCCTCGCTTTCCGCAGGCGGGACGCATAGGGAGACCACGATCGGAACGGGACGGGCCATGGCGGAACATCTCCTGGTGGTGGAGGACGATCCCACGCTGCGCGAGCTGCTGTCCGCGAGCCTGCGGCTGGCCGGGTACGCCGTGTCGGCGGTCACGACCGGTGTGGAGGCGCTGGCCGCGGTGCGGGACGAGCGGCCCGACCTGATCGTCCTCGACGTCATGCTGCCGGACTTCGACGGCTTCGAGGTCGTCCGACGGCTGCGGCAGGCGGGCTCGCCCGCGGGTCCCCCGCCGGTCCTGTTCCTCACCGCACGGGACGCGACCGAGGACCGGATCAGCGGGCTGCGGGCGGGCGGCGACGACTACGTCACCAAGCCGTTCGACCTGGAGGAGCTGATCCTGCGCATCCGCGCCATCCTGCGCCGCACCAGCGGACGGCAGCCGGACGGCCGGCTCGTCGTCGGCGACCTCACGCTCGATCCCGACAGCCATCACGTGACCCGTGCCGGGCTGCCCGTCCCACTGTCTCCGACCGAGTTCGACCTGCTGCGGGTGCTGATGGAGCATGCCGGGCAGGTGCTTTCCAAGGCGCAGCTGCTGGAACTGGTGTGGCGCTACGACTTCGGCGGCGACGACAGCATCGTCGCCTCCTACGTCAGCTACCTGCGGCGCAAGGTGGACGACCGGGAGCCGAAGCTGATCCACACGGTGCGCGGCATCGGCTACGTCCTGCGCAGGCCGGCTCAGTGAACGGCACGAAACCCAGCCGGGGGATCTCGCTGCGCGGCCGGGTGCTGGGGATAACCATGCTGCTGCTGGTCGCCGCGCTGCTGGGCAGCACCGGCCTCGTCCTCCGGCAGCTCCAGCACGACCTGATCAAGCAGGTGGACGAGCGGATCCGCAGCACCGCTGCCGTGGCCGCGCGCCTGCCGACCCTGCCGGACGTGGCCGGGGAGGACGCCCCGCAGGTGCGCGACACCGTCGAGGAGCAGCTGATCAGGGACGTCTACCTCGCCTACCTCGGCCCGGGCGGCGACGTCCAGCGCGTCATCCGGCCTGCTTCGGGAGACCCGCCCGAGCTGCCCCGACTTGACACCGCGGCAGTCGCAGGCCGTGATGGCGAGCCCTTCCACGCGGACGACTGGCGGGTGGTCGCCGTGCCGCGCACCGGCGGCGGCAGCGTGGTGGTGGCCGGCTCGCTCGGCGTCGTGAACGACACGGTCCGGCGGCTGGCCGGCCGGGTCCTGCTGATCGATTCCGCGGTGCTGGTGCTGCTCGGTGTCGCCGGCTGGTTCGCCGTCCGGGGCGGGCTCCGGCCGCTGCGCCGGATCGAGACGACCGCGGCGGCCATCGCGTCCGGGGACCTGTCCAGCCGGGTCCCGGAGCTGGCCGCCCCCCGCACCGAGCTGGGCCGGCTGGCGGCGGCGCTCAACGGCATGCTCGACCGGATCGAGGCGGGCGACGCCGCCCGCGCCGCGTCCGAGCAGCGCATGCGCCACTTCATCGCCGACGCGAGCCACGAACTGCGCACCCCGCTGTTCGGCATCAAGGGCTTCACCGAGCTGTACCGGATGGGCGGCATGCCGGAACGGGCCGACGTGGACGCCTCGATGGGCCGGATCGAGCGCGAGGCCGCGCGGCTGGTCGAGCTGGTCGAGGAACTCCTGCTCCTCGCCCGCCTCGACGAGGAGGGCGCCGCCGTACCGCTGCACCTCACCCCGATGGACCTGCGCACGCTCGCCGCCGACGCACTGCATGACGTCCGAGCCCTGGACCCGGGACGTCCCGTCACCCTCACCGGTCCGGACGGCGGCCCGCCGGGCGGCGCCCCCGTCCTCGGCGACGAGGCCAGGCTCCGCCAGGTCACCTCCAACCTCGTCGGGAACGCCGTCGCCCACACCCCGCCGGGCACGCCCGTCCGCATCGGCGTCGGCACCCAGGACGGCCTCGCCGTCCTGGAGGTCCATGACGAGGGCCCCGGCATGACGCAGGACCAGGCCGAGCACGCGTTCGACCGCTTCTACCGCGCCGACGAGGCCCGCGGCCGTGCACGCGGCGGCGGCGCCGGCCTGGGCCTGGCGATCGTCGACTCCCTGGTACGCGCCCACGGCGGCCGCGTCGAACTCCGCACGACCCCGGACGCCGGAACGACCTTCCGCGTCCTACTCCCCCCACACTCCCAGGTGCGTTGACTTGCGGCGTGTTGCCCCTAACCGGCTATCGATAAGGGCAACACGCCGCAAGTCAATGAAGCGCTGTCCCGGCTATGGGGCGATTCGTACCTGGTGGACGTCGGCGGAGAGGAATGAGGCAAGGTGTTCGGCCTCCTCGCTGACGGCGGCGCGGGCGGTCTTGGACAAGGGATGCAGCGGGGTTATGACGACGGTGTCCGCGTTGACGGTCCAGGTGGCGGCTACTCGGCCGTCGACCAGGACGACTCGCTCGCCGGCTACGGAGAGTCCGCGGTGGGCGTCGTCGATGATGCGGTTGCGGGCCTGGTAGCCGAGGATCGCGTTGTCGAACGCCGGCAGGAAGCGCACCGGGGCGGGTGTTCCGGGGTCGGGGCGCGGGGCGTCGGGGAGGTCGAGCAGCTCACGGCCGCGCTCGTCCTTGAAGGTGACCAGTTCATCGCGTACTGCGGCGACCGCGGCCGGGAGTCCGGCGAGGCCGCACCACGCGCGCAGGTCGGACGAGGTCGCCGGGCCGAACGCGGCGAGGTAGCGCCGCACCAGCGTCTGGCCGACCGGGTCCGAGTCGTCCGAGGGCAGCGGGTCGACCTCGCGGCCGAGCCAGTCGGCCAGCAGGACGTTCCGCACCCCCGCCTTGGCGCGCCACACTCCGCGCGGCGGCGCCTGCGCCATCGGGACGAGCGCGGAGATCAGCATCTCCCCCAGCGCCCGCCGCCCCGGCTCCGGCCAGCGTTCGGCGACCGCCTGGACGAGTTCGGCCATCGTGCGAGGGCGGCCGTCCGACATCACCGCCCGTCCCGCCGCGGCGAGTTCGTCGAAATCCACCCCGTCGAGTTCGCGCCGGTACACCCCGAGCACGCGCTGGCACAGCATGGCGTGGTGGCGCGCCCGCCAGGCCAGGACGTCCTCGGCGGTCACGAGGTGGATGGTGCGGCGCATGAGGGCGGTGCGCACCACGCGCCGTCCGGTCAGTAGGTCCGAGAGCGTCGCCGGGTCGAACGCGCGGAGCCGCGACCAGAGGCCGATGAACGGTTCCTGCGGCTCCTGCGCCTGCAACCCGCAGAGGTGGGCGACGGCGTCCAGCGTGGGGACGTCGGCGCGTTCGAGCAGCAGTTGCCGGGCGAGTGTGGCGCGGTTGAGCGCCCGATCGTCCAGAACGGTCATGCGTCCACCGTGACAGGAAAAGCGGTCAGTTTCTGGCCGCTATTCGCGCTGGGGGGTCGCGAAGTTCTGTGTGCCGATCACGCGGAGTAGGTCCCGCCGCGTAGGGCGTGTCACATGTTTTCCAGCGCGGCCATCATGAGCAGCACGGAGAACGAGCACCCGGCGAACAGAACGAAGCCTGAAGCGGCGAGTGCGAGCCCTGCGGAGAACAGGCGCCGCAGAACGAGATAGATCACCAGGGTGCCCAGGAAGGCGAGCACGGGGAGATAGGGAATGAACACGGAGGCGGCGCCCACCAGGAGGGCGCAGGCCAGCGAGGCCGCCACCCTGCCTCCACCGTGGAGATCATCGCGCGTGACCGCGAAGGCGACACCCCCGGCGACAACGGTGCTCGCCGCGATCATCAGGATGAGGAGGTAATCCATGCTCGGCCTCCGGCTCGGCGGATTCCACGAGAATGCGTTGTCATCCCGTATGACCCGGGCCGGAGCCAGAAGGTTCGGTCGTACTTTCAACCGCTTCTCGAAACATTTTCGGAAGCCGCTCGCTCGACGGGGAGTGCGCTCCGGGCGTCAGCTGAGCTTGGAGTCGCGGGATTCCGTGACCTGGCCCGTCACCACGATGGCGGCGTGCACGGATTCTCCCCATTCGTCGGACGGGACGCCGAACACGGCCGCGTCCGCCACCGCCGGATGGGCCGTCAGCACCGCCTCGATCTCCGCCGGATAGATGTTCACGCCCCCTGAGATGATCATGTCGGTGCGGCGGTCGCAGATGTAGTAGAAGCCCTCCTCGTCGCGGTAGGCGATGTCGCCGACCGTGAGCCACTCGCCGCGGCCGGCGTCCCGGAACTTGCCCTCGGCCTTGTAGTAGGCGTTGAAGGTGGCGGCGCCGCGCACGTACAGGTCGCCGGGCACGTGCGGTTCCTCGACGGCCCGCCCGTCCGCGTCGAACAGGGCGATCTCGACGCCGGGGGCGGCCCGGCCGCAGCTGCCCGGCTTGCGCAGCTGGTCCTCGGGACGCAGGATCGTGTCGACGCCGAGTTCGGTGGAGCCGTACACCTCGAACAGCGAGCCATCGCCGATCTTCTCGATGTAGCGGCGCTTGAGCTCGAACGGCCACGGCGCCGCGTTGGCGATCATCCGCTGGAGGGACGACAGGTCGCGGCGGCGGATCGTCCCGTCCGGCAAGTCCACCACCCGGCGGATCGGCGTCGGCGCGGAGAACGTGGTGGTCACCTGGTGCCGTTCGACGAGGTCAAGCCAGCGTTCGGGGTCGAAGTCGCGCATGACGACCACGGTCCCGCCCATGAGCTGCACGATGAGCATGAAGCTCAGCGGGCCGGAATGGTACAGGGGGCCGGTCGTGAGGTAGACGTCGCCGGGCTGGAAGCCGATCTCGCCGACGAGCCCCAGCACCAGCTCCGGGTCCGGCTCGTCGCGGACGACGCCCTTCGGCTTGCCGGTCGTCCCGGACGTGTAGAACATCGAGGTGCCGGCCGCCGCGTCGGCGCCGAGGGGCACCGGTTCCGTCTCCGGGCTCTTCGCGGCCAGGGCGTCGAGCGAGGAGGCCCACTCCGGCGCCGCGCCGCCCCAGGCGAGCCACGCGCGAACGTCCTCCACCTGCTGTGATGCCGCCTCCAGTTGCGCCGCCTGCTCGGCGTCGAACACCACCACCGCGGCGTCGGCGTTCTCTACGACGTAGGTCGTCTCCTCCGGGCTGAGGCGGTAGTTCAGCGGGACGCCGATGGCCCCGCACTTGCGCAGCGCCGAGATGAGGGCGACGACCACGGTGCTGTTGCGGCCGCACCACACGACCTTGGTGCCCGCCTGGACCCCGTGGTCGACCAGCAAATTCGCGTACCGGTTCACGAGCGCGTTGAACTCGGCGTAGGTCAGGCGCCGCTCGTCCTCGACGATCGCGGTCTTCGACGGAGCGGCGGCCGCCAGCGCCGCCAGTGGGTCTTGGACGGGTGCGGTCATGGTGGTCGACCTCCTGATCAGCCGAGGGACGTTCACATGGGCCGGTGCTCCAGGGCGCGTTCCAGCCGCTCCTGGGCGCGGGCCGCCTGCCGCGCGCGGTACGCGATCGGCATGTACCGGACGCGTTCGGGGAGCAGCGGGGTGCTCCGTCCGATGACCTGCGCGACCAGCCGCAGCCGGCGCTCGTCCGCCGCGCTCCACGACAGCCCGAGCTTCTCGCGTGCCGCCTCCGGCAGGGTGCCGACCGTGATCAGCCGTCCGAGCCGTCCGCCCGCCTCGCTCAGCGGGGCGACCGCCGGCCGCAGCAGCTTCGGCACGGTGGGCGGGACCTGGCTCATCTGGCCGAGGACCTCGTGCGCCACCTTGTGCGGGACGAGGGTGTTCGCGACCATGTCGTCGAAGTAGTCCCAGTACTCCGGGATGCTCGCCGGCAGCATCCGCTCGGGCACCCGCAGGATCCTGCCGAGCTGGAGGAACTCGTCGAAGAACTGCTGTTCCTCGTCCTTCGTCATCGGCGCGGGAGCGAAGTACTTGGACGCGGTGACGGCGGCGTAGAAGCCGGTGAGATGCACCCACACCCACGGTTCGGCGGACAGCGCGTGGTGGCGCTGCCCTTCCTCATCGACCGCGCTGAGCGACTTGTGCATTTCCCGGAGTCGCTTGCCTTCTTCGATGGCGGTCCGTCCGCCGTAGACCCAGGTCTGCACCGAGGCGAAACTGCGCGCCGCGCGGCCGAGCGGGTCGGTGCGGAAACTCGACCGCCGGTCGACCACCGTGCCGATCGCCGGATGCATCACCTGCAGGATGAACACGCTGTCGCCTGCGATCGCCGACGTATAGAGCCCCATCTGCTCCCACAGCAGCGAACCGGGCCCGAACGGGACGGGCTCGTCGCGGCGTTCCTGCTCGGCCGACCGGGTCGCGGGCGTCCCATCGGTCACCGTCATGTGCGATACCTCCTGAAAAGCTGCTGATATAAGTTGAACGCGAATAAGGAGTCGCTTACAAGTCGCGTTTTCGAAGGAACCACCAATGGCCTCCTCACCTGGGCTTTCGCCCCGCAGAACCCCGTCCCAGGACCGCTCGCGCCGGACGGTCGAACGCATCCTGGAGGCCGCCACTCGCGTTCTGTCGGAACGCGGGTACGACGGCGCGTCCACCAACCGGATCGCCAAGGCCGCGGGCATCAGCAACGGATCGCTGTACCAGTACTTCCCCAACAAGGACGCGATCGTCATCGCCGTCCTGGACCGCTTCGCCGACCATCTCGCCGACCGGCTCGGCGCCGAGATCGAGGCCACGATGCGGCTGCCGTGGGAGGAGGCCGGGCGCGCGATGCTGGACGCGCAGATCCGGCTGTTCGAGGAGGACGCCGACCTGCTGCGCATCATCGTCGAGCAGGTGCCGTGGCTCGGCCCGTTCGACAAGCTCGCGGCGCTGCAGCGGCGGCTGACCGACCTGATCCGCGTCTACCTCCTGGTCAACCGCGCCGAGTTCCGGGACGACCTCGACATCGACGCGACGCTGTGGATCATCACCGAGACCGTCGGGCTGCTGTCGATCAAGTACGTCCTGGACCGTCCGCCCATCCCCCACGAACGCATGGTGGACGAGCTGGCCGAACTCGTCATCGGCCACATCCGGGGACGCGGGTGAGTTCCGCCGGGGAGCCGGCCGGGCAGTGCCGGCTCCCCGGCGGGGTCTCGCTAGGCGGGGACCGTCCATTTCTGGTTCGCGCCGCCGGTGCAGGTCCAGATCTGCAGCCGGGTGCCGTCGGCGGAATCGTTGCCGGTCACGTCCAGGCATTTACCGGAGTACGCGTTGACCAGGTCGTGGCCGGACGTGTACGTCCATTGCTGCGACGAGCCGCCGTGGCAGTCCCACAGATGCGTCTTGGCGCCGTCGGCCGTGCTCGGGCCTTCCACGTCCAGGCATTTGCCGAGCGCGCGAATTGTCCCGTCGGCGGAACGGGTCCATTGCTGGGCGCCGGTGCCGTTGCACGAGTAGAGCTGGACGGGCGTCCCGTTCGCCGTGTTCGCACCGGCCACGTCGACGCATTTGCCGGCGAGCCCGGTGATCTGCCCGGTGCCCGGTTGCGGCCCCGACTGCGTGCCGGACCAGGTGAAGGTCGCCGTGGTGCGCGCGGGCAACGAGTAGGTGAACGACTGGCCGCCCCACACCACGCGGACCGACTGCGCGGATGTCCCACCATTGTGGGCGATCAGGGCCTTGGACCCATCCGGGTTCACATAGGCGACGTTCTGCACAACGGAATCGGCCGAGGAATCGATCCGATAAGCCCCCGGCCTCACGAACTTGGTCAGGTGCCCCATCGTGTAGTACTCGATGGTGTAGTCGACCTGACCTGCCCGGGAGCCGCCCTCCTGGACGGTGACCAGCCCGGTGCACGTCCCGCAGCCGCCGTTGTGCGGCCCCATGTTCTGGTTCAGCGCCAGGCTCCATTTCACCTCGGCACTGGACCAGTTGCGGGCGTGCTCGATGATGTCGCCCATATCTTCGTTGTGCTGGTTCCCGACCCACGTCCCGCCGGAATGCTCGGTGTTGAACTGCATCATGGACGGATACTGGTCGTGCACCTGCGAGCCCACAGACGGGCTTCCGGCGTAGTCGTGCCACCCGATACCCGCTGAAAGCGCGTCGTTCCGGAGCACCGAATCAGCGACGATCTGCGACCCGAAACTCCCGTAGTCCCCGTAGTTCCAGTCGAAGTGGATGACCTTCGTGCCGATCCCCGCGGCCCGGAACGCCGGATACACATGGTTCTTGGTGAACTCCACCAGCCCGGACGGATTCCACGACATCCCCGGATAGTTCATCGCCGTGGGATTGCCCGCCTGACAGCAGTTCGGCTCGTTCTGCACCGAGAGGTAGTCCACCGGAACGCCGGCCGCCTGATACGACTGAATGTATTTGACCAGGTACTGGGCGTACGTGGGGTAGTACTCCCATTTCAGCCAGCCCATCTGGTCCATGCGGCCGTTGTCCTTCATCCAGCCGGGCGCGCTCCACGGCACTCCCATGACGTGCAGCGCGGGGTTGAGCTGCTTTGCCTGCTGCGTCAGCAACCGGACGTTCGTGTCGTACCCATTGGCGCCGAAGTCGCTGAGATCGCAGCATGTGTCGTCCAGCGAGACGTTCCCCGGACGAGACAGGTCGGACGCCCCGATCGGATTGCGGACGAACGACAGCCCGATGCCGTCCACTGGATCGAAGAGACGCCGCATCACCGCGTCCCGCGTGGCGGAGCTGATCGCCCCGCCCCGGAACAGGTGCGCGGTCGTGTCCGTGATCGACGCGCCGCCACCCACGAACCGCTGGTAGCGCACACCGTCATTGACGGCGATCGTGTGCGCCGCACCCGGACTGCTCGACGCGAAGCTGACCGACGGCTGCCGCTCCAGCCCGCGGGTCACAACCCGTCCACCAGAGTCGGAGGTCGTAGTGAGATAGACGTTCACGGTCTCACCGGCGGCGAGCGCCGGCCGCGCGCCGGGCACCGCGAGGGCCGCAGCCAGAGCGACCACCAGACCACCGGCCGCGAGCAACCGGCGTGGACGTCGCCGCGCAGGTGGGGGGCTGCCTGCAATGGGCATTGATGCACTCCCTCAGTGAGACGGGGTGGAACCGCCACCGGACGCTGCCCGTACACCCGGCGCGGCTACAGGAAGGAAACCTTGCAATGAGACCCGTGTCAATGACCTGAAGCCACTTTCTACAAACCTTAGAAAAAGCACTGACCCCTCCCCAGCTCAACCGCCGTACGACCCTGAGCGGCGGTAGCGCACTCGGAGTCCGGCCGGTCGCCACTGCCGCGTCAGCGAACGAACTGCGCGCAAGCGAGTCTCCGGGGCGGGCGGGGCT
>NZ_JABXFD010000228.1 GCF_013372625.1 Actinomadura sp. BRA 177
GCCTGGAGCGGGAGGAGGCGGTCGGGGGAGCGGTCCCGGCTGGAGAGGTTGTCGCCGATCCCGATGACCAGGGTGGTCGCGGCGACGATCGTCGCGACGGGCCCGCGAGCGCCAGCCACGGAATGCGGAGGCCGTGCCGAGGGTGGCGGATCTCCTCGCGCCGCCACTGCCCGGGGTCCCGTTCGCCCGTCATGCCTGGATCGTCGCGAGGACGCGGTTCAGCTCGTCCGCCAGACCGGGGGTGAGGGCGCGCTCCCGCCGCCGCGTGTCGATCTTGTCGTGCAGGAGGGCGACCCGGCGGCCGACGTCCACGATCCGGTCGGTGGTGAGGTCGTTCTCCAGGTTGGTGATCACGTTGTTGAGGTCGATGGCGACGTCGGAGCGGATCTCGCCGGAGGCGTAGCCGCGGCTGACGATCGGGCGCAACTGGCCGAGCGCGCCCCGCACGCGCGTCCCGGCCGGCTCGGTGGTGGGACGCGTGTCGGGCGTCGTGGTCCGCGGCGGCGGGACGGCCTCGGTCCGGGTGGGCGGCTGGACGGAGACCGGCGGGCGCGGTGCCGAGACGAGGATCGCGGCGGCGGCCGTGACCGGGATCGCGACGAGGAGGGCGAGCACCGCGAGACGGGCCGGGCGGGGGACGCGCCGGCGCGGTGGCGGGCGCAGCGTCTTCGTCCGCTGGGGTGTGCTCGCCATCGCGGGACCCGCGGCGAAGGTCTGGTTCGGCGGGTCGTCGTCGCGCGCCAGGAGGTCGGCGATCCGCCGGGCGGACGGCGGCTCCTGGCTCAGGCAGCGGGCGACGAGCGCCGACAATTCCTCGGACGCTCCCGGAGTGACGCATGCGGCGATGAGAGCACCGAGCGCGCGGATGTCGGCGGCCTCCGTGTCCGACACAGGGGCGACTTCCGCGCTGTGCGAGGCGGGCCCGCGCGCGCTCCGGACGACTCCGGCGATCCCGGTGTCGACCAGCTTGACCTCGTCGCGGAGCAGCACGACCTTGCCCGGCCTCAGGTCGCCGTGCGTCACACCGGCCGCGTGCGCGGTGGCCAGGGCGGCGGCGATCTGGCCGCACAGGCCGGCGGTCTCGTAGGCGGTGAGCGGGCCCCGGCGGAGCCGGTCCGCGAGGGTCGTGCCGTCCAGGAACTCGGTCACCAGGTAGGAGATGAGCCGCCCGGACGCGTCCCGGGTCTGGTCGCTGTCGAAGATCGTCTCCAGCGCGGGGCAGGACAGCCCGGCGGCGCGGTTCACGCCCCGCTGGAACGCGGGGTGCAGGCCGGCCCGCGCGGGCGTCAGCAGCTTGACCGCGACCGGGCGGTCGAGCAGCTCGTCGCGGGCGCGCCAGACCTCCATCGTCCCGCCGTCGTCGAGGCGCTCCACGAGCCGGTAGCGCTCCGTCAGCCGCAAGCCCGATTCCACTGGACGTCACCCTCGTCCGTTCCCTGTGCCGGGCGTGGTCCCGGCCCGTCAGGAGGTACGCGCGGCCCGGCGCGCCCGGTTCGACTGGCGGAGCGCCAACGAGAACATCAATTGGACCATTCGTCAGCTGTCTTGATATTGAGATTCCAAGGGCCAACTGAAAAGATCGGAGGCTCGTGACCCCCGATGGCGGGCTGGGGTGACCATGACCGAAGCTTCCCTCGTCGTGCCTGTTGTGCTGCTGGCGCTGGCGGCGGTCCCGGGGCTGCACTTCGACCTCGTGCGCGGCCGCCGCGAGCGGGCCGGCAGCGCGCCCCCGAGGTTCTCCCGGGTGGTCGTCGCGGGCACCCTGCTCACGTCCGGCACGGTGCTCGTCCTCGGCCTGCTGGGGCGCGGCTCGGTGCTGAGCCCGCGCCGGCTGCTGGACGGGGACGCCGGCTCGACGCTCGTGGCGGGCTGGTCGGTGGCCTGCTTCATCGCACTCTCGCTTACGCTGTCGTCGCTTGCCGCGGCGGCGCTGACGCGGCTGGAGAACCGGCCGGCGCCCTTCCCGGAGCGGCCGGCACCGGAGCGCCCGGCGTCCGCCGACTACGCCGACCGCGACGTCGAGCTGGAGATCACGCTGAACAGCGGCGAGACGTTCCGCGGGCTGCTCGGGGAGGAGCCGGCCGCGCGCGGGCACGATCTCCCCTTCATCACGCTGTGCGGGCCGATCTTCCAGCTGGACGGGCACGGGAAGCCGCTGCCGCTGGACGCCCTGCACTGGGACCGGATGGTCGTCCCGACGCGGGCGGTCACGAGCGTCCTGGTGCGCCCGGTGGAGGAGCAGCCGCGGGCGGCCGCGTTCCGGGGCGTCCCGCCCCGGCACTCCGCGCCGCGGCTGCGGCTCACCGACCAGCTCACGATCCTCGCCGAGCAGTGCTACGCGCACCGCTCCGCGCCGTGCGCGCTGGCGAAGCTGCTGCTCCTGCAGCTGGTGGTGATCGCGCTGGTCGGCGCGGTGACCAGCGCGATCACCTGATCATCACACGCGGCTCGGGGACCGCTCCGCCCGCCACGCGGCGAGCAGCTCGCGCAGGCCCTCCTCGTAGCGGACGATGTTCGCCGTCTTCACGTCCTCATAGCCGCGGATCACGTCCGGCAGCTCCGCGATCCGGACGGCGAGGTCGTGGCGTTCGGCATTCAGTTCCGCGACCAGCTCGTTCAGGACGGCGACGTAGCCGGTGACGAGGCGGCGCTCGGCGCGGCGCTGCGCGGTCGCGCCGAACAGGTCGAGCGGGGTGCCGCGCAGCCGCCGCATGGCGCGCAGCGCGTGGAACGCCGGGCGTGCCGTCCGGCCGAGCGCGATCTTCCGGTCCATGCCGAACGCGCGCAGCAGCGGCGGGTGCAGCATGTACTTCACGGTGGAGCCGGGCCCGAACTGCTCCTCGACCCGCCGGGCGAGCTCGGGGTCGAGGTGGAGGCGGGCGACCTCGTACTCGTCCTTGTAGGCCATCAGCTTGTAGAGGTTGCGCGCGACGGCGACCGCGAGCCGCTGCCCGTCCACGCCCGTCTCCCGCTCGGCACGATCGACGCGCAGGACGGCGTCGAGGTACCGCTTGGCGAGCGCGACGTCCTGGTAGGCGGCCAGGTCGGGGACGCGGATCCGCAGCACGCGGGCCAGTTCGCCGTCCGCGCCGGACGCCTCGACCAGGCTCATCGCGGCCGTCGCGGTCGCGTCCAGCGGCCTCGGCGCGGCGGTGGTCGCGACCGGCTCGGCGGCCCAGTCCGGTTCGAGGACGAGCCGCCGCCCCGCCCGGAACGCCTGGACGTTCGCGTCCACCTGGACGCCGTTCAGCGCGAGCGCCTCCTCGATCGCCTTCGCCGACAGCGGCAGCAGCCCCGCCTGGTACGCGGCGCCGACCACGACGAAGTTGGCGGTGGTCGTGCTCCCGAACCAGCGCTCGGCGAGCGCGAGCGCGTCGAGCGCGACGAGCGACTCTCCCCGCGTCCGGTCGGCGATCTGCCGGACGAGCGACGCGCTCGGCGGCAGCGCCGCCGCCGTGTCGGTGACCATCCGCCCGGTCGGGACCTCGCTGGTCGACACGACCGCGGCGGTCCGGTCCGGTGAGCAGCGGCGCAAGTTCGTCTCGGACGTCCCGGCGAGCGAGTCGAACACCAGGTAGGCGTCGGCGCCGCCCGCGCCGACCATGCCCGGGCGGTCCCGGTCGGCGTCCCCGATCCGCAGGTGCGACACGACCGCGCCGGCCTTCTGGCTCAGCCCGGTCTGGTCGAGCGCGCGGGCGTGCCGGCCGTCGATCAGCGCGGCCGTGGCGAGGACCTGGTTGACGGTCACGACGCCGGTGCCGCCGATGCCGACGAGCAGGACGTCCCCCGACGCGGGGCGGGTCTCCGGATCCTCCAGCTCACCGATCTCCGGCAGCGACGGGCGCGCCTTCTTCTTCTCGCCCGGGATCACGGTGACGAACGAGGGGCAGTCGCCGTCCACGCACGAATAGTCCTTGTTGCAGGACGTCTGGTTGATCTGCGTCTTGCGTCCGAACTCGGTCTCGACGGGCTCCACGCTGAGGCAGTTCGACTTCACGCCGCAGTCGCCGCAGCCCTCGCACACCGACTCGTTGATCAGCACGCGGACCTGCGGGTCGGGGGCGAGGCCGCGCTTGCGCTTGCGCCGCGACTCCGCCGCGCACGCCTGGTCGTACAGCAGCACGGTCACGCCGGGGATCTCGCGCAGCTCCCGCTGGACGGCGTCGAGGTCGTCGCGGTGCCTGACGCGGACGCCGGGCGCCCAGTCGGTTCCGCGCGGGTAGCGGGACGGGTCGTCCGCCACCACGGCGATCTTCGCGACGCCCTCGGCGTGCAGCATCCGGGTGATCGCGGCGGGGTCGGAGCCGCCGTCGGCGTCCTGCCCGCCGGTCATCGCGACCGCCGCGTTGTAGAGGAGCTTGAACGTGATGTTGGTGCCGGCGGCGACGGCCTGCCGGATGGCGAGGCTGCCGGAGTGGAAGAACGTCCCGTCGCCGAGGTTCTGGAACATGTGCCCGGTCTCGCTGAACGGCGCCGCGCCGACCCACATCGCGCCCTCGCCGCCCATCTGCGTGGTGCCGATGCTGCGGTCCTGGAAGACGGTCATCACGTGGCAGCCGATGCCGCTGGCCGCGATCGACCCGTCCGGCACGACCGTCGAGCGGTTGTGCGGGCAGCCGGAGCAGAAGTACGGCGTGCGCGAGGCCGAGAGCAGGTTGATCTTGGGCTTGCGCGGCTGGAGTGCCGCCTCGCGCAGGTCGACGTGCTCCTCGCCGACCCGGTCGGCGAGGAAGCGGGCGAGCGCCTTGGTGATGCGGTCGGCGTCCAGCCCGCCGTCGGCCGGGACGAGGGCTCCACCCGGCCCGTTCTTCCCGTACACGGCCGGACGTTCCGCCTGGTCGTAGAGGACGTCCCGGATCTGCGTCTCGATGAACGCGCGCTTCTCCTCCACCACGACGATCTCGCGGAGCCCCGTCGCGAACTCGCGCATCCGGTCGGCGTCCAGCGGATAGATCAACGCCAGCCGCAGCAGCCTTACGCCGCGCCGCGCCAGCGCCTCATCGTCCAGCCCGAGCCGATCGAGGGCCTCGCGCAGCTCAAGATAGGTGCGCCCGGCCGCGACGAGACCGATGGTCGCGTCCGCCGCCCCTTCGATCCGGTCGAGCCCATTAGCGGCGGCATATGCTGTCGCCGCCTGCAGCCGACCCTGCAGGACTTCGGTCTCGATCGCCGTCGTCCCCTTCAGATCGACGCCGGGCTTGCGCGTCGGCTTCCACGGACGCCCCCGCCATGCGAAGTCCGGGATCACCGGGTCGGGCACCGGCTCCGCCGCCACGGTCTCGTGCGAGTCGGCGACGTCGGTCACGACCTTGAAGCCCGTCCAGGCCCCGCTGAACCGCGACATCTCGAACCCGTGCCGGCCGAGCCGCAGCACGTCGCCGACCGACGCGGGCACCAGCACCGGCATGAACGCCTCCGCGAGCGCGCCCTCCGTCGCCGACGGCAGCGTGGACGACTTGGCGGACGGGTCGTCGCCCACCACCGCGAGCACCCCGCCCCGCTCGGACGTGCCGAGCCAGTTCGCGTGCTTGAACGCGTCCAGCGACCGGTCGACGCCGGGCGCCTTGCCGTACCAGAGCCCGAAGACGCCCTGGTAGCGCGGCCCCGGCAGGTGCTCGGCGAGCTGCGACCCGTAGACCGCCGTCGCCGCCAGCTCCTCGTTCACGCCCGGAATGAACCGGATGTCGTTGCCCTCCAGCAGCGTCGCGTCCCGCATCAGCTGCTGGTCGAGGCCGCCGAGCGGCGACCCCCGGTAGCCGGACACGAACCCGGCGGTCGTCCAGCCGCGCCGGGCGTCCGCCCGCCGCTGGTCGAGCAGCAGCCGGACGAGCGCGTGGACGCCGCCGATCGCGATCCGGCCGCGCTCCAGCTCCAGCCGGTCCCGAAGCGGAGAGGAAGAAACGGTGGTGCTCATGCTTGCATTGAGCCCACTTCACTGAGCGGTGTGCAAGATGCTGGCACGATACTTGAGCAGATTGCTCAAATCAGTACAAAGTCACCCGCCGGAGCTGAGCATTGTGACCCGCACCACTCTCCTCGACCTGCAGATCCTCCGCCGCCTCGTGGAGCAGCCCCGCATCGGCATCACCGAACTGGCCGCCAAGCTGGGCATCGCCCGCAACACCGCGCACGCCCGCGTCGAACGCCTCGAACGCGACGGCGTCATCGGCCACCGCGGCCGGGAGGTCGACCTCGGCGCGCTCGGCTTCGAACTGACGGCGTTCGTCACCCTGGAGGTCGCCCAAGGCCGCCTCCGCGAGGCCGCCGTCGCCCTCTCCGCGATCCCGCGCGTCCTGGAGGTCCTGGGCATCACCGGCCAGGGCGACCTCCTCGTCCGCGCGGTGGCCCCGAACGGCAAGCAACTGCACGAGGTCATCGACGCGATCCTCGCCTGCCCCGGCGTCCGCCGCAGCACGACGTCGATCGTCCTGACCCACCAGGTCCCCTTCCGCATCGCCCCCCTCCTAGAGGACGAGGAACGCCGCGCCCGCTGAAGCATCACCAAAGCGTTCCCGGGTAGGGGCGGCTTTGGTCGCACAAAGTGACCGACTCGCTTCAAACTGTCGCCGCTGTGGAGGCTCGTGATGCTGTTGACCCACCGGGAACGGGAACGGCTGCTCATCTTCACCGCCGGTGAGCTCGCCCTCAAACGCAAGGAGCGGGGGCTGAAGCTCAACCTGCCCGAGGCGACGGCGGTGATCACGTCCTTCCTGCTGGAGGGCGCGCGGGACGGCCGGACCAAGGCCGACCTGCAGAACGCGGCGCGTCCAGCGCCGCCAGGTTCGATCTCCAACATCCCCCGTAACTGTAATGATATAGTCACGTATTGTGAAACTAGTGCTGCGGGTGAAGCTGTTGCCGACGCTTGACCAGTTGGCGGCGCTGAGCGGGACTCTGCACACCTGCAATGCCCTGGCCAACCGGATATCAAGTCAGGCGTACGAGAAGAAGGTGTTCTCCCGGGCCGGGCTCCAGAAGCTCACCTATGCTGAACTGAAGGCGGCCGGGTTGTCGGCGCAGCCGGCATTGCATGTGATCCGCAAGACCGCCGATGCCTACACCACGCTGCACGCCCAGATCGACGCCGGGCTACTCGGCGGGCGGCACTCCAAGCGCCGCCGCAGGGCTCAGTCCAAGCCGATCACCTTCCGCGACCAGGCGGCCCAGCCGTTCGACGACCGCTGCCTGTCCTGGCAGATGGATGCCCGCACGGTGTCGATCTGGACCATCCACGGCCGGGTGCGGGACATCGCGTTCACCGGCAGGCCGTCCCACCTCAAGACCCTGGCCGAGCACCGCAGGGGCGAGTCGGACCTGGTGCACCGGGACGGTATGTGGTTCCTGCATGCCACCTGCGAGATCGAAGAAGCCGTGCCGTTCGAACCGGTCGACTGGATCGGCGTGGACCGGGGCATCGTGAACCTGGCCACCACCTGCGACGGCACCGACTACCAGGGCAAGGGGCTGCGCAGGTACCGGCGGGCACAGGCGCGGCGTCGTGCTGAACTGCAGAAGAAGAAGGCGGCCGGGTCGCGCTCAGCGGCCCGGCGCCTGGCGCGGCGCAAAGCCCGGGAGGGGCGGCACGCCGCGAACGTGAACCACACGATCGCCAAGAAGATCGTGGCCGATGCCCAACGCACCGGACGCGGTATCGCGCTGGAAGAACTCAGTGGGATCCGTGACCGGGTACGGCTCAGGCGGCACCAGCGGGCCACGCTCTCCACCTGGCCGTTCCACCAGCTCGGCACCGCCATTGCCTACAAGGCCCAGCGGGCCGGGGTGCCGTTCCTGGAGGTCGACCCGGCCTACACCTCACAGACGTGCCCGCGCTGCGGGCACGTCGCACGCGGCAACCGTCCCAGCCGGGACCATTTCTGCTGTCGTCGGTGCGGGCTCGCTGGCCCCGCCGACCACATCGCCGCCGTGAACGTCCGCCAGCGGGCGCGCACGGCGTGGGTATTTGTCAGCATGCCCGGCCCGCCCTCCGCACAGAGGGCAGGTGATGCGATTTCGGCGCGACAGCCAGTGGCGACGGGGAGCGCGACGAGGCGTGAACGACCGAGCCGCGGGCTCGGCTGTTCACGGCCGAGAAGCTGACGTGCCACGAGGACTGGGGCGCCACCCCGCCGGTGATCGACGCGGCGCTCACCGTCGCCGACGCGCACGGCGTGCAGGTCGCCGTGCACAGCGACACGCTCAACGAGGCCGGGTTCGTCGAGGACCTCGTCCGCACCGTGGGCGGCCGGACGTTCCACAGCTACCACACCGAGGGCGCCGGCGGCGGGCACGCGCCCGACATCATCCGCATCGCGGGGGAGCGGAACGTCCTGCCGTCGTCCACGACCCCGACCCGGCCGTTCACCGTCAACACCGTCGACGAGCAGCTCGACATGATCCTCGTCGCGCACCACCTCAACCCGAAGGTCCCGGCCGAGCTGGGCTTCGCGGAGAGCCGGGTCCGGGCCAGCACGATCGCCGCCGAGGACGTCCTGCAGGACATCGGCGCGATCTCCGCGATGTCGTCGGACGCGCAGGCGATGGGCCGGCTCGGCGAGACGGTGCAGCGCACCTGGCAGACCGCGCACGCGATGAAGAAGCTGCGCGGCGCCCTGCCCGGGGACGGCCGCGCCGACAACCACCGGGCCCGCCGCTACGTCGCCAAGTACACGATCTGCCCGGCCGTCATCCACGGCGTGGAGCGGGAGATCGGCTCGATCGAGGCGGGCAAGCTCGCCGACTTCGTCCTGTGGGAGCCCGCGCTGTTCGGCGTCAAACCGACCGCGGTGTTCAAGGGCGGAATGGCGGCCACGGCGATGCTGGGCGACCCGAACGCGTCCGTACCGACGCCGCAGCCGGTGCTGCCCCGCCCCGGCTACAACGTCGGCACCCGCGCCGCGCAGGCCACCAGCCTGGCGTTCGTCGCCCCGGCCGCGCTGGACGACGGGCTCGCCGACCGGCTCGCCGTGCACCGGAAGCTCGTCCCCGTCGAGAACGTGCGGGGCCGCACGAAGGCCGACCTGCCACTGAATGATGCGCTGCCGAACATTGAGGTCGACCCCAACACCTTCGAGGTCCGCATAGACGGCGACACGATCGACCACGAACCGGGCACCGAACTGCCGATGACCCAGCGCTACTTCCTCTTCTGACCGTGTGCGCCGCACAGCTCCTACTGCTGGCCGACGGCCGGTTCCCCGCCGGCGGGCACGCCCACTCCGGCGGGTTCGAACCGATCGCCGCCACCGGACGCGTACGGGACGTGCCGACCCTGGAGGCGTTCCTGCGCGGACGGGCCGCGACCACCGGCGCCGTCTCCGCCGCCTTCGCCGCCGCCGCATCCGTCGCGACGCGGTTCGGCGAACTCGACGCTGAACTGGACGCGCGCCTGCCATCGGCCGCCGTCCGGTCGGCGTCCCGCACGCTGGGCCGCCAGCTGCTGCGCACCGCCCGTACCGTATGGCCGGGCCCCGGGTGGGACGGCCTCGGAGCCGCGCCGCACCAGCCGGTCGTCCGCTCTTATACACCACCTACCCCGCCGACCAAGACGACACTGCAGACACCCAGAGC
>NZ_JABXFD010000591.1 GCF_013372625.1 Actinomadura sp. BRA 177
CCGCGGCGCCGCTCGGTGCGTTCCGCGCCGCCGCGCAGCCGCGCCTCCAGCGGGCGCAGGTCGCCGCGCTCGGCGGCGGCGAACAGCGGGGCCAGCTCGCGGTGCTCGGCCTCCAGCCGGTCGATCAGCTTGCGGTACTTCAGCTGCCCGCGGGCCCGCCGCCAGCACTGCCGGACCTCCTTGACCCGCGCCGCGACGGCGACCGCCGTGAGGGGCTCGGCCAGGGCGTACCGGGCGCGCAGGTCCTCGGGAGGCTGGTCGCCCGCCGCCCGCGCGGGCTCCAGCACCTCCCGCCGGTAGTCGTCGTCGAACGCCACGGGCGCCTCCGCGCTAGCTGACCTGGACCCGGGAGAGGGCCTTCCGGGAGCGCTCGACCTCCTCCTCGGACATGCCGCCGACGTCCACCTTGAGCTCCAGCTTCTCGCCGGTCTCCTTCTCCACGGCGGTGACGTTCAGCAGCCCGGACGAGTCGAGCGCGAACGTGACGCCGATCGGCCAGCCCGCCTTCTTGCCCGGCGGGACGCGGATCTCCCCGGTCGCGATCTCGGTGTTGTCGATCAGGTCGCCGGACTCCACGACGCCGGCCTGCTCCATCACCCGGATGTCGGCGGACGTCTGGTCGTCGTAGACGGTGAAGAAGTCCTCGGTCTTCGCGGCGGGCAGCTCGTCGTTGGCGTGCACGAGGTGCGCGACGTTCTCGGCGCCGGTCTCCCGGTCGACCACGACGATCCCGAACGCGTGCGAGGCGACCGTCTTGATCTGTCGTCCGGCGATCTGCTTCTGCTGCTCGGCGGACAGGCCCGCGCGGGTCGCCATCTCCTCGGCGCGCTCGGCGGCGCCCTCCCGGACGAGCCGCCGGTAGGTCTCCTCGAACGCGTACAGCGACGCGCCCTTCGCGACCGCGAGGTCGGGGTCCTGGAGCCGGGGCGTGAGGCCCAGCTCGGTCGCCAGCCGCGCCGCGACGACCGGCATCTTCGTGGACCCGCCGACGAGGACGAGGTCGTCGTAGTCGTCCACGCCCTTCTCGGCGGCGGTCGACAGCGTCCGGCCGGTGATCTCCACGGTGCGGTCGAGGAGGTCCTTGGTCAGCTCCTCCAGCTTCTCCCGCGTCACCTCGACCGCCGCGACCCGCCCGCCGTGCATCACCCGGACGGTGTGCGCGGTGCGGGTCGTGAGGGCCTTCTTCGCGTCCTCGGCGTCCCGGCGGAGCTGCTGCTCGGTCTGCTTGTCGTCGAGCGGGTCGCCCGCGTCGGGATGCTCGGCCCGGAACCGCTCGGCGAGGTGCTCCACGAGCCGCGCGTCCCAGTCGGCGCCGCCCAGCTCGTGGTCGCCGTCGGTGCACACGACCTCGATGTGGCCCTCGCGCAGCGCGATCACGGTGGTGTCGAACGTCCCGCCGCCGAGGTCGTACACCAGGATCGTCCGGTCCTGCTCGGGGTTGAGGACGCCGTAGGTGATCGCGGCGGCGATCGGCTCGGACACGATGTCGATGACGTTCAGCCCGGCGATCCGCCCCGCCTTGCGGGTCGCGTCCCGTTCGGCCGCGCCGAAGTACGCCGGGACGGTGATGACGACGTCGCGGGCGTCCTCGCCGGTCGTGGTGCGCGCGTCCGTCGCCAGCTTCAGCAGGACGAACGCCGAGATCTCCTCCGGCGTGAAGTCGATCCCGTGGATGGGCCGCGTCACGTCCCGCCCCATGTCCCGCTTGATCAGGCTGACGACGTTGTCGGGCTCCAGCACCGCGGTGTCCTTCGCGGTGGCGCCGACGACGACGTTCTCGCCGCTCTCGAAGAAGACGACGGACGGCGTGGTGTCGGTGCCCTCCAGGTTCCGCAGGACCGCGGGCCGCCCTACATCGTCGATGGAGGCAATGCAGGAGTACGTGGTTCCGAGGTCGATCCCGTAGACAGCCATGTCCCTCTCACCTGTCGGTCCCGAGTCCTGAATTCTGTGCTCGTCCGGTGTTCAGCGTCTCGCCGCGTTCCGCCCCGCCGTGGCGACTTGGGGCGGCTTTGACCGCGGCCCCGGATCCGTTCTCGTCGAGCTTCCCGACGCTGACCGCCGCCTTGCGCAGCACCTTGCCGCTCTGCTCGAACCCGTCGGACTGGACAGCGGTGACGGTGCCGTCCCGCAGCGGGTCGGCGACGGGCGTGACCGCGACCGGGCGGTGCCGGGACGCGTCGTAGGGCGCGCCGGCCTCGACCGTGAAGCGCTCGACGCCGAGCCGCGCCAGCGCGTCCGCGACGTCGTCGGCCAGCGCCGCCAGCAGCAGCGCGGTCTGCCGGGGGTCGGGCGGTTCGGCCAGCTCGGGCGCGGCGAGCCGGTCGGACTCGCGGCGCGCCTGGTCGTGCAGCCGGTACAGCGCCGCGCGGACGGGCTCCAGCATCCCCTGCAGCTCGCCGCGCCGCAGCCGCTGGTTCTCCTCGTGCAGCCGGTCGATCACGGCCTCGCGGTGCGCCGCCCGTTCGTGCTCGCGGTCCAGCCGCGCCGCCAGCCCGGCGAGAGCGTCCCGGACGCCGGCGCGGAACGCCGCGCCGTCCGCGCCGTCCGCCCCGGTCCCGGCGCAGGCCGGCTCGGCGCCCTCGGCTCCGGAGTCCTCGTTGACTGGGGGTTCCCCGTCCCTCGACACGTGCGGTTACCTTAATGCTGGACGGCATGCGTACGACAGGCCCTGGTGATGACCTTGTCTGGACTCTAGTTTGACCCGTACCCGTCATTCCAGCACCGACTTGCGGCTTCGTCTTCTCGGGACGACACGTCCGGGTAACGGCGCGGAAACAGGCCCCGGGGCGCCGCGGCCGCGCGATCCGCGTGCTGACCTGGTCTTTCCGGCGAACCGGTCCTAGAGTCGCATTTCAGGACTTTGCCGCGTTCCAGGAGGTGGCCGATGGCCGCACTGCTCCGCCCGTACGCCGACGCCAAGCCGGACGAACCCGCCATCACCGACGAACGAGGCAGCACGTCGTGGCGGGAGCTGGATGCGAGAACCGGCCGGCTGGCGAACGCGCTGCGCGGGCTGGGGCTGGCCACCGGCGACGCGATCGCGATCCACTCCGGCAACCGGCGCGAGTACTTCGAGCTGATGTGCGCCGCCGGCCACATCGGGCTCCGCTACGTGATGGTCAACTGGCACTGGACGGCCGACGAGCTGCGCTACGTCCTGACGGACGCGGGCGCGCGGGTCCTGTTCACCGAGGACGCGTTCGGCGATGTCGCGCGCGAGGCGTCCGAGGGCCTCGACCTGGACGCCCGCGTCGCGTTCGGCGACGCCGTCGCGGGCTTCACCCCGTACGAGGAGTTCCTCGCGACCGGGACGGGCGAGGAGATCTCCGACCCGGTGATGGGCTTCCCGATGTTCTACACCTCCGGCACCACCGGACGGCCGAAGGGCGTGAGCCGCAAGCAACTCGCCGCCGGCGCCCCGATCGAGACCGCGAGCCTCATCGGCGACGTGTTCGCGGAGGTCCTGCGGATCCCGCCGGACGGGCGGTCGCTGCTCGTCGGCCCCGTCTACCACTCTGCGCAGTGGCTGTGGTCGCTGGTGTTCCTGCTCAGGGGGCGTTCGGTGGTCATCCGGCGGGACTTCGACCCGGCCGAGACGCTGCGGCTCATCGACGAGCACGCGATCACGAACGTCCATCTCGTCCCGACCCAGTTCGTCCGGCTGCTGCGGGTGGACGAGGAGACCCGCGCGGCGTTCGACGGCTCCAGCCTCGCGGCCGTCTGGCACGGCGCCGCGCCCTGCCCGCCCGAGGTCAAGCGGCGGATGATCGACTGGCTGGGGCCGGTCGTGCACGAGTACTACGGCTCCACCGAGGCGGCGGTCAACAGCGTGATCACCGCGGAGGAGTGGCTGAAGAAGCCCGGCAGCGTCGGCCTCCCGCTGCCGACGACCGAGGTCCACATCCTGCGCGAGGACGGCGAGCCCGCCGCCGCCGGCGAGCGCGGCCAGATCTTCTTCCGGTACACGAGCGGCGACGACGTCGAGTACTGGGGCGACGAGGAGAAGACCCGCTCGATGCACCGCGCGGACGGCCTGTTCACCACCGGCGACGTCGGCTACCTGGACGAGGACGGCTACCTGTTCCTCGCCGACCGCGTCATCGACATGATCATCAGCGGCGGGGTGAACATCTACCCGGCGGAGATCGAGGGCGTGCTGATCACCCATCCGGCCGTCCGGGACGTGGCGGTGTTCGGCATCCCGGACGAGGAGTTCGGCGAGCAGGTGAAGGCCGCCGTCGAACTCGCCGACGACGGCGACCCGTCCGACGCGACGGCGGCCGAGCTGATCGAGCACGTCCGTGCCTCGCTCGCCGGGTACAAGGCGCCGCGCTCGATCGACTTCGTCGACCAGATGCCGAGGACCCCGACGGGCAAGCTCTACAAGCGCCTCCTGCGCGACCCGTACTGGGCGGACCAGAAGCAGAAGATCTAGTCCAGCAGGGCGAGGACGGCGTCCAGGTCGGTGAGGCACGCGTCGGAGCCGAGCCCCTGGGCGACCGTCGCCGCCGCCGCGGTGCCCCAGCGGGCCGCCTCCAGGACGTCCCGCCCTTGCGCGAGCCCGGTGATGAACCCGGCGCAGTACGCGTCGCCGCACCCCGTCGTGTCGACCACCTCGACCGGCAGGACGGGCAGCCGGTGGACGCCGCCGGCGGTCGCGACGAGGCTTCCCTCCGCGCCGAGCGTGACGATCACCGTGCTCGGGCCCTGCTTGAGCAGCGCCTGAGCGGCCTTCTCGGGATCGGTCTCGCCGGTCATCGCGGCGGCCTGCTCCTCGTTCGGCAGGAAGTGGTCGACATGCGGCAGGAACGCGGCGGCGCCGGTCAGCAGGTCGGGCATGTTGGACAGCAGGTCCATCGTGACGACGGTGCCGGTGCGGCGCGCGGCGGCGAGCATCTCGAAGAACGCCGGGTCGTTGAGCCCGAACGTGACGTCCGGCCCGCCGAGGTGCACGACGCCCGCCGCGCTGAGCAGGCCGGGCCCGACCGCGCCCGTGGTGAGGGTCAGGTTGGCGCCCGGGACGTGGAAGCTGGGGCGCCCGCCGTCCGGCCGGATCGGCAGGATCGACGCGCTGGTCTGGTCGGCCGTCCGCCGGACGAGCCCGGTCACGTCCACGCCGTTCCGGGTCATGATCGCCACGAGCAGGTCGCCGAGGTCGTCGTCCCCGACCGCGCCGACCGAGATGACGTCGTTGCCGAGCCGCGCGAGCGCCACCGCGGTGCCGGCGGCGGCGCCCGCGGCGGTGACGCGGATCTGCTCCACCACCACGGTGTCCTGGCCGTCCGGGATGCCCTCGACGGGACGGGCGAGCACGTCCAGGATGTGCGCGCCGAGAGTGACAACGGTCATGACGGGCCCCTTTGCGAGCCCTTTTCATCCTCGGTCGACGCGGCGGGTGCCGGTCGGCGCAACACGCCGGAGGAAAAGGACTCGATGATCGTCAGGGCCGTAGCGTACGCGGTATAGACCGCGGAACGTGAGAGGTATTCGCATGTTGTTGAAGGATGAACGGCATGAGCTGTGCGCCATCGGCCGCCGGCTGGCCGACACCGGCCTCGTGACCGGCGCGTCGGGCAACATCAGCGTCCGGTCGGGCGACCTCGTCGCGGTCACGCCCGGCGGCATGATGCTGGACCGGATGGAGCCCGCCGACTGCCCGGTCGTGAACCTGTCGTCGCAGCTCGTGGAGGGGGAGCGGGCCCCGTCGTCCGAGACGCCCATGCACCTCGCGCTCTACGCGGCGACCCCGGCGGCCGCGATCGTCCACACGCACTCGACCTACGGCGCGGTCGTGGCGACGACCATGTCCGAACTGCCGCCGATCCACTACAACACGCTGCTGCTGGGCGGCGTGGTGAAGGTCGCCGAGTACGCCACCTACGGGACGCCCGAACTCGCGGAGAACGTCCGGACGGCCATGGCCGGCGGCAAGCGCGCCGCGCTGATGGCCAACCACGGCGGCGTCACGATCGGCCGCGACCTGGACGAGGCGTTCGAGAACGCGCGGCTCCTCGAATGGCTGTGCGGCGTCTACGTGCGGGCCAAGATGATCGGCGAGCCGCGCATCCTGACGGACGTCGAGCTGGCGAAGGTGGTCGAGCGCGGCCTCACGCCCCCGGAGTTCCCGCGAGTGTAACCTAACGCTTGTTAGGTTACACTCGCCCAGCTCCATACCCACCTCACCGCGCACAACTTCGAGGAAGCGAGGCCGGACTTCCAGGAGTCAACTACTCGGCCCTGAAGGGACCGAGCTTGCTCGTTCGGTCCCTGGGGGCTTTGTTTACGCTCCCGACTGCCCGCTACGACGGGGCGGTCACGGGTCGCATCCACCCACCTCACGCTATGTGGAGGCGGGTTGGGGCATGTTGACGAATACCCACGCCGAGCGTGCGTGGTCGCGCACGTTGACCCCGGCGACGACGTCGGCGGGCCCAGCGAGACCGCACCGACGACAGCAGAAATGATCCCGGCTGCGGCGGTTGCCGCGGTCGGTGTGGCCGCAGCGCGGGCAGCGCTGCGATGTGTAGGCCGGATCCACCTCGATGAAGCGCACACCGGCGCGGCGGGCCTTCTAGGCGATGAACTCGCCCACCTGGTGGAAGGGTCAACAGGACAGGCGCGCCCGCTGGTCGCGAGGAACCGTGACCCGTCCGCGGATCCCACTCAGCTCTTCGAGTGCGATGCCGCGTCCGGTGCGTGCCGCGACGGCGACGACCTGCTTGGAAATTCTTGTTGTTGACGTGCCGGGCCTCACGGCGCGCCCGCTGCTTCAGCAGCCGCGCCGCTAGTTTGACCAGCCCCACCAGTTCCACAGTCTGTGACTGTATCATTACAAAGCCATGGGGTGTCCGGGGGCTGGCCAAGGCGGCGCTGACGCGCTGCGTATGGGGGAAGCGACTCCTCCCGGCCCTGAAGAAGAACGATCTCCGGGCGCACAGGCGCGCCGAGTTGGGCAACGGAGTCTTCCTAAGGACCGGGGTCCTCGCTAAAACCCGGAACGTGACAGGGTGAGGGCGTGCCGAAGCTCTCACTGGACGACGCGCGCCGGTTGTTGACGACCGTCCCGATCGTGCGCCTCGCGACCGTGGGCGAGGACGGACGGCCGCACCTCGTCCCCGTGACGTTCGCCGTCCACCGCGGCAGCGTCTACACGGCCGTCGACCACAAGCCGAAAAGCACGCGGGATCTACGGCGCCTGGCCAACATCCGCGCCAACCCCCGGGTCGCCCTACTGGCCGACCATTATGAGGACGACTGGTTGCGCCTCTGGTGGGTCCGCGTGGACGGCCACGCGTCCATCGTCGAGGACGCGTCGCGGATGGCCGAACCCGTCCGCCTCCTGGCGGACCGCTACACCCAGTACCGCGACCACCCGCCCGAGGGCCCGGTCATAGCGATATCCATCGAAACCTGGACAGGCTGGTCGGCGTCCTAGCGTTGGTCAGTTCCAGGCTTGGCCGAGCTTGGCGAGGTCGTCGGCGTACTCGATGCGGGTGGACCACTCGTCCGGCCAGGCGTCCATGCCGAGGTGGGCGCCGGCGAACGCGCCGGCCAGGCAGGCGATCGAGTCGGAGTCGCCGGAGCTGGCCGCGCCGCGCCAGATCGCCTCGACCGGCTCGTCCGGGAACAGCAGGAAGCAGAGCAGGCCGGTGGCCAGGGCCTCCTCGGCGACCCACCCCGCGCCGGTGATCTGGCAGGGGTCGGACGTGCGGTCGCCGCTCCGGACGGCTTCGTCCAGGCGGTCGAGGACGTCGAGGCACTCATCCCAGCCGCGCGCGATGAAGTCCTCCGGGGTGTCCATGCCGGGCTGCTGCCACAGGGTGTCGAGCCAGCGCTCGTGGTAGGTGGTGCGCTGGTCGTGGCAGCGCGCGCGGAGTGCTGCTGGCAGGTCTGCGGGCTCCATCCCGTCGGCCAGCCACCGGACGGCGAACGCGGTCAGCTCGCTGGCGGCCAGCCCGGTCGGGTGCCCGTGGGTGAGGGCGGCCTGGAGCTGGGACGCGCCGGCCCGCGTCTCGTCCGACAGGCCAGGGGCGAGACCGACCGGCGCGACCCGCATGTTGGCCCCGCACCCTTGGAGCCCGCCACGGTCGCCTTGACCCACGGCTGTCCCGCTTGCAGGTTCCGGCACGCGCGCAGGCAGGTATTACCGGGCGCCCGGTTGTTGTCGGGGCTGTTGAGCCAGTCGATGAAGTGCCGCCGCCACATCGGGATGATGAGGTCAGGGGTGAACGGCGGGTTGGCCAGGGCGTCCAGGAGGGCGAGGCCGACCGCGATCGCCATCTGCGTGTCATCGGTGACGAGCGCAGGATCGCCGTCGAGCTGCGTGGGCCCGTGGTCGCCGAAAATCCGGTGGATCTGCTTCATCGTCAGGAACTCGGTCGGCGCCCCCAGTGAGTCGCCGTACGCCAGCCCGAACATCGCCCCGCTCGCCCGTCTCATAGCGGGCATTCTTCCTCAATCTCGCGCCTAACTCGCGCGTTGGAAGCGGCCGGGTGTCATGCCGTAGTAGCGGACGAACCAGCGCGTCAGATGGCTCTGGTCGGCGAACCCGGTGCGGGCCGCGACGTCCCCGATCGCGTCTCCCTGGACGAGCAGGCGACGGGCCGCGCGCAGGCGGAGCTGGCGCTGGTAGTCGCTCGGCCCCATTCCATACGCCCGCCGGAAGCCGCGGTAGAGCGCGAACCGGCTGCACCCCGCCGCCTCCGCCAGCTCGTCGGCGCCGATGTCGTCCAGAAATGCGTCCTCGATGCGCCGCCTGGCCCGCTCGACGAAGCCGCCGCCGTCCGATGGGCGCAGCCGCTGGGTGGCAGCCCTGCCGACCATTGACCCGACGGTCGCGGTCAGCAGTTCGTCCCTTGCGAGCGTCGTCGCGGTGCCGAGGAGTGCCGCGTGCAGTCCGCGCAGGTTCCGCGCAAGCACAGGGTCATTGAGCACAGGTGAGTCGAACAGCGGGAGCCAGGCCGGACGATCGGCGATATCGGCCAGCACGTCCGAGACCAGCTCCGGGCCGATGTGCACGATCCGGTACGTGAAACCAAGCTCGTCTGCGGCGTGACCGTCGTGCGGGTCGTCCGGGTTGAACGCGATGACCATCCCGGCCGCGCTGGTGTGGGCGCCGCCCCGGCAGCGGAACGCCTGGTAGCCGTCCTCGGTCACGCCGAACGAGTACGTCTCGTGGCTGTGCCGGTGGTAGACGTGCCGCTCGAAGTGGGCGTGCATCGCCTCCAGGGGACGGTCGGACGACCGCCAGTACCGGCTCCAGTCCACGCGTCCAATTCTGGCGCACCAGCGTTCAAGACGAGCGCCGTCCGGCGAGGGCACCCTTGGCCGCATGCGTTTCGACACCAAGATCGGGATCGTGGTCAGGGACGACCTGGCAGCCTGGCAGCGGCTCAACGTCACCGCGTTCCTAGCCAGCGCCGTGGCGGGCGGCGTCCCTCTCTGCCAAACTGGTGTGACACACGGGACGAACGAGACTTAAGCAGCATGAGCAGGGCGAGAACGGGATCTTCTTCACAGTGACGTTGAGCATGACCGATCTGGCCGGTTCGGCCGGGCATGA
>NZ_JABXFD010000217.1 GCF_013372625.1 Actinomadura sp. BRA 177
TTGTGTTCTTGAGGTCATATTGGTGTTGTGGTGTTTTTTTTTTTCCAAGCAGAGGACGGCGTCGGATGTAGGGGTCCGTCTCGGGGACTCGAAGATGGGTATAAGACCCCCGCAGCTGACCGCCCCGCCGATTCGTTGAGT
Organism: Actinomadura sp. BRA 177; assembly: GCF_013372625.1. Classification (GTDB taxonomy): domain Bacteria; phylum Actinomycetota; class Actinomycetes; order Streptosporangiales; family Streptosporangiaceae; genus Spirillospora. Next base: position 142 of record NZ_JABXFD010000217.1, read on the forward strand.
TGCGGCGTGTTGTTGTTATGGCATGCCGCATAACAACAACACGCCGCAACTCAACGGAGGGGTTAGCACTTCCAGACGGGGAGGCAGGCGAAGCTCTTCCAGTCGCCGGGGGTGTTGACCAGGTAGCCGATGACGTAGCCGGTCGCACCCTTGTAGGTGATCTTGGCGTACATGTCCCCGGCGAGGTTGGCGTCCCTCGGGTGCCGGTAGTACGCGCCCTTCTCCTGGCAGCGGACGGCGACCAGCTCGCCGTTGTTGTCGGTCATGGTCGCGACGAGTTCGCCCTTGGCGTTGGCGTCGGGCGTCGGCCTGATGTAGGCGTCGGAGTTGCCGTTGCGCTCCACCGGGTAGTTCACGGCGGGACCGGTGAGCGCGGCGGTCAGGGTCGCGGCCGAACCGGTCCCGGCGCCGTTCGTGGCCGTGAGCGTGAAGGTGTAGCGGCCGTTCGTGTACACGCCGCCGAGCCTCGCGGACGTGGCGGCGCCCGTCACGGAGCCGCTGACCGGGCCGGTCCAGGCGAGCTTGTAGCCGACCGCTCCCCCGCCCGGCGGCGGGCTCCACGCGACCTCGGCCCCGGCCGCGGTGGCCTTCGCCTTCAGGCCGGTCGGCGTGCCCGGCGTCACGCAGGGCCGGACGGGGTCGCTGGCCGCCGACACCTGCTCGCGGGTCCGGCCGCGGGCGTCCCGGTAGCGGACGGCGACGCGGAACCGGTACTCGCGCCCGCAGTCGCCACCGCTGACCGTGAACGTGAAGGGTCCCGCCCCCTGCCGGATCGCGGACGGGCTCGCGGTCAGGCCGGACGGGACGTCCTTCAGCACGTACCCGATGACGCCGTCGCCCTGCGCGGGCTGGAAGTCGATCCGCATCGTGCCCGAGCCGGGCGTGACCGAGATGTTGGACGGCGCGCTCGGCGGTTCGCCGGGGCCCGGCGGCGTCGGCCGCTGGGACGGCTGCCGCGGGGTGCGGGGCGGCGGCGGGGCCTCTCCGCCGCCGGGCAGCGGGATGGGCCGGCGGTTCTGGCCGCCCGGCACCCGGTCCTTGTACTTGTCGACGCCCTTCCCTGCGCCCTCCCGGTCGATCACGACGGCGTGCGGACCGGACGGGTCGTTCGCCCACAGCATCCCGTCGCGGACGAAGACGTCCAGCCTGGACGGCCGTCCGGCCACCGGGACGGGCTTCTCGAACCGGTTCTCCGCCGCGTCGTACACGAGCAGCGCGCCGGCGGTCTCGTCCGGGATGTACACCTTCGCGCCGAGCATCTGCGGCGGCCGGTACCGGTGCTTCGGCATCGCGAGCCGCGTGCTGGAGTACCGTCCGGTGTCGGTGTCGACGGTGACCAGCGACCCGGCGCCCGGCACCAGCAGCGGGACGGTCTTCCCGTCGGTCGCGGCCGGGGCGAGGACGCCGCCGCGTCCCGCCTGCTTGACGGTCGTCGGCAGGCTCACCGTGAGCTTCGCCCCCGACGACTTGACGACGGTGGCGGTCGCGGCGGTCGAATTGGTGACGACCGGGTCCCCGGCCGCCATGGTGAGCGCCAGGCTGTCGCCCGCCTCGCCGACGCGGACGGGCGGCTGGAGGCGGCCGTCCTTGAACGCGGCGGCCTCGCCCTTCTGCGCGACCGGCACCCAGAGCGCGCCGCGCGCGTCGATGCCGGCCTGCCCGAGGATCGGCGGCAGCGTCGCGGGCGCGCCGACCGGGGTCAGGGCGACCGGGTCGATCTCCTGCACGACGCCCTTGACCGAGTCGACCGTGTACGCCTTCCCGGCCCCGGCGAGGACCTGGATGCCCTTGCCGAGCGGGCGGCTCGTCCCGATGTCCAGCTGGGCCGGGTCGAGCCGGCTGACGACGCCGGTGTCCAGGTCGACGATCAGCACCGTCCCGCCGTCCTGGACGATCTTGATGTTGTGGCCGCGCATCTGCGGGATCACGCCGGTCTTGCCGTCGACCTTGCCGGCCGGCCCGTTGACGTGCACGACGAGGCCCTTGCCGGCGGCGGTCAGCCAGGCGCCGACGTCGGCGAGCCGGTACTTGGCGCTCGCGACGCCCACCCCGTAGACGGCGGCGGCGATGACGAGCACGCCGACGAGCCCGACCGCGACCTGCCCCGTCAACCGGTCACGCCGGAACAAAGACCCCAGAAATGCCGCACGCACGCGCGTTCACCTGCCCCGTTTGCACGGAAACCGTAGTGGTCCCGCCGCGCGGCCGCCCGGGTTTTCCCGGATAGATCAGACTTCGCGAATCGCGTCGGTGAATGTCGGAACGGTTATGTTGCGTCCGGATATGACCACGATGGGGCGGCCGGTGATCCGGACCTGACCGGCGAGAACGACGGCGACGCCCGCGGCGCCCGCGCCCTCGGCGACGAGCCCGTGCTCGTGGAAGAGCCAGCGCAGCGCCGTCCGGATCTGGTCATCGGTGACCGACGTCAGCTCGGCGGTGTCCCCGATGACCTCCGGGGTCACGCAGCCGGGTTCGAGGTTGCCGGGCAGGCCGTCGGCGAACGTCTCGCCGACCTCGACCTCGACGACCCGTCCGGCCGATACCGAGGCGTACACGCCGCGCGACACCGCCGACTCGACGCCCACGAGCCGCACGTCCCCGCGTTCGCGCGCCCAGAGGCTGAGCCCGGCGAGCAGCCCGCCGCCGCCGACCGGCGCGATGACCGTGAGCGGGCCGTCCGCCTGCCGGTCGAGTTCACGTCCGATGGTGCCCTGGCCCGCGATGACCGCCGGGTCGTTGTAGGGCGAGACGTAGTGGCCGGGCAGCGTCATCGCGTGCGCCTCGGCGTCGTCGTAGGTCAGCCCGTGCTGGACGAGCCGCACCGGGTACGCGCCGATCTTGTCGACCTTGACCTGGGACGCCCGTGTCGAGACGACCACGGTCACGTCCGCGCCGGCCTTCGCGGCGGCGTAGCCCATGCCGAGCCCGTGGTTGCCCGCGCTCGCCGTCACCGCCGGGACGCCGTCCGGAAGCGCCGCGACGGCCGCGAGCGCGCCGCGCACCTTGAACGCGCCGGTCGGCTGGAACGTCTCCAGCTTCAGCAGCGCGCCCTTCACGAGACCGGACGGGACGAGCGGCGTGGGCGCGAGCTCGGCGGACACGGCCCGCCAGGCGCTTTCGAGATCATCCCGGCCGGGCGCACGGACGGCGCGCACCGTCACGACCGCTCCCCGTCCGTCTCGTCGATCCGCTCATGGAGGCGGCCGCGGATCTCCTCGGGCGTGTAGGCGCGGCGGCGCCGCTCGGACCGCACGATCACGGCACCGGTCGCGGCGACGCCGAGGAAACCGGCGATGCCCAGCGCCTTCCACAAGCCCAGGCCCTTCAACCATCGCATGGGGCTACCGTATCGATCATGCCTGGTACGAGCATCTCCCTCGACGAGGCCGCCGAGCTGACCCGCACCGGGGACGTGTGGCTGTTCCGCGGCCGGACGGTCGCCGACCGCGCGATCCAGATGACGACGAACAGCCCCGTCAACCACGTCGGCATGGCGCTGGTCATCGACGACCTGCCGCCGCTGATGTGGCACGCCGAGCTGGGCCGGTCACTGCGGGACATGTGGACGGGCGGGCACCACCGGGGCGCCCAGCTGCACGACCTGCGCGAGGCCGTCCTGCTGTGGGGCAACCGGTACGGGCAGCGTGCGTGGCTGCGGCAGCTCGACCCGCCGCCGTCCCGCGCGATGGAGGACGCTGCGCTCCGCGCGGTGGCCCGCCTGGACGGCACCCCGTTCCCGTCGACGTCGAAGCTGGCGACGCGCTGGCTGCGGGGCCGCGTACCCATCCGCCGTCCCGCCGAGCGCGACATGGATCTGGAGACGGCGTTCTGCGCGGAGATCGTCGCGGTGACATACCAGGCGATGGGCCTGCTCCCGAAGGGCCGCCGCCCGAACTGGTTCGACCCCGGCCGCTTCTGGAGCGGCGACGACCTGGCGTTGGAAACAGGCGCGATCCTCGGCGGCGAGATAGCGGTCAGCGTCCCGCCGCCCTGACGGCCCGGAGCCCCGTCAGGACGGAGGCTGAAGCCGGGCGTCTCTTAGTGATCTTGGGTGGAGGCGGCGGCGGAGGCGGTGGAGGCGGCCGGTCTTGGCGGTGACCAGGCGTCCTAGCTGGTCGGTGTGCTGCCAGGCCTGGTCGGCGGCGTGCGGGTCGGGGTGGGACGCGGCGAAGCGGGTGTGGTTGACCAGGTCGGCGAGCGGGCGCAGGTGGTCGTGGGCGGTTTCGCCGATGGTGGACGTGCCGAAGTGTGCGACCTCGTGTGCCGTGAGCGTCTTAGCCGTCGACAGGCCGATATCCGCCAGGTGGTCGAGCGCTTGGTGCCAGGCGCCGGTGATGCGAGCGGCGGGGGTGCCCGTCCGGCGGCGTCGTTTACGCAAGGCCGGGGCGAGGAGAACGGCGCACAGGTAGCCGATGGCTAGCGCGCCTACGGCGGTTGAGGCGAACACCCACCAGGGTGTGGGCGACTCTTCGGCGGGGGCCGGTTTCTGTTGTTCTTGTGTCGTTTTGGTCGGGCCAGGGTCGCGTTGCTGGGAGGCCGCGCTCTTCTGCGCCTGCTCTAGCTTCTGCTCGGTCTGCCCTGCCGCGACGCCGCCGTTGTTCTTGGAGGGGCGTGCGCCGTCCGGGAGCGGGTTGAAGCGGATCCAGCCGAGGCGGTCGAACTTGATCTCGGGCCACACCATCACGTCCCCGGAACGGACCTGGACGGCGTCGCCCACGCGTCGGCCGCCCTCGAACCCCACGACGACGCGGGACGGGAGATCGAGCGTCCGGGCGAGCAGGGCGTAGGCGGTGGCGAAGTGCTCGGGCGTGCCGCGCCTGCCCTGGCCGAGGAAGTGGTCGATCTGCCGGTAGCCGTGGCCCGGCGCCGCGGTCACGTCGTACCTGGCGTAGATCTTGAGGTAGTCGGCGAGCATCGCGGCCTTCTGCAGCGGTGTCCGCGCGCCCTGCGTCGCCGCCTGCGCGAACCTGCGGAACTCGGCGAGCTGGACGGGCGGCTTCTTCGCGCCCGGCCCCCAGGGCAGTTGCCGTGCGGCGTCCGCTTCGGGGTCGGTGGCGATGCCCGCGCCGGCCAGGTCGTCGGCCGTCCACTCGGGGACGACCGATTTGATCCGGTAGGTCTGGCCGGGGCGGAGGGGCTGCGCGGCGGCGAGGGCGCCGCTGCCGGGGTCGACGACGACGGGGAGGCCGTCCACCTGCCGGGGGCGGTCGGGCGCCGGGACCCACACGCCGGCCAGGTCGCGGTTCGGGATGCGCTGGGCGATCTGGTGGCTCTTGTCCGGCTCCGGGCCTTCGGGCACGCGGCTCCCGGTGGGGACGAACCGGGCGGTGGACGACCAGGTCACGCCGTCGAACCTGGCCAGGACGGCGAGCCGCTCGGTGGCGGTCTGCTTCGAGCCGACGGTGAACATGACCTGGCCGGGGTTCAGCAGCCAGCCTCCGACGCGGTCGAGCGGACTGACGCCGTCGCGCTGCTGGGGCGGCGGCGCCTGCACCTGCTCGCGCGGGTCGTAGGGGGCGGCGCTGACCGGGACGAATCCGCCGGCCACGAACGCCAGTGCCCCGAGGACGGCGGCGGCCGGTATCCCGGCTGCGAGCGGGCGCCAGGACGCTTCGGGGCCGTCCGCGCGGACGATGATCAGCACCGCGATGAGGACGACGGTCGCGGCGGCAAGGGGCATGTTCGATCCGGGGCCGTCCACGCCGAGGAGGAGCGCGACCGCCCAGACGCCGAGCGCCGGGGCGGCCGGGGCCGCGCGCAGCGAGGTCCGGAGCGCGAGTTCGGCGGACGCGAACGCCGCGAGCCACACCGCCACGCTGACCAGGACGAGGAACTCGGGCTTGGCGGGCGCGGGCAGCAGCGTGGTCAGGATCGCCTTCCACGAGCTGAGCACGCCCTCACGGAGCGTCTGCGGCAGCGTCCCGTCAGTGAGGGCCGGGCGGAGGACGGTGAGCGACACCGTCCCGGCCCAGGCGAGCACGGTCAGGACGAGCGAGATCCACAGCGGCCACGGGCGCTTCTTGCGCGGGCCTGACAGCAGCCCGGCCAGCAGCGTCGGGACGACCGCCGCGACGGCCGCGACCGGGATGACGGGGCCGAGTCCGAAGACGCGCTGGAACGACAGGCCCGCGACGGCGGTCAGGCAGGCCGTCACGGCGAGCGGGACGTAGCGGGTCATCGGGTCCGCCGCCACGATTCCGCGAGGCCGTCCAGGTCCGCCACGTCGATCACCTGGACGCCGGGCGGCGCGGACGCGGGCCCGGCCGGCCTGACGCGCAGCACCACGACCCGGTCGAACCGGGACCTGACGGACGCGATCCGTCCCATCTCGGCATCGGCGTTCGTGATGACGACGAGGGAGCCGCCCGCGCGCACGCTCCGCACCGCGTCAACGGCCGACCGCGTGCCCTCCTCCGTCGCGGCCGAGGTGAGCGCGTCGAGCAGGACCTCCATGTCGTCGGGCCCGCCTCGGATGGCGCATAGGGGGCCGCCGCCGGTCAGGACCCGGACGGGGAAGCCCGCCGACGCCGCCCCGGCGACCACGGACGCCGCCGCGTCCACGGCCAGTTCGAAGTCGTCGAGCTCCGGCCACGCCGCCGCGCGCGCCTCCAGCACGACCGTGGTCGTCGGCAGGCTCGCGTCCACCAGGCGGCGGACCATCAGCGTCCCGGTTCGGGCGGACGACTTCCAGTGGATGTGGCGCAGTTCGTCCCCGATGACGTACTCGCGCAGCGCATGGAACGTCGCCGTCCCCGCTGGCGACCGGTCGCTCGTCGGCCCGTCCAGGTGGTGGGCGCGGCCGGACGGCAGCACCGGCAGCCGCACCGTCCGCGGCCGGACGAGCAGCACCCGCGGCTCGCCGTACTCCCGGACGCGGCGGGCCAGCCGCAGCGGATCGGCCCGCACCAGCCGCAGCGGCCCCACGGGGATCTCGCCGCGCCGTGCGGTCGGCAGCTTGTAGGTGACCGTGCGCTTGCCGCCCGACCGCAGGCGCGGGACGTCGACCGCGACGTCGGCGGGTCCGGCCGCGTCCTGCGCGCTGAGTCCCCGGACCGCGCGTCCCTTGTTGGCCAGGTGCAGGACGCCGACGGCGGGTTCGCCGCGCTCGACCTTCGCGGGCGCGATCTCGCGGCTGACCTCCAGTTTCGGCTTCGGCAGCGTCCACAGCAGCGCGCCGCCCACCGCGGCGAGCCCGGCGACCGCGAGCGCCGCGGGCTCCGGGTAGCCGAGCCACCAGCCGGCCGCGTACAGCGGCACCGAGACGGCCGCAGTCCCCCATCCCAGCGGCGTCAGCACCTCAGACCCCGGCCGCCTGCGGCGTCGGCACGTTCTGCAGCACCGCGCCGACCACGTCGGCGCCGGTCCGGCCGCGCAGCTCGGCCTCAGGCGTCACGATCAGCCGGTGCGCGATGACCGGTACGGCGAGCGCCTTCACGTCCTCGGGGACGAGGTAGGAGCGACCGGCCGCCGCAGCCCGCACCCGCGCCGTGCGCAGCAGCGCGAGCCCGGCCCGGGGGCTCGCGCCGAGCCGCAGTTCGGGATGGTCGCGGGTCGCCGCGACGACCCGCACCAGGTAGTCGTGCAGCGGCGCCGCGACGTGCAGCCGCTGTGCGAAGTCGATCGCGCGGGCGAGGTCCTCGCCGCCCAGCACGGGCGGCAGCTGGTCGAGCGTCACGCCGGTGGGCGCGCCGGCGAGCAGCGCCACCTCGGCGCGGTGGTCGGGGTAGCCCATCGAGATCCGCATGAGGAACCGGTCGAGCTGCGCCTCCGGCAGCGGATACGTGCCGTCCATGTCGACCGGGTTCTGCGTGGCGATGACCATGAACGGGCGCGGCACCGGATGTGGGACGCCCTCCACGGTCACCCGGCGCTCCTCCATGACCTCCAGCAGCGCCGACTGCGTCTTCGGCGAGCCCCGGTTGATCTCGTCGGCGACCGCGAGGTTGGCGAAGATCGGGCCGGGGTGGAACTCGAACGCGTTCGTCCCCTGGTTGAAGATCGAGACGCCGGTGATGTCGCTGGGCAGCAGGTCGGGGGTGAACTGGATCCGCGTCCACTGCGCCTCGACCGACGCCGCCATCGCCCGCGCCAGCGTGGTCTTGCCCACGCCCGGGACGTCCTCGACGAGCAGGTGGCCCTCGGCGAGCAGGCAGATCAGCGCAAGCTCGATCTTGTCCCGCTTGCCGCGCACGACCCGCTCGACGTTCCCGGCCAGCGCCGCGAAAAGCTGCGCGAACCGCCCGGCCAGCGCGTCCGCTTCCGTCCCCGTGTGCTCGCTCATCCGCCCCGGACCCCCGTCCCTGCCGACGCGAAGGCACACTAACGGCAAAACGGGCGGCAGACTGCAAGATCCTCGAACATCGCCCTGATCCAGGACGAACCGAACGCGAACGGTATCCCCGGCGTCCTACTGTTGGGCGACGCGACGACGGACTCCGAGGTGGACGTGGAAAACGTGAGCATCACCGACATGTGGAACCGGCTGACGGAATCCCAGCCGGACCCGCCGCTGTGGCTGGTCGGCCTCGTCGGCCTCATCGCCCTCGCCTCGGTGCTGCACGGCCCCACCTGGCGGATCGCGCGCAACACCGTCACGATCGCGCACGAGGGCGGGCACGCGCTGATCGCGCTGCTCACCGGCCGCAAGCTGGACGGCATCAAGCTGCACTCCGACACCTCCGGGGTGACGGTGTCGCGCGGCAAGCCGCACGGCCCCGGGATGATCTTCACGGCGCTGGCGGGCTACGTGACGCCGCCGCTGCTCGGCCTCGTCTTCGCGCTGCTACTCGCCGCGGGCCGCATCACGCTGATGCTGTGGTTCTCCCTCGCGCTGCTGGCGGCGATGCTCATCATGATCCGCAACGCCTACGGCGCGCTCTCGGTGGTCGCCACCGGCGCGGTCATCCTCGCGGTGTCCTGGCTGGGCAGCGCCACCGTGCAGGCCGGGTTCGCCTACCTCGCCGCCTGGTTCCTGCTGCTCGCCGCGACCCGGCCGGTGATCGAGCTGCAGCGGATGCGCGCCCGGCACATGGCGCCGAGCTCGGACGCCGACCAGCTCGCCCACCTCACCGGCGTCCCCGGCCTGGCCTGGGTCGGCCTGTTCGCCGCCACCGCCCTGCTCGCGCTCCTCGCCGGCGGCGCCCTCCTCGTCCCCGACGTCTCGGTTCCCGACCTCCCCGTCCTGCCCGGCCTCTGACAGAGATGATGTAGATGAGCGCCTCCCGGCGGGGTCTGACCCAGCATCTGACTGACTTCGGGTCTTCAACGGGATCTGTCGGCCTTGGCCGGGAGGCGCTCATGTGCACTCACCGGACGTGGCGTTGTGACTTCATAGGAGCCTGGCTAGAGGCCCCATCTCTGTC
>NZ_JABXFD010000077.1 GCF_013372625.1 Actinomadura sp. BRA 177
TTTGTTTTCTTAGTTGTATATATGATGATAGGGGAACAACCAGCATTTACACTGCCCTCGTCGTCGGCAGCGTCAAGGGTGAGTAGGGGACAGCCGCAGCATCCCGCCGGGGTCGGCCGCCTCCGCCGCCTCGGCGTCCTCCAACCTCGAAGGGTCCAGCCCTTCGCTCACGAGGCGGGGGCCCTGGCCTCGTCGACGAGCAGGACGGGGATGTCGTCGCGGACGGGGTAGGCGTAGCGGCACGTGCCGGTGCACACCAGCTCGTCCGCGGCCTCGTCGGCGCGCAGCTCGCCGCCGCAGTTCGGGCAGGCGAGGATCTCCAGCAGCCAGGAGTCCAGCTTCATCGTCATGGCAGCGTCACTTCTCCCTAGAGTCGGTCTTTCCCGGCCCGGTCACTTCTCCCTGACCAGGGCCAGGACCTCGTCGCGGACCGCCGCCATGGTCGCCTCGTCGCCGGCCTCCGCGTTGAGGCGCAGCAGCGGCTCGGTGTTGGACGGGCGGAGGTTGAACCACCAGCCGGCGGAGTCGTCGCCGACGGTCAGGCCGTCCAGCTCGTCCGTCCCGACCCCGGGACGTCCGGCGAAGGCGTCCTTGACCTTCGCGGCGGCGGCGTCCTGGTCGGCGACCTCGCTGTTGATCTCGCCGGACGCGACATAGCGGGTGTACTCGGTCAGCAGCTCCGACAGCGGCCCGTCCTGCTGCCCGAGTGCCGCGAGGACGTGCAGGGCCGCGAGCATGCCGGAGTCGGCGAACCAGAAGTCGCGGAAGTAGAAGTGCGCCGAGTGCTCGCCGCCGAACACCGCGCCCGTCTCCGCCATCGTCTGCTTGATGAACGAGTGCCCGACGCGGGTGCGGACCGGCGTCCCGCCGTGCTCGGACACGATCTCCGGGACGGCCTTGGACGTGATCAGGTTGTGCACGATCGAGGACCCCGGGTGCTTGGCCAGCTCCCGCGTCGCGACCAGCGCGGTGACCGCGGACGGCGCGACGATGTCGCCGCGCTCGTCCACCACGAAGCAGCGGTCGGCGTCGCCGTCGAACGCGAGCCCGATGTCGGCGCCCGTCTCGCGGACCTTCGCCTGCAGGTCGCGCAGGTTCTCCGGCTCGATCGGGTTGGCCTCGTGGTTGGGGAACGTGCCGTCCAGCTCGAAGTACATCGGCACCAGGTCGATCGGCAGGCCCTCGAACACCGACGGGACGGTGTGCCCGCCCATGCCGTTGCCCGCGTCCACGACGACCTTCAGCGGGCGGATCGACGACAGGTCGACCAGCGTCTTCAGGTGCTCGGCGTAGCCCTTGAGGACGTCCCGCCGCGACACCGTGCCCGGCTCGCCGTCGTACGCGGGGACGCCGTTCTCGATCATCTCGCGGATCTCGCCGAGGCCGGTGTCGCGGCCGACCGGGCGCGCGCCGGACCGGCACAGCTTCAGCCCGTTGTACTGGGCCGGGTTGTGGCTCGCGGTGAACATCGCGCCGGGCAGGTCGAGGCTGCCGCTGGCGTAGTACAGCATGTCGGTGGAGCCGAGCCCGGCCTCGACCACGTCCGCGCCCTGGGACGTGGCGCCGCGCGCGAACGCCTCGGACAGCGGGCCGGACGACTCGCGCATGTCGTGCGCGGTGACGATCGCGCTCGCCCCCGTCACCCGCACGAACGCCGCCCCGGCCGCCTCGGCGATCGCGGGGTCGAGCTCGTCCGGGACGACACCGCGGATGTCGTACGCCTTGAAGATCCTGCCGAGGTCGCCCACTCCTGCTCCCTGTCCGAAGAACCCTGCTCGCAAGTTCGTGTGCCCGGAGAAACCGGGTTCACGAGCCTACCGGGAAGGACGATCGCGACCGTCCGCGACGTGGGGGCTACTCCTGGCCTGGCTGCGTGGCGGCGGGTTCGGAGCGCAGCACCCGCAGGTGACCGCGGCGGCCGACCTCGGTGCCCTGCCCGACCGGCTCGGCGCCGGATCCGGGGGCGGGCCGCGCGGCCTCCCGGACGGCGTCGGCGAGCGCCTCCAGGTCGTCCGCGCTGGGCTCGGGGTCCTCCTCGACGGGGAGCCGCACCAGTTCCCACCCCATCGGGGCGGTGAGCCGTTCGGAGTGCTCCGCGCACAGGTCGTAGCAGTGCGGCTCGGCGTACGTGGCAAGCGGACCAAGGACCGCGGTGGAGTCGCGGTAGACGTACGTGAGCGTGAACACTGCGGGCGCCTTGCAGGCGGTGCGGGAGCAGGTGCGGACGGGGCTCACGATGGCTGACCGTACCTCCCTCCCAGCGGCTCCGCCACCACCCCGGCGCACGTGTCGCCGTTACCGGGCGATTTCCGGGGTAACAACTACATTCCGTATGACCCCGAACTCTTACCGTGCGGTATCTGGTGGATGCGCGTCCTCGCGTTCCCCCGCGAGTCGCCGGCGTCCGCAGAGGTAGGCTGGACGTGTGCGATCCCGTGTGGCAGGCGTACGGCGCCGCGACCGGCACGGTCGTGGCCTCCGTGGTCCTCTGACGCCCCCGCAGGCGCCGGTCTCGCGGACCCGCGCGGAGCGGTTCGACGACCTCGTCGACGACGAGGTGCGGCGGCTGGTCCAGCGCTGGGGCCGGGAACTGGCCGCGGTCGAGTTCGCGGTCGAGGAGGTGCCGGACCTCGAACCGCGGTTCGAAGGCCCCGTCCCGCTCGGCCTGACGCTCCCGGCCGAAAGCGGCCTGCCGGTGCGCATCGTGGTGTTCCGCCGTCCCGTCGAGGCCCGCGCCGCCGGAGAGGCGGAACGGGTGCGCCTCGTCCGCGATCTGCTGGTGGAGCAGGTCGCCGACCTCTTGGGCCTCTCCCCCGAGTCCGTCGACCCGAGCTACGACTTCCCGGACGACTAGGGCGTCAGGGAGGTCTGCGAGTCGGCCGTGTCCGGGAGGTGGATGGTCGTCGGGGCGGGGACGATCGGCAGGACGGTGAACAGGTAGTCGTCGCCCTTGCCCTTGGCGAGGGTGCGGGACGCGTAGACGGGTGCCGAGCCGGGCTTCGGGGTGATCACGGCCCCGTAGGACGCGTCGTCCTTGCCCGGCGCGGTCAGTTCGGTCTCGACGGTGCGTCCGGCCGGGATCTGGACGTCCTGCGGTGTGCTCTTCCCGGCGGCGTTCATGGTGACGACCTGGACGGTCGCGGCGCCGGCCGGTGCGGTGAGGATCAGCGACGAGTCGAACCGGTTGTCGGCGACGACCCCGGGGCCGGACGCGGCGAGCGGCGGGGTGGCCGTGCCGTAGGCGATGTCGGCGCCGCGGTCGGCGGCGAAGCCCGCGAGGATGGGCCGGTCGGCGACGAGCCGGACGGCGGCGGCCTTCCCGGACAGCGCGCCGGTGAGCTGGACGGACGTCACGGTCTTGGCGGGCGCGTCCAGGACGTCCTGGCCCTGCGGCGCGAACGCGCCGCCCGCGGTGATCACCTGGACCTTGATGCGGGCGTCGGCCTCGCCGGGGACGGAGACCAGCAGCCGGCGCTGCCCGCCACCGCCCGGCACGCCGGGGACCAGGACGGACGTCGCCGGCCCGCCCGACTGCGGCAGCCACTCGATGCCCTTCTTCTTCCCGGCCCGGGCGCGCAGCGACGCGGCGACGCGGCCGCTGGTGGTGCGCACCCGCAGGGCCAGGTCGGTGGCGCCCTGCACGATGTCGCCGAGGCCCTCCGCGGAGTCGCCGATCTTCACGACCCGGGTGGTGTAGGGCTCGACGCGCGTGCCGAGCCCCTCCGGGGTGTCGAGCGGCCCCTCGCCGGACAGGGCGCTGAGGTTCACGAACGCGGGCTGCGCGTCCACGTTGGTGAGGTAGAGGTCGAGCTGGTCGGTGGCGACGGGGCCGGGGCTGAGGAACCACCGGTCGGTGCCGGGGGCCGCGCAGCGGGCGCCGGCGAGGCCGCGGTCGGGGCCGCCGCTCCAGTGGGTGGTCTGCTCGGCCTCCAGCCCGGCGGCCATGGCGCCGGTCGCGCGGACGGTGTAGGAGTCCTCACCCGACTTGGTGTCCTTGTCCCATCCCTGGCCGGGCGACGACATGGACGCGAGCGGGGAACCGCCCTTCGTCGGCGTCATGTCCACGCGCCCGCCGCCTTTCTGGGAGAGCGACTGGACGGCGACCCGTCCGCCCTCGTGCCCTGGGCAGACCACCACGGCGTGGGTCACGGGCGCCGTGCGGCCCTTCTCGGACGCCTCGCCAGGGCGGGAGAACGTCGCGGCCCCGTACAGGGCGGCGACGGCGACGAGCATGAGCGCGGCGGTGGCGTAGCGCATGCCGAGGAGGCGCAAAACCTTGTCCATGGGTCAGGACACCTCCTCGGGGCTCGGTTCCTTCGGCGGTTCCAGCGCTGGGGGCGTCCCATGCTGGACGCGGGCGTGGTTCGCTCGGCGGCGTCCGCGATGTCCGCCTCGCCACCCGCGGCGGCGTCGTTCCCGGTCTCCGCTGAACACCAGGTTGTCGGTCTGGGCGCCGGGCAGGGCCAGGACGACCACGAGCAGGACGGCGATGCCCTGGATGACGACCCACGTGTGCCGCATCGTCATCGACCGGGACAGCTTGAACTCGCCTCCGCTTGGCGGGATGTCGTAACCCTGCGCCCAGCCGTCGACCGTGTGCGCTCTGAGTTCGCGGCCGTTCAAGGTGGCCTTCCACCCATCGTCGGCAGGTTCGGCCAGGAGCAGTGTGCGTTTGCCCGTGCCCGGCGGGACCTGCACGCGTGCATTGATCCGGCCCGCCGGCAGTGGCGTGACCGTGGAGTCTTGCAAGAGCAGCATCCGGGCGGACGTCGCCTGGAGCCGCCACACGGCGAACGTCCCCGTACGGCTCAGGCGGGTCAGCTCCGGCGACGCGTCCAGAACCTTGGTGATGGGGTCCTTCTTGGGGTGCGGCACCAGCAGGTACTGGACGCCCATTCGGGTCAGCGCGGGCCCATCGTCGCCTTCGCGTCCTGCGGCCAGGCCCGCGACGAGGTCGTCCATGCGTTCCTCGGCCTCGCCGCCTACCGTGACCTCGGATTCGCCCAGTCTCGGACGGTCGTCCCGGAGAACCGTGTACGAGACTTGTCCGGTGGGCTCTCTGTGCAGGACGAGGGTCCTCGGCCCGCCCGGTGCGTGAAGGAACAAGGGCACGGTGTCGGGGTCGACCTTGCCCAGCGGCCCGCCCGCGCCGCCGGCCACCCAGAATCCGGCGGCCAGCAGGGGCGCGGTCAGCGCGGCGACCACCACGGCCGCCCCGCCCGCCCGGTAGACCATGTGCTTGCCCGCGATGACCTCGGTGGCGCGCTGGACGGCGGCGGTCGCGGCGAACAGCACCCCCGCCCCGGCGAAGATCAGCGCGACGCCGGGCCAGACCGGCGCCGCGTCCGCACCCTTGGTGACGGTCGCGGCGCTGGTCAGCACGGCGACGAGCAGCCCGAACACGGCGAGCAGCCAGCCCACCAGCACGCTGCCCCGGCGGCTGCGCAGCGGCAGCGCCAGCACGGCGGCCGCGAGCAGGCCCGCGAGCGCCCACTGCGCGGGCGTGCCCGGCCCGCCCGGGTCGAGTACGAGCAGGTCGGCGGCGGTCGCGGGCTCGAACCGCCGGTGCAGGCCCGCCTCGGTGAGCAGGCGGGACGGGTGCAGCAGGAGGCCGACCGTCCACGGGAGCATCAGCAGCGGCGGCACGGCGAGCGCGATGGCGACGTTGCGGCGGCCCTGCCGGTGGCCCGGCCGGTCGAGCAGCGCCCACACCATCCCCGCCGTCAGCACGGCGATGAGCCAGACGAGCGGGACGAACGCCGTCGCGACGGCGAGCAGCAGTGCGACCGTCCACGCGGCCCGTCCGGCGCGCTTGCGCCGCGTCCGGGCGTCGAACCGGGCGCCCTCCGAACGCGGCAGCCCGTAGACGCGGGCGGCGAACAGGCCGATGAGCGGCAGCAGGACGAGCACGACCGCGGTGCCGAGACGTCCGCCCGCGATGGCGCCGGTCGCGGCGGGCAGCAGCGCGTACACGGCGGCGAACCACGCGCGGACGGCGGCGATGGGTATGCGGCGGCCGGCAGCGCGGGCGCGGCGGCCGGTGAGCGCCGACTCCGTGATCAGCAGCCGGGACGCCCGGTAGGCGGTGAGGCCCGCGAGCGGCACGCTGCCCAGCAGCAGGATCGACACGACCAGCCACGGCTTGCCGAACAGGACCGTCGACAGCACCGCGAGGACGCCGACGTAGGGCGGGCTGCCCGCGTCGGTGCCGAGCCCGACCGGGTGCCAGCCGGACAGGTACTGCGCCCACAGATCGCTCGCACCGCCGCTCCACGCGGGGACGAGGGCGCCGCCGCCGAGCCGTCCCGCCGCCGTGAGCAGGGACCGCTCCGCGGCGATCGTGACGGCGGTCAGCGCGAGGACGAGCAGGACGCCCGGGCGGGTGAGGAACCGGCGGATCGGGCCCGGCTCGTCCGCCGTGATGTCCTCTTCCTCCCGTTCGTGCTCGTGCGCGGCGAGATACTCCGAGGCCGCCTCGACGGCCCGGCGCGCCACCAGCCAGCGCGGCTGGAAGCGCCGGATGCTGCGGTGCACGCGGGTCCGGCCGTCCGCGCGAGCCGCTCGTGCCCGCCGCAGCCGGCCCGGGTCGCGCAGCACGTCGGCGAGCGCGCGCAACTCCTCGCGCGCCGCGCCCGGCCGCTTCGTCGCCACCAGGACGAGGGCGTGCACCAGCGACGCCCACACGTTGCGGACGAGGGCCCGCAGCATCGCCGGAAGCGGCTGGTTGGCGAGCAGCGTGAACAGCGCGTTGCGGCGGTCGCGGCGCGCCGGATGCTCGGCCGTCATGCCGATCTCGCGGACGCCCCGCCGGGACGCCTCCGCGTGGTACACGACCGCGTCGGTCGCCGTGACGACCCGCTGCCCGGCCGCGTGCACCCGCCAGCAGAAGTCCAGGTCGTCGCGGAAGATCCCGTACTCGATGTCGAAGCCGCCGCGCCGCTCCCACACGTCCCGGCGGACCAGCATCCCGGCGCTGCCGACGGCGAGGACGTCCCGGACGCCGTCGTGCTGGCCCTGGTCGAACTCGTCCCGGTCCAGGCCGCGCTCGCGGCGCCCGGTGGCGTCCACGGTGACGCCCAGCTCGCGCAGCACCCGCCGGTCGTCCCAGTCGCGGACCTTCGGGCCGAGCACCGCGATGTTCGGGTCGGTGCCGGCCGTCCGCAGCAGTTGCGCGAGCGCGTCGTGGGCGGGCGCGGAGTCGTCGTGCAGGAGCCAGATCCACTCGGTGCGCTGGTTGCCGGGGTCGTCGTCGGGGACGGGCGCGGACGCGGCGTCCTGCCGGAGCGCCTCCGCGATCGCCTCCCCGTAGCCGGTCGTGCGCGGCAGCGTGAGGACGGTGCCCTCGCCGGCGACCTCGCCGAGCACGGCGGGCCCCCGGTCGCGGCTTCCGGTGTCCACGACCACGAGGCGCTGCGCGGGCCGCGCCTGCGTGAGCAGCGCCTTCAGCGTCTCCGGAAGCCACCGGGCGCCATCGTGGACGACGAGGACCGCCGTGACGACATGGCGATCGAGAGTGGGGGCCAATGATCGCTCGATCTGTGGGGGACAGGGTCGTGGCGGAAAAATACAGCAGCCGCGCCGGCCCGGTGGCCGGCACGGCTGCTTACTGTACGCGCGGCCGCGCGGGGCATGCTCCGGATCCGCCGAGATCCGGGCGCGGCCGGCCGGCCGCTAGACGGCCTGGCGCTTCAGCTTGCGCCGCTCCCGCTCGGAGAGTCCGCCCCAGATGCCGAAACGTTCGTCGTGCTGCAGCGCGTACTCCAGGCACTCCGTACGCACCTCGCATGCCCGGCACACCTTCTTGGCCTCGCGAGTGGAGCCGCCCTTCTCCGGAAAGAACGCCTCCGGGTCCGTCTGCGCGCACAGGGCGCGCTCCTGCCAGCCCATCTCTTCGCCGTCGCCGTCTGTGCCGTGCGCCAGCGGGATGACCACCTCGCTCACAGCGCACCTCCCTGCCCGTGGAACCCCCTGGTCAATGCCATCCCTCCGGTTCCTTCCCCCGGGAAGGCATTGAAACTACACGGACGAAATTACACGCGTGTAGCGCCCGCCCCGTCAAGCCGGAAGGCTTTCCTGGGGGACAAAACGGCTTATGCCGGGATGGCCGCGCGGACCGCGGGCTTGAAGATCGGTTAATCGGGCGGTCAGCGGCGGGCTTGGATCACTGCGGCGGCGGCGGGCGGTTGTCCCGGTACCAGTCGCCGCCCTGCTCGCCGCCCTGCGGCGGCGCGGGCTGCGTCCCCTGCGGGCCCTGGTCCTGGCCGGAGCCGCCGTAGGCGCGCGTCCACTCGCCCATGTCCTCCTGGTCGGCGGCCGGCTGCTGCCCCTGCTGGCCCTGCTGCCCCGGCTGCTGACCGGCCTGGTAGCCGCCGCTCTGCGCGCCGTACTGCTGGTAGTCCTGCTGCCCGTACTGCTGCGGCTGCTGGTACTGCGGCTGGCCGTACTGCTGCTGGCCCTCGGCGCCCGGCTGCTGGCCGTACTGCTGGTACTGCTGCTGCCCGTACTGCTGCTGCTCGAAGCCGGCCTGCTGGCCGTACTCCTGCGGCTGGCCGTACTGCTGCTGCCCGTACTGCGGCTGGCCGGGCTGACCCGGCTGGCCCTGCTGGTACCCGAAGTCGGGGTAGCCCTGCTGCATCTGCTGCTGCGGCTGCGGACGCGGCGGCTGCATCCCCTGGAACACGGTGAAGACGAACCATCCGCCCACACCGACGACGGCGAGCTTCCCGGCCCCCTCCAAGAACGCCGAAAGCTTCGTCAGCGCCGACACGTAGTCGGAATCGGCGAGCATCCCGCTGAGCCACGAGACCACCCCGAACAGCGCGATGCCGCCGAGGACGCCCAGCGACCCCATGGTGATCGTCCTGGCCTGCGGCGTCTGCGTCTCGCCCCACGTCACCAGCAGCACCGCGAGGACGAGCACCCCGACCAGCACGATCTGCAGGAACGTCCCGCCCCGGGTCTCCGCCAGCGCGCGGCTGGTGAACGAACCGCCGCCGAGAAGGGAGATCAGGCCCGCGAGCAAGTGCAGTCCCGCCGCGGCGAGCAGTACCCAGGCGGCCGGTTCGCGCAGGCGCTGGACGGCTTCCTTGTTCACGGTGATTTCTCCAGACCGATGGGTTTTGATTACAGGCCAAAGCTTTGCACAGTGTCGCCCAGGGGGGCGACCCCCTGGAACCCCCGTCGCGACGCAGGCGATCCTCACGCCTTGTTGCGGTCGTTGTGCCTCTTGCGGTTTGTGGGCGCTGCGGTCGCCTGCGTCGTCGGGCATGCCCGCTCCGGGCGCTAGGGCGCCCTCCGCGTGCCTGCCCGTGGTCGCCGCTCCTGTTCCCGCCTGGCTTTCCGTCCAGTCCAAGAGGGTGAGTTGTGCCTCGTCCAAGAGGGGGACCTGGCGCGTCCGGGAATTGGGGTTGTGGACGAATTGTGCCGTAGGTGAGTGCCTGCTTCGTCCAAGAGGGGGTCGATCGTCTTGCGGGTGGGGGG
>NZ_JABXFD010000407.1 GCF_013372625.1 Actinomadura sp. BRA 177
GCGTCAGCCCGAGCGGCGCCGACGCGTCGCTGCGGCCGCGGCCGCGCGTCGGCGCCGCTCGGGCTGACGCCCCGCGAGTTCGAGGTGCTGCGCCTGGTCGCCGAGGGACGCAGCAACCGCGACATCGCCGAGGCGCTGTTCATCTCGGTGAAGACGGCCAGCGTCCACGTGTCGAACATCCTCGGCAAGCTGGACGTGGCGAGCCGCGGCGAGGCCGCCGCCACCGCCCACCGCCTCGCCCTCTTCGCCACCCCGAAGACACGCGCCTGACCCACAGCGAGCCTGACCCACTGCGGGTCGGCTCCCCGCGGGCCCGTTCCACCGCGGGCCTGTTCCGCGACGGGCCGGCCTATCGCGGGGCCTGATTCGGTGGCGGGGGGCCTCCCCTCCCGGGTCCCCCGCCCCGAACCGTCGGACCACACGGGAACTTGGTGGCCGGCCGTCCGGGGCGCGTCCCGCGGGAGCAGGCGGTGCTTCTCCGTGCGGAGAGGCGGTCCGCGGCCCGTCCGGCCACTGCCCAGTGTCGTGCTCGCGGGGCCCCTGAGGTGCGCGAGACATACCGTTCGGGGCGACAGAAAAAAGCGACGGTGACGGGCCGTGTTCCGTGACCCGTCACCGTCGCCGAAAGCGCAGGTCAGCGCGGGACGCGCGCCACGCAGAGGACCGTCTGCCCGAACGGCGGCTTCACGACCCGCTCGATGGTGCGGGTCAGCGGCACGACCGTCCGGTCGTAGATCTTGACGAGCTTCGGGTCGGGGTAGCCGGCGCCGCCGCGGCGGACCGCGAACCACCAGGCGATCCCGCCGAGGAAGTTGATCGGCTTCAGCACCTCGGGGACGAGCCCCGCCTCCCGGACGGACGCCTCCAGCGTCTTCGGCGTGTACCGGGTGACGTGCCCGACCTTGCGGTCGAAGTCGCCGTAGAGCTGCATGTAGCCGGGCACCCAGATGACGATGCGGCCGCCGGGCTCGGTGACGGACGCGAGGTCGCGCAGCGCCTGCACGTCGTCCTTGATGTGCTCCAGGACGTTCATCATCACGACCGTGTCGACCTTCTGCCGGATCTCGATGTCGGCCGGCAGGGCCAGGTCGATGACCTCGACGTCGTCGTTGCCGTCGTAGCGCTTGCGCAGCTCGCCGACGCAGTACGGGTCGTTGTCGCTGACGACGAGGTAGTCGAGGCGTCCGGCGAACTGCTCGGAGAAGTGCCCGAGGCCGGAGCCGACCTCCAGCATCGACCGGCCCACGTGCGGCGCGACGGTCTCGTACTCGTACTTGCGGTAGTTGCGGGCCTCGTCCCCGCCCAGATGGTTCTCCAGCGCGCCCTCCCCGGCGGCCGGCTGGACCACGTCCCCGCCGGGTGCCGGCCCGGCGGCCGGTGCGGCCTTCTTCGGGCCGCTGCCGAGGAGGTTGAGGAGGGTGCCTGCGATGGACTTCTTCTGACCAGGTGACTGCATACTTCCCGCTCGCTGGGTGCGTTGGCGTTCGGCTTCTCGTTCGCCGGATCGAAGACCTGGCCCGTGCGGGGCGCGTCCGATCTCAGGCGCGAAGGTCGGGTCAGTCTATCCATGCGTGCACGCCGGACGGCCCGCAGTGACCGCGCCGTCCGCACCCGTCCGGTGTGTCGCCTGCTCAGCCGATCGTCCGGTGCACGGACTCCTTCTCGCTCGCGCCCGGTTCGGACGGCGCGATCCACGGCCCCGGGATGGACGGGTCGAGGACGCCCTCCTCCACCCAGGCGAAGTCGCCGGCGAGGACGGCCCGCGCCAGCTTCACGTCCATCGCGTCGGTGTTGCGCCACAGCCCGTCGAACAGCTCCTCGACGCGGACGTGCGCCTGCCGGCAGAACGCGTCGGCGAGCAGCAGTGCCGACTTGCCGGGCGCCCCGCTCCCGAGGCCGCCCGCCGCCGAGGCGTCGGCGTGGGCGCGGACGCACACCGCGCTCATCGCGTACAGCTCGGCGCCGATGTCGACCATCCGGCCGAGGAACCCCTGCTTGCGCTCCAGGCCGCCCTGCCAGCGTCCCGCCGCGTAGAAGATCGACCGGGCCAGCTTGCGGGACGCCCGCTCGACGTACCGCAGGTGCTTGGCGAGCGGCCCGAACTCGGCGTAGGAGTTCGGCCGCTGCCCGGCGCCGGTGACGAGCGTCGGCAGCCAGCGCGCGTAGAACCCGCCCGCCTTCGCCGCCGCGCGCGCCTTCTGCCCGGTGGACGCGTCCGGATCGATGATGTCACCGGCCACCGACAGATGCGCGTCGACCGCCTCGCGCGCGATCAGCAGGTGCATGATCTCGGTGGAGCCCTCGAAGATCCGGTTGATGCGCAGGTCCCGCACCAGCTGCTCCACGGGCACGCCGCGCTCGCCGCGCGCCGCGAGCGACTCGGCGGTCTCGTAGCCGCGCCCGCCGCGCACCTGCATCAGCTCGTCCGCGGCCTGGCACGCCATCTCCGACGACCACAGCTTCGCCAGGGCCGCCTCGATCCGGATGTCGTTGCGCTCGTCGTCCGCCAGCTGGCTGGACAGGTCGAGCAGCGCCTCCATCGCGTAGGCGGTCGCCGAGATGAACGCGATCTTGCGGGACACGGCCTCGTGCTCGCCGACCGGCCGGCCCCACTGCACCCGCTCCTTCGACCACTCGCGCGCGATCTTGGCGGCCCACTTGCCGCTCGCCGCGCACATCGCGGGCAGCGACAGCCGCCCGGTGTTCAGCGTGGTGAGCGCGATCTTGAGGCCCGCGCCCTCCTTGCCGATCAGATTGGCCTTCGGGACGCGGACGTCGTGGAACCTGGTCACACCGTTCTCGATGCCGCGCAGCCCCATGAACGCGTTGCGGTTCTCGACCGTGATGCCGGGCGTGCCCATGTCCACGACGAACGCCGAGATTCCGCCGCGGTGGCCGTCCGACTTCGGGACGCGCGCCATCACGACGACGAGGTCGGCGATGACGCCGTTCGTCGTCCACAGCTTGACGCCGTTGAGGACGTAGTCGTCGCCGTCCGGGACGGCGGTGGCGCGCAGCCGGGCCGGATCCGAGCCGACGTCGGGCTCGGTCAGCAGGAACGCGCTGACCTGCCTGGCGCAGCGCGGCAGCCACTCGTCCTTCTGCTCCTGTGTGCCGAACTGCTTGACCGGCTGCGGGACGCCGATCGACTGGTGCGCCGACAGCAGCGCACCGAGCGCGGGCGACACCGACCCGGCGACCATCAGCGCCCGTCCGTAATACAACTGGCTGAGCCCGAGACCGCCGTATTTCTCCGGAATCTTCATCCCGAGGGCGCCGAGGTCGCGCAGCCCCTGGAGCACCTCGTCCGGGATGCGCGACTCGCGCTCGATCAGCGCCCCGTCCACCCGGGTCGCGCAGAACTCGGTCAGCCGGGCGAGGAACTCCTCGCCCTTGCGCCGCGGCTCCCCTTCCGGACGCGGGTGCGGGTGGATCAGGTCGAGCCGGAAATCCCCGAGGAAGAGTTGCTTGCCGAAGCTCGGCAGCGTCCACTCGGTCTCGCGTGCCTCTTCGGCGACCTTCCGGGCCGTGCGCTCGTCAACATGCGTGTGCGTCTGCTGGCTCATGCTGATCGCATTTCCCGTGGCCGGATCGGGAAACCACGCCCGACCGGGCGTCCGGAAGTGATCCAATGGACGGACGTCGACCGGATCGGGGTTCGCCGCGCGCCATGGGTGAGTCACGCAAACCCACGCTCATCGCCTCGGTACAGCGCGCCCTCCACCTCATGGAGACGGTGGCGTCGCACCCGAACGGCGCCCCCGCCAAGCAACTCGCCCGCGAGGCGAAGTTGCCGCTCGCCACCACGTACCACCTACTGCGCACCCTCGCGCACGAGGGCTACGCGACCCGGCTGCCGGACGGCGCCTGGCTGCTCGGCGAGCGCGTCGAGATGCTGCACGGCCAGAGCCGGACGCAGCAACTCCTCGCCCGCCTGCGTCCCACCCTCGTCGAGCTGCGCGACGATTTGGGCGTCGCGGCCTATTTCGGCATGCACGTGGACGACGAGATCCGCCTCATCGACATCGCCGACGGCCCCCGCACACCCCGCGTCGACCTGCGGGTCGGCTTCGAGGACGCCGCGCACGCCACCGCGATCGGCAAGTGCGTGCTGAGCCAGTTCGACGAAGCGCACCGCCGCGACTACCTGTCCCGGCACCCCTTGGTCGACCTGACCCCGCACACCATCACCGAGCCGGGCCGGCTGCTCCGCTCGCTCGCCCCACCCGCCGCCCTCCACTTCGACCGCGAGGAGTACGCCCTCGGCACCGGCTGCGCCGCCGTCCCGGTAACGAACGCGGCAGGCTCCGTCGTAGGCGCCCTGGCCATCTCCTGCCGCCCGGCCAAACTCCCCAGAATCGAAAAATCAGCCCACCGCCTCCGCGCCATAGCCGACCGAATCCAACGAGCCCTAACCCTCTGACCAACGAGGCGAACTCGTCCGCGATCTCAGCGCTTGTAGCGGTGCTGGAGAAACCGGATGCCGACCAGGACGGTCGCCAGCAACGCCGAGAAAGCCAAGACGCCCCCGACCGGACCAATGCTGCCTCCCATTACCAGGCGAGCCGCCAAGGCGGCCACAAAAGCGGTGGCAAAGGTAGCGAACCAGTCACGGAAAATCCGGTAGGCGACAGTCGGTCGGTCCATCTGATCAGCCATGTGATCACCTGCAAAGTCAAGGAAGATCGGGCAGAAAGGGTAGCGGTGCGTGGGCAAATGATCTACAGCGGCCCTTCGTCGATGTCAACCCATGTCAATGCTCGCCGAGCGACGCGTAGATCATCCGTATGGTTGGCGTGACTGACAGCGATGTAGATCACAAAAATCCGGTCAGTGGTCATCTTTCCTCTGATTGATCTTCAGTCTACGTTTAGGGTGCCTTAGGCGGACTTTATCTTGGGAGGCCACAGTGCGCTTCCAGGCTGGCTGGGGCTCGTCGTTTCAGTCATCAGTTGTCGACAGAACGTGTCGACGCATCCCAGATGCTTGCGCCGGAAGACGGTCTTGAACGCGATCTACGCCGAGTCGGTCCAGGATCACGAGTTCGCCGACGAGACATTGCGGTTGATGAACGTCATGCAGCGACGGAACTGCAATGCGCACCCGGCGCAGTACTGGCAGTTCTCTGAATACGGTGCCGGCTACCCGATTGATCGCCAAGCACAGTGGACTCGTCGCCGACGCTCGCGACTGGGGGACACCAGAGGACGCACGGGTGGTCCAATGCGATCCGGTGAAGAGCCCGAAGAGACGAAATCGCTGCAGTGAAGCCGCGTGCGGCTTGTGAATCTAAAAAGAGCACCCATACGGGTGACCGCTGATGAAAGTGAAGGAATTGAGTTCGAAAATGAGGAATGCGGTGTCGGTCGTGATGGGTGGCGGGGTGCTGGCGGTGGCGCTGGCCGCCTCTCCGGTGCAGGCGGCGGAGGCGGCGATTCCGCAGCGGATCGTGGTCGATCCGGTGGCGGTGCAGAACTGGGACGCCGACATCACGGTGACCGGGCGGGTGCAGCAGGATCGTGGCGCCGGATGGGTGGCGGCACCCGCCGGTCTGGTCGTGCACTTCGACAGCCCGGACGGGCAGCTCCAGGTGACGGCCACGGTGCAGGCCAGCGGCCGGTTCAGCGCGACGTTCTACCCGGGGCCGGGGAACATTATCGCGCGAGTGGCCGGCTACGGGCAGGTCACCGAGACCTCGGCGCGGGTCCTCGGCTGGATCAGCCGGCTGTACATCGACCACGCGCTGGGTGATCAGGAGACCAATCCGGTCTACCCGCTTCGTGGAAAGACCATTGAAGTTCGGCGAACGCTGAAGGCGGTGCGCGGTGAGGTCCTTCCCTCGCGCAAGGTGACATTGTGGTGGGCGCCCAAGGGAACCTCCGGCTATCCGAAGACGGGGTGGAAACAGGTCGGTTCGGGCACGACCGATGCCAAGGGCCGGGTGAAGATCAAGGCGACCGCGTGGACGGCCGGATGGCTGCGCACCGTTTTCGCCGGTGACGCCACCTACACCAACGTCGAGTCGGGCTACCCGTTCCGCGTGTACTACAAGACCGGCATCGCCAGCTTCAACGCCTCCCCAGAACCGGCACGGAAGGGCCAGTACCTGACGATCAAGGGCCGGTTGATGCGCTGGACGTCCTCGGGCGGCTGGCAGCCGATCAAGGGCAAGTGGGTCAGCGCGAAGTACCGCCTCAAGGGACAGACGACCTTGCGGACGCCGTCCTGCACCAACGGCGGAGACGCGACCAGCTCGACCGGCTGGTTCCAGATGAAGTGCAAGACGTCGGCCGACGCCACCTGGATGGCCTACTACCTCAGCCCCTACGCCGCACCTGACACGAGCAAGACCGATTTCCCCGCGCAGGCCACCGACTACGTCGACGTCCGCTGACCGAATAGAGCCCGTGTATCCGCCCGGTCAGTGACCGTGCTGTGGCAGCCGTGGTGCCTTCCACAGCAATAAGGTGTCCGTGAAAGGTGTGTTGCGTACCTCTTAATGAGGTTTGTCAGCGGCTTTCGGCTGATCCGACGGTCCTCGAAAAGCGTGCGGACATGCGCGGCGTGGACGATGTCGCCGATCCTGTTGGGCTGAGGGTGGTCTTCCCGCTGTCAACGTGCTGAGCGAAGACGACCTCGTCCCGTGAGCGTCGGCTAATGCCGGTGCTCACGGGACGAGACCTAGGCGGCCTACTTCCTGCCGGCGAGGGTGTGGGCGACCAGGGCGTTGGCGTGGCCGTGGCCGAGGCCGTGTTCGGTCTTCAGCCAGGCGACGAGTTCCATGTGCTTGGTCAGGGGAGAGGCGTCGACGAGGTCGATCCACTCCTGGATCGGGCGGCCGTACTTCTTCTCGATCGCGGGGAAGTAGCTGGCGGGGTTGCCCTTGGCCGGTGTGCTCATGCGCTGATGCTCCGTTCCGCTGGTGCGAAGGACGTATGGATGATCTCGGCGCTGGTGGCGGCGTCGAACGCCAGGCCCTGGTGGTCGCCGGGGAAGGCGAGTGGCTCGAGGCCGAGGTGCCGGGCCAGTATCCGGGCCGAACGGGTGCGAACGCCGTCGCCCGAGGCGGCCCCGATGCCGACGGCGACCGGTACGGGGCCGGAGCGCAGCGCGTCGATGTCGGGGACGAAGCGCAGCACGGGCAGCAGCACGTGGGACAGGAAGTAGTCGAGGTTGCCCTGGATGCGGCCCATCATCTCCAGCGCTTCGGGCGGCATTTGGGAGGGCATTGCGGGAGGAGCGCTGTTCTCCCCGTCGACGGTGGTGATGAACTTGCCCATCGCCGCGCCCGCGCCCTGGTCGCGGTAGGTGTCGTGGACGTCCTGGAACACCGTCCGCCAGTGCTCGCGGTCGGGCAGCAGTTCGGGGATCGGCGGTTCGTGCACGACGAGGGCGCGGACCTGCTCGGGGTGGCGGGCCGCCAGGTCCAGGGCGGTGAGCGCGCCGCCGCTGTTGCCCAGCACGTAGGCCGGTTCGCCGCCCAGGGCGGCGAGCAGGTGGTGGGCGTCCAGGCTGAAGACCGCCACGTCCTGGTCGGCGGGCGGCCCCATCAGGGCGCTGCGCGACAGGCCGCGCTGGTCGTAGGTGACGACGGTGTAGCGGTCGGACAGGACCGTCGCCAACTCGGTCAACGCTCCGGCGTCGGCGGGCGCGCCGGGGATCATCAGCAGCAGCGGCCCGGTGCCCCGGACCTCGTAGTGCAGGCGTGCCCCCGGTACCTGGAGCGTTTGCGTCTCGACGTCGTTCATGGTGTGTCTTCCGTTCTCGTTGGTCAGACGGGCTGGTAGGTCAGGTCGAGCACGCCGGTGGTGAAGGTGGCCGACCGGGTGAGCTTGAGGGGGACGGAGGCGGTGTCCTCGGGGAACAGTCGCTGCCCTTGGCCGACCACCAGCGGGTGGATCAGCAGGCGCAGTTCGTCCAGCAGTCCGGCCGTCAGCAGGGCGCGCACCAAGCTGATGCTGCCCGTCACGGCGATCGTGCCGCCGGGCTGCTCCTTGAGCCGCTTGGCCGCGGCGACGGCGTCGCTCTCGATCAGGGTCGCGTTGCTCCAGCCGACCTCGGTGAGGGTGGCGGAGGCGACCAGCTTGCGGATGCTATTGATCGCCTCGGCCAGCTCGCCGGACTGGTGCGGCCAGACCGCGGCGAACGCCTCGTAGGTGCGGCGCCCCATCAGCAACGTGTCGGCTTCGGCGTAGAGCCGGCCGACCGCCGCTGCCATCTCGTCGCTCAGGTAGGGGAAGTGCCACGCCTCGGGCGCCTCCACGACGCCGTCCAGCGAGACGAACAACCCGGCGGCGATCTTCCGCGCAGTCATGCGCTCACTCCTTCCGAACGAAAGCAAGCTTGTCTTTTGCAAGTACGCTTTGTTAACCGAAGTTCGCAGTAGGATGTGCAGCATGACGGCTCGTGTGTACGGACAGTTCTGCGGCCTGGCCCGCGCGATGGAGGTGGTCGGTGAACGCTGGACGCTGCTGATCGTCCGCAACCTGCTGTCGGGGCCCCAGCGCTACACCGACCTGCGCAAGGGCCTGCCCACCATCCCGACCAACATCTTGTCGGCCCGCCTCAAGCAGCTCGAAGAGGCGGGACTCGTCACCCGACGCGCGCTGCCCCACCCCGAACGCGCCGTCGTCTACGAGCTCACCGACTACGGACGCGACCTCGAACCGGCACTGGTCGCTTTCGGCCGCTGGGGGGCGCGGACCATGACTACCCCCCGCCCCGGCGAGGCCATCACGGCCGAGTCGGTGGCGATGGCCTTCCGCACCACCTACCGGTCGGAAGTCGCCCGGGGTGCCACGGTCGGCTACGAGGTCCGCATGGGCGACTTCACCCTCCGCCTGCAGATCGCCGACGGGAGCCTGACGGTCGGTATAGGTCCGCACCCCGCCCCGGACCTGGTCATCGAGCGGCTGGCCGACCAAGGCGTCCACGCCCTGATGACCGGGGCCAAGACTCCCGACCAGGCGCTGGCCGACGGCAGCGTCCGCGTCGAAGGCGAACCCGGCCTCCTGCACCGGTTCGTCGAGACCTTCCGCTTCTGACCACCGCCGCCTGGCGTCGGCCGGCATCGCGCGATGTTCGCGGAGCCGGTACGGCGGCTGTCGGCAGGGGGAAGCAGCCGCCACGGCACATCCGCGTGGACGGCGGTCGGTGAGGGGCTTTAGGCGAGGCGGCGGCGCGTCCAGGAGAAACAGAAGCCGGTCAGGCCCAGCGCGAGGACGGCGAACAGGCTGGTCTCGGCCCACTGGAGCGGCCAGAAGTGGTCGGCGGGCTGGTAGCTGACTCTCTGCTTGTAGCCCGCGTGGTCATGGTGTCGCCGTTCACCATGAACTCTCCGAGGTTGTCGGACCTGATCGCTACGGTCCTGGTCACGGGCGGGACGAGGTGCGGGCGGATCAGCAGCGGCACCGCGATCTGGACGGCGACGAACACGGCCAGGGTGATCGCCATGGCGGGCAGCGTGCGGCGGACGAAGACGCCGATGAGCGGCGCGCCCCAGAAGATGCCGATGATGCCGGGGAGGAACACCACGAAGATGGCCAGCGCGCTGAAGAACCGCGCGGCGAACCCGTCGCAGTCGTCCTGGGCCGTGCAGGACGCGAGCCCGCTGTTGTAGTCGTCGGCCAGGCCGGGGCCGGTGACGGTGAGCCCGGCGAACACCACCGCGGCCTGGGCACGGAACTGGCGGAGCGTCAGCCAGGTCATCGGATCGCCTCCAGCGTGGGACGGGACGGAGCCGGGGCCATGTAGGCGAGGACGAGGTCTTCCAGCCCGTGCCGGCCGACCGTCCAGGCGGGGTCGTGGATCGGGCCGTCCGTCCGGACGACGAAGGTGCTCTGCCGGTCGGTGTGGCTTACGGACACGACATGCTGGCCGTCCGGCAGCGCGTCCTTGCGCGGCCCGGTCAGCCGGTGGTGGGTGGCGAGCAGGTCGTCGACGTCCCCGGAGATCCGGACGCGCGACTTCACCAGCACGATCAGGTAGTCGCAGGTCCGCTCAAGGTCGGACACCGGGTGGGACGAGAGGACGACGCTCAGCGAATGCTCCGCCACGGCCTCCATGAGGCGCTGCAGGAACTCGCGCCGTGCCAGCGGGTCGAGGGCGGTGACGGGCTCGTCCAGGATCAGCGCCTCGGGCCGCTTGGCGGTGCCCAGCGTTAGGGCGAGTTGGGCGCGCTGCCCGCCGGACAGCTTCCCGGCCCGCTGCGCGGGATCCAGCCCCAGCCGCTCAATGCGCTCGCGCGCGATCGCGTCGTCCCACCCGGGGTTGAGCCGCGCACCCAGCTTGATCGGCGATGCTGAGCCGGGCGTACGTCGGGGTGTCCTGCGCGACGTACCCGGTCTTCGCGAGCTGCTCGGGCCCGCTCGCGGGGGAGCCGCCGAGCACCCGGATGCTGCCGGCCGTCGGCTGGATCTGCCCCACGGCCAGGTTCAGCAGCGTCGTCTTCCCGGCCCCGTTCGGCCCGACGAGCCCGACGACGCGTCCCGCCGGGATGTCGAGCGTGCAGTCCTCCAGCGCCCACCGCTTCCCATACTTCTTGCCCAGGCCCTCGGCCTGCAGGACGGCGCTCACGCTATGTGCTCCTGACCGGCGGACCGAAAGGTCGTCATGAACAGGGCCTCGATGCTCTCGTCGTCCAGCCCGGCCATGCGCGCTTTCGCGAGCCAGCGCTCCAGCTCCTTGCGCAGCGGGCCGTGCGCGGCGAGCGACTCGCCGGCCAGCGACCGCGTCACGAAGGTCCCGATGCCCGGACGCGGCGCGACGAGCCCCTCGTGCTCCAGCTCCCGGTACGCCTTGAGGAGGTGTTCGGGTTGATCGCGAGCCGCGCCACCACGTCCTTGACCGTGGGCAGCTGATCCCCGACCCGCAGCAGATCGAGCCGCAGCGCATGCCGCACCTGCCGGACGAGCGGCATGTACGGCGACACCCCCGACCCGGAGTCCAGATAGAACTCGATGTCAATGCGATAAGACGAAGACGCAGGTCAGGTCACGCCGACGCCGTCGTCAATTCCGCGCAATGCGCCTCGTATCGGACGGCTCGCCGGGCATGGCACCGGTATGTCCACATGGAGCAGTGATGACCTGACCGACCTCGGTGACGCCCAGGAGATCCAGATCGCGCCGGAAAGGAACGACGGATCGCTACGGAGCCCGACCACGATCTGGATCGTCCGCAGCGGTGACGAGATGTACGTCCGCTCAGCCAATGGTCCCGGAGGCCACTGGTACCGGACCGCCGAGACCACTCACCTGGGCCAGGTCCGCGCAAACGGCACGACCAAGGACGTAGCGTTCGTCGATGAGGCCGACCCTGCGGTGAACGAGCAAGTCGACGCCGCCTACATGACCAAGTACGGCAGCACACCCTGGGCTGAGCCGATGACGCAGCCCGGACCCAGGGACACCACCCTCAGACTCACCCCGCGCTGACCGGGGGCATCGACTCACCCGCGATATCCGCTACGCGGTCGGCGGCTGCTTCCGGGCTGCACCTGACCCAGGCCGCGAAGGACTCGACGGCGTACACGACCCGGTCGAAACGCAGCGAGTGGAACAGGTCGAAGGCGTGCTGCGCACCGGGCAGTTCGGCGTACACCACCGGAGCATCGGAGACACCGCGCAAGACACCGGCAAAGTGACGTGCCTCCCGCACGGGGACGAGGGTGTCGGCGTCGCCGTGCACGATGAAAAACGGAGGCGCATCGGCACGCACGTGCGCGAGCGGCGAAGAACCGGACCCTTCATCGTGCCCGTAGTAGTCGCCGAAGTATCCGTACAGGCAGACGGCGGCGGCGATGGACGTGTCGGCGGACTCGAAGCCCGGCTGGTAGGCGGGGTCGTTCTGCGTTAGCGCGCACAGCGAAGTCAGATGGGCACCAGCCGAACTGCCCGCCATGACCAGCGTGTCAGTGTCTGAGCCGTACTCGTGGCCGTGCTCACGCGTCCAGGCGATGACCCGCTTGGCGTCGGTCAGGTGGTCGATGAAACCGGCGTCCGGCCGCAGCCGGTAGTTCGCGCTGACGCAGACCCACCCCTGGCTCGCCAGCCGATAGAGCAGCGGACGGGCCTCGCGGTTCTTCCGCCCGCTGAAATAGCCGCCGCCGTGGAAGTAGACCAGCGTGGGCCCGCCCTCGGGAGCGGAGCGGTGGCGGTAGACGTCCAGCCGGTTGCGTCGGTCATCACCGTAACGCAGGTCGGCGATCCGCTCACGTCCCGCCGCCGGACGTGCACACCGAGAAGGATGCGCCCGTACGGAAGCCGGTCCACCGACGCGTGCCACCCGGCGCCCAGCCCGTCGCGCAGTGCGTCCTCCAGCGCCGACCCGGCCGCCACCTGTCGCCGGACGACGACCGTGAGACCCAGCACGGTCAGAAGGGCGAGCACGAGCACGGCCTTTGCACTCGGCGACCCCAGATCCCGCTGCCCCGCGGCGAGCAGCGTCGAGGCAAACACCAGGAGGAACACCAGAAACGGCACCTCGTTCGGCACCGTGCTGATCCGGAACCCAAGCCCGATCAGCCGACGCGGCCTGCGCGGCGGAGCCAACGCGATCGCCGTACCACCCGCGGCAAGCACCGTACTGATCAGATAACCGTAAGGCACGCGTCCTCCTCGTTCGACGGGCCTCAAGAGTGGACCCGGCGGGACGAACGCAGCATCGGCCGCAAGACTGCCGTGGCTACGACCCGAGTGAGACGACCCCCGACTTTCGTCGGATGCTGGGGACAAACCGCGCAATCGTGAACGGCATGCCAAACGGGCCTGAAAATGCTGAGGACACAACCACTGGTCGCCTAGAACACCCGGTGGATCCAGGCTGGTGTCAGGCCGAGGTGAGCTCTTGGGCCTTCGCGAACTGGACCTGGACCGGCATCTCGCTCACGGTTGGCCAGTCAGGGGTAGCGCCGCCGGCGGCATGTGCGGCCGTGCGGATGAGGTCCAGAGCGCGTCGTAGGGCGGTGGTGGGGTCCGCCGTGTCGAGGACCAGCAGTTCGACGGTGATGGTGCTCGTCTCCGCATTGGTACTGACGGCCGAGTCGGTGAAGTCGCTGTTGCAGTCCTCAAGATGGAGAAGCTCCTCCATCACCCGCTGGCCGTGGGCGTGGACGTCTGCAACCGTGGTCCCCGGTGCCAGGAGCAACTGGAACTCAAGGCAAAGCTGGGACGCTTCAGTCTTGCTCATGGCCCTTCCTCCTCGAGGTTCGCCGGTGAGCAGACCCTCTGGCACCAGCTCACGTCATGCAGCCGACTGGTCCTGTTTGATGTGGGTGAGGAGTTGGGTGAAGCCGGTGGTGGTGAGGGTCAGGTGGCCGGCGTCGGGGGCCTTGCTGTCCCTGATGCCGCGCCCGTCGGGGAGTGCCGCGACCTCCACGCACTCCTCACCGGATGCGTTGCTGCGGCTGGACTTGCGCCACTCGATCATTGCATGGCCTCCATGATCTGTGCGATGTGAGCACGTGAGGCGGACGCGGACAACGCTTCGGAGCCGATGAGGCCGAAGCGCCAATGGAGGTCGTCCAGCCTTGTCGGGTCTTGGGTCAGTCTGCCACCAGTGTTGGCATCCATGTAGGCCGCGGAATCCTTTGGCCCATCGAGGATTGCGAACGAGCCGTCGAGGCCGATGTGGGCGCCGACGCTGCGGCGTACGACGCGCAGGATTACGTTGCGCCGGTGGCTGAGCGTGATGAGGTGGGCGAGTTGTTCTCTCATGACCTCCGGGCCGCCGACAGGCTGGTCGAGTGCCGACTCGTTGAGCAGTGCCCGTAGCTCGGGTGGCTTGTCCCGGCTCAGTACCTCTTGCCGGGCCATGCGAGCTTCGGCCGTGGCCTCCACGTCCTCGATGATCTGGCCGTCCTCCAGGAGAGCCCGGGCGTAGTCCGGCGTCTGGAGCAATCCGGGGATGATCGCGAGAGCCCAATAGCAGATGCGGGATGCCTGCGCCTCGATCGGCGTGTACTGGGCCCACCAACCCGGGTCGTGCGCCTGTTCCGCCAGACGGCGAAGTCGGGTGAAATGCCCATATGTACGCCAAACTCGGTCCAAAGTTTCGGCGTGCTTCAAGGGTAGATTCTCGCGAGCCGATTCCCAGTTCGAAACTTGAGTTTTTGTGACGCCGAGGATCTTGCCCACGTCGGTCTGCGTCATATTCCGTTCAATGCGCCATACGCGCAGGTCAGAGGCTAGCCAATGCCAGTGATCACCGTCTGGGTCCAGATCATTCCGAGCGCCCATTCATGATCCTTCGAGTACAGATTGCCTGGTTGAACGCATTTAACCCTAGCGCGGGCCGTCACGCTATGACCGGAAAACGCGTACGGAGGGAGTGAGATGCTCGCGTTCAAGCCGGATTTCGAAATGATCAAGGTGGCGCGGGACTATGTCGCGGAGATCGCGGCCGAATGGCCTGTCGACGGCTATCACGTGCGGGTGGTGGTGTCGGAGCTGGTGACCAACGCGATCCGGCACGCGCGGACCGAGGAGATCCGGGTGGACGCCTGCTCGGACGGTGAGGTGCACGTGGTGAAGGTCTGGGACGGCGACGGGACGCTTCCGGTATCGCGTTCCTCCGGCCCGGACGCGTTGGGCGGCCGCGGGCTGGTGATCGTCGGCGAGCTGGTCTCCCGCTGGGGCACGCTGCGCGACGTGGCGGGCGGCAAGACCGTCTTCGCCGAGTGGGCCGTCCGCCCGCCGACATCGGCGTCGCCGAGGGAGAAACCCCCGGTGAGCAGCCGCGAGCCGCTGATCGTCGATGGGTGGGACTTCGGTGCCGGGCAGCTTTTGACGCCTGGCGATGTGGCGACGATGTTCCGGGTTGATCCCAAGACCGTCACGCGCTGGGCCGATGGCGGGAAGCTGGCGTCCATTCGCACGCTCGGTGGCGTCCGCCGGTTCAGTCGTCAGCAGGTCGAGCACCTCATGTACGGGAGTGGTGCGCTGTGACGAACGGGCTGGTGCGGGCGGTCGGCCGGTGGCGGCTGGTTCTGGAGGCGCGGACGCTGGTCGGCCATGAGGCGGCGGTGCGGCGGCTGGAGGTTCTGCGGGTCGCGCTGCTGCCGCTCGGGTGGCGGTGCGTCGGGCTGTACGACCGGCGCGAGTTCCGGTTTCCGGTGCCGTTGTTGTGGGTGTACGCCAGCGGGCACGTCATGGACATCGGCGCTGTCGTCACGGTGCGGGCCTTGCCGGGTGGGAGGTGGGGATACTTCGAGGCCGGTGATGGGCGGGACGGGTTCGTGTGTCCCTGCGGCGACGTCAAGGCGGCGGCCGCAGCTCTGGACCTCGTCCTCAAACACCGCTTGTTCCCGCACCGGGAGTGGAGCTGACCTGGCGACGACGACTGTGATGCGAATCCTGTAAGCGCTCGGACGGCACGGGCGCCAGTGAGCGCGGCTTCATGCAGTTCCGCCAACGTGGACGCCGCAAGCGCGCGTACGTAGGCTCCTACTGGCTCAGGGCTGAGGAGCCAGCCGAGAGAGGAAGCTCAATGCCATCAGTGGGCCCGGCGCTCGTCCAGATTCTCATCACCGTCGGAGTGGTCGTGTTGATCTTTTCGGCGGGCACGGTCTTCTTCAGGTTCACCGGCAAACGTCGCCAAGGCGGGTGACGCTTTCCTTCAGGGACGTCCCAGTGTCGGTGGGTCAGGTCACGTCGACGCCGTGGGCGCGGGCTAGGCCGCCTAGGCCGTCTGACCAGCCTTGGCCTAGGGCTCGGAGCTTCCAGGCGGGGTGGCCGTTCACGGTGTGGCGGTAGAACTCGGCCATCAGCATCGCGGAAATGGACGGGTCTGGTGGTGGGCGGAACGTCCAGGTTGTGCCGGTGATGCAGCGCATGTGCAGCGCCGCGTAGGTGAGGGCGGCGCAGGTCAGGCCGGTGTCGACGTCCATGTTGATGGAGACCGCGACCCGGTGAACGTCCTCCGGCAATGCGGACAGGTGCAGGCCGGCCCGCTCGGTCATCACCTGGCCCTCGGGCTGCTTCCCGAGCAGCCGCGCCGCCCCTCCGGCCGCTGTCGGCTGGTGGTAGAAGACGAAATCCTCGTCGCCGCGTACCTTGCCCGAGTCGTCGAGCAGGAGGAGCGTCAGGTCGGCGTCCGCCCCCGTGAATGCGAACGCGATCAGGAGCCCTTGCAGCGCTTCGTCGGGGAGGACGAGCGTTTGCCCTGGTGACAGGTCATCATGAGCGGCGACCTGTGGCACCGTCCCCTGCATCATGGCTGGCTGTGGTGCGCCGGAGTGCGGGGCCGCGGATTGTGCGGGCGGTGTGTTGGACGGATGCACCGGTGCCGCGTGCTGCGGTGGTGTGGGTTGCGGGGGCGGCGCGTTGAAGGAATGCGCAGGTGCAGCGGGCTGCGGTTGAGGCGCGGGCCGGAAGGAGTTTGCGGGCGCGGCGGGTTGGGGCTGGGAGGGTGGCGCGGGAGCGGTTGTCTGCTTCCACTCGGCGAACGACTTCAGGGCGTACGGGTCGGACGGTGGCGGGGTGGTGGGTTCCGGTGGTGCTTCTGGGACGTCCTCTATCTGGGCCAGGAGGGCCTCCAAGCCGGGGATCTTGGTGGTGTCGAGGGGCTTGACCGACGTGGAGAGGTTGCCGGATGCGGTCGTGCGCACCGAGCAGTCGACGTCCTCGGCGATGTCTAGGAAGCGGAGTGCGTCCTCGGGGCGGCTCCAGGGTGTGCGTTGGACGGCCTGGCGCGTCCACTGGCCGTAGGCGACGATTCCGAGGCGCTGTGTGTCGGGCATTCGGGTCAGGACGGCTAGGTCGATCGCGGTGATGCCGGGCGCGGTGGCGAATGCCTCGTTGAGGGTGGCGACGACGTTGGAGCCCATGGACGTGAGCCACCAGAGGAGCCGGTCGCGTTTGGTCATCGTTTTGAGGGTTGGACGGCCGGACGGTGTCAGGCCCGGCGTCTGGGTGGGGAGATCGTCCAGGTCGGGTTGGCGCATCACGATTGACAGGACC
This sequence comes from Actinomadura sp. BRA 177, assembly GCF_013372625.1. Lineage (GTDB taxonomy): Bacteria > Actinomycetota > Actinomycetes > Streptosporangiales > Streptosporangiaceae > Spirillospora. Next base: position 16,959 of record NZ_JABXFD010000407.1, read on the forward strand.
GTGCCGTCGAGTCCGACCGCGCTGCCGGCGGCTGGATTGTCGGAGAAGGCTGTGTTGACCGCTTCGCAGACGGTGTCCTCGTCGTTGTTGGTGAGGGCCCGCCACCAGTCTTCGGCGGCCGCGTGCAACTGCCGGTGGACGTCGCTCAGGCGTGCCTGCTCGGCGGCCAGGTAGGCGGGTGCGTCCTGTTCGGCGGCGTGGCGGGCAGTGGCTCGGTCGGCGCGGGCGAAGCGGCCGATGCCGGCCAGGTGGAATGCCTGCGCCTCCGCGAGGGCCCAAGGGAGCGCGAGTTGCGGTGGTTGCGGCACGAAGGGTGGTTGCGCCTGCGGGAAGGTCTGCAGGTGGACGCTTGTCGTTTGGCGGCGGAGTTCTTCGAGGTGCGCTATCGCCGCGTCCCGCTGGGCCTCCTGCTCGGCGCGCTCGGCCTGGCGCCGGGCCCGTTCGAGTTGGGCCGGGGTGGGGCCGATGTTGCGGGGACGCGTGGGACGTTTTGCCGTTGACCTGCGCCGGGAGCCGCCGACGGAGGTCGAGGCGAAGAACGGGCCCATGCCGCTGGAGACCGTCGTCCTACGACCGCCGCCCATATGGATGCGGGCGGCGCGGGGGCCGACGGACGTCCGTACGCCTCGGCTCGACACGCGCACGCTCATCCCCGGCACGCCCACGCGGAACCCGAATCCCATTGCGCCTCCTACATCGTCCCTGGTGAGACGCATGAGAGCGCCGAACGGTGTACCCGGCGGCGAACGCGTGCAACCTTTTGGGGCGGCGGGCGCATCAGGTGGGTGTGGAGCAGGTGAGGAGTGTGCGGATGGCGGGCCGTGACGAAGAGTTCACCGCCTACGTGACGGCCCGGATCGCCTGGTTACGGCGGGTCGCGTATCTGCTGTGCCAGGACTGGCATCGGGCGGACGACCTCGTCCAGTCCGCGATCACGCGCCTCTACGTGCACTGGCGGCGGGCGTCGGCGGCCGACAACGTCGACGGGTACGCGCGGACGGTGCTGGTCAGGGTGTTCCTGGCCGAGCAGCGGGGCGGGTGGCGGCAGCGGGTCCGGGTCGTTGAGCGGATGCCGGACGCGGCCGTCGAGCCGCCCGACCACGCGGGCGGTGTCGATCTGCGGGTGGCGCTCGCCGCACTGCCGCCGAGGCAGCGGGCCGCCGTGGTCCTGCGGTTCTACTGCGACCTGTCCATCGAGCAGACGGCCGACGTCCTGAACTGCTCCACCGGGACGGTCAAAAGCCAGACCGCGCGGGGCCTCGACGCGCTGCGGCGCGCGCTGGGGCCGATGGTGGAGGGGGAGAGGCTGGCATGAACGATCTCAAGGAGCGGCTGGAGCGCATCGCGAACGTCCCTGCTCCGGCACCGGCCGTGGACGTCGCGGCGGCGGTGGCCAAGGGACGGCGAATCAAGCGGACGAGGAAGGCGGCGGTCGCCGTCGTGGCCGGGGTCAGCGTCGCCGTGGCCGGGGTTGTGGTGCTGCCTTCGCCGTCCGAGGAACGTCCGAGCAAGGTGGTGGAGCCGCCGTCCAGGTATGGGACGCCGCTGATCGAGAAGGCCGCGTTCGGCTGGCTGCCCGCCGGGTTCGCGCGGACGCGGGTCACGCAGGAGGATGGTCGGCTCTCCACCTACAAGGTGAACGCCGGGCGCGGGCCAGGGAACCTGTCCATCACGCTGACCCTGTATCCCGCTGGGATCCGGCCGGGCGTCCCGATGCTGCCGGGTGCGCGGAAGGGGCACCTGACGAAGGCGGCGCCGGTGAACGGGCGTCCCGCCTACTGGTCGATCAAGCCGGGTGGTCCCGGGTCGCAGCAGGTCCCGGCGGAGTTCCGGTGGGAGTACCGGCCGAAGACCTGGGCGCTGCTGTCGATCAGTGACCGCGGTGTCGCGGACGTCGAGACGGTCCGCCGCATTGCGGCCGGGGTCGAGTTCGGCGGGGAAAAGCCGATGGCGTTCCCGGTGCGGGTGACCGGTTTGCCGGCGGGGCTTGAACTCGGGCGTGTGTGGCTGGGTGGGGGCCCGGACGTCTTGTTCGCCCTCGGCGCATCGGACGGCGACGGCGAGTTGAGAGTCGCGCTGAGCCCGGCCAGCGAAACGGTCAAGAACCGCTTCAAGCCCAACACGACCATCGACGGGCATCCGGCGTTCGACACGCGGTTGCCGCATCCGGGTCCCACGGCCGGCCGGGTGCCGTCCTCGAAGGCGCAGTCCCTGCACGTGTTCGGGGTGCGCGGGTTCGACATCAGCATTGACGCAAGAGGCGAGCCGTTGCAGAGGCTTCAGGCCAGCGGCGGGGTGACCGGCCTGTTCAGGCGCATCACGGTGATCGGCAAAGACCCCAAGGACTGGACGACGACACCGCTTCGTTAGGTGTCTGTTTTGTGCCGGGGACGTAGTTCGGCGATGCTGTGGGAGTGTCAACGGAGACTCTGAACGGCGCTGCCGAGCTGCGCGCCTTCCTGCACGGCCTCCCCGGCGTGGACCGGGTGGGCGCCGAGGAGCGGGCCGCGCGGCTGGCCACCCGGTCGATCAAGACGACGGCGAAGGCCGAGGCGATCGACCTCGCGATCTCGATGGTGGACCTGACCACGCTGGAGGGCGCGGACACGCCCGGGAAGGTGCGGGCGCTGTGCGCCAAGGCCGCCCAGCCCGATCCGGCGGACGCGTCCGTCCCCCAGGTTGCGGCGGTGTGCGTCTACTCGGACATGGTGGACGTCGCCGTCCAGGCCCTGAAGGGGACGGGCATCGGGGTCGCGAGCGTGGCCACGGCGTTCCCGTCCGGGCGGGCACCCATGGAGGCCAAGCTCGCCGACACGAAGGCGGCGGTGGCGGCCGGCGCGGCTGAGATCGACATGGTGATCGACCGGGGCGCGTTCCTGGCCGGCGACTACGGCAAGGTGTTCGACGAGATCGTCGCGGTCAAGGACGCCTGCGGGGACGCGCACCTCAAGGTGATCCTGGAGACCGGCGAGCTGGCCACCTACGACAACGTCCGGCGGGCTTCCTGGCTGGCGATGCGGGCCGGGGCCGACTTCATCAAGACGTCCACCGGGAAGGTGTCGCCGGCGGCGACGCTGCCGGTCACGCTGGTGATGCTGGAGGCCGTCCGCGACTACCGAATGGCCACCGGACGGCAGGTCGGCGTGAAGCCGGCCGGCGGCATCCGGACGACCAAGGACGCGATCAAGTACCTGGTGCTGGTGAACGAGACCGCCGGCCCGGACTGGCTGACGCCCCAGTGGTTCCGGCTCGGCGCGTCCAGTGTGCTGAACGATCTGCTGATGCAGCGACGCAAGCTCACCACCGGCGTCTACTCCGGTCCCGACTACTTCACGCTGGACTGAGGATCATGGTTTTCGAGTACGCGCCGGCGCCCGAGTCGCGGGCGGTCGTCGACATCCGCGCCTCCTACGGGCTGTTCGTCAACGGCGAGTTCACCGACGGGCACGGCGAGCCGTTCAAGTCCATCAACCCGGCGGACGAGAGTGTCCTCGCCGACATCGCGTGCGCCGACGAGGGCGACGTCGACCGGGCCGTCAAGGCCGCGCGCACCGCGTTCGACAAGGTGTGGGGGCCGATGCCCGGCCGCGAGCGCGCCAAGTACCTGTACCGGATCGCCCGGATCATCCAGGAGCGGTCGCGGGAACTGGCGGTGCTGGAGTCGATCGACAACGGCAAGCCGATCCGCGAGTCGCGGGACGTCGATGTCCCGCTGGTCGCCGCCTGGTTCTTCTACTACGCCGGATGGGCCGACAAGCTCCCCTATGCCGGGTTCGGGCCCGACCCGAAGCCGGTGGGCGTCGCCGGTCAGGTGATCCCGTGGAACTTCCCGCTGCTCATGCTGGCCTGGAAGATCGCCCCGGCGCTGGCCTGCGGCAACACCGTCGTCCTCAAGCCCGCCGAGACGACGCCGCTGACCGCGCTGCTGTTCGCCGAAATCTGCCGGCAGGCCGAGCTGCCGCCCGGCGTCGTCAACATCATCACCGGTGCCGGGGAGACGGGCCGCGCGCTCGTCGCGCATGAGGGGATCGACAAGGTCGCCTTCACCGGATCCACCGAGGTCGGACGGCAGATCGCCCGCACCCTCGCCGGAACCGACAAGAAGCTCACCCTCGAACTCGGCGGGAAGGCCGCCAACATCGTCTACGAGGACGCGGCGCTCGACCAGGCCGTCGAGGGCATCGTCAACGGGATCTTCTTCAACCAGGGGCACGTGTGCTGCGCGGGCTCCCGGCTCCTCGTCCAGGAGTCGGTCGCGGACGAGGTGCTGGAGCGGCTGAAGGCGCGGATGGCCACGTTGCGGGTCGGTGACCCGCTCGACAAGAACACCGACGTCGGCGCGATCAACTCCGCCGCGCAGCTCGCCAAGATCAAGGAGCTGTCGGAGGCCGGCGAGCAGGAGGGCGCCGAGCGCTGGTCGCCGCCCTGCGACCTGCCGTCCCAGGGCTTCTGGTTCGCGCCGACGATCTTCACCGGGGTCGCCCAGTCGCACCGGATCGCGCGCGAGGAGATCTTCGGGCCCGTCCTGTCGGTGCTGACGTTCCGCACCCCGGACGAAGCGGTCACCAAGGTTAACAACACCCCGTACGGGCTGTCGGCGGGCATCTGGACCGAGAAGGGCTCGCAGATCCTCTGGACGGCGCAGCGGCTGCGCGCCGGGGTCGTGTGGGCCAACACGTTCAACAAGTTCGACCCGGCCTCCCCGTTCGGCGGCTACAAGGAATCGGGGTTCGGCCGCGAGGGCGGACGCCACGGACTGGAGGCCTACCTCAATGCCTGACCGTCTCGCGGTCCGCAAGACCTACAAGCTGTTCATCGGCGGCGCGTTCCCCCGATCGGAATCCGGCAGGTCGTACGTGGTCACTGACGCCAAGGGCCGTTTCGTCGCCAACGCCTCGCACGCGTCCCGCAAGGACGCGCGGGACGCGGTCGTCGCCGCGCGGAAGGCGTTCCCCGGCTGGTCGGGGCGCACCGCCTACAACCGCGGGCAGATCCTGTACCGGGTCGCCGAGATGCTGGAGGGGCGCCGCGACCAGTTCGTGGACGAGCTGCGCCAGGCGGGCGCGTCCAAGAGCGGGGCCGGTGCCGAGGTGGACGCGGCCATCGACCGCTGGGTCTGGTACGCGGGCTGGGCCGACAAGCTGAGCGCCGTCGCCGGCGCCGCGAACCCCGTGTCCGGGCCGTTCTTCAACTTCTCCACACCCGAACCGGCCGGTGTCGTCGCGGTCGTCGCGCCCGACTCGCCGCTGCTCGGGCTGGTGTCGGTCGTGGCGCCCGCGATCGTGTCGGGCAACACCGTCGTGGTGGTCGCGTCCGAACCGGCGCCGCTGCCGTCCATCACGCTCGCCGAGGTGCTGGCCACGTCCGACCTGCCCGGCGGAGTGATCAACATCCTCACCGGGCGCCGCGCGGAGATCGCGCCGTGGCTGGCCACGCACATGGACGTCAACGCCATCGACCTCGCCGGCGTCCCGGACGGCCTGGTCCAGGAGCTGGAGGAGAAGGCCGCCGGGAACCTGAAGCGCGTCCTCCGCCTCGAGGAGACCGACTGGCGGGACGAGCCCGGAACCGCCCGAATGACGGCATTCCTGGAGACCAAGACCGTCTGGCACCCCGTGGGCGTCTAAGTCGATTTGACGCACCGTGTGTAGAGCGTCACAAAGTGTGGAATAGATCTCCCCGTAACTGATCATCACTGGGGGGAGATCAGTGCCTACCAAGACAGCATCGCGTACGACGACGAGCCGAGGGACGGCCGGCCGTACGAAGAGCACATCAGCGACCAAGTCCACCACGGGCAAGTCCACGACCAAGAAGCCGGCGGCCAAGCGCACGTCGGCGGCGAGCTCGTCCTCGAAGTCGACCACGAGTAAGTCGACGGGGACGAAGAACGGCGCGGCGAAGAAGCCGGCGGCGTCCAGCAAGACGTCGACGGCCGCCGCGACCCGCGTCACCAAGGCCGCGAGCCAGGCCAAGACCGCCGCGACGCAGATGAAGTCGGTGGCGACCAAGGCGAACTCGTCGGCCAAGGCCATGACGGCGATGACCAAGGCGATGACCAGCGCGACCAAGGCCATGTCCGACGCCGCGAAGGCGATGGACGCGGCGGCGAAGGTCATCACCACCACGGCGAAGTCGAACGCCAAGAGCAGCGGCACGGCGAAGAAGAGCACGCCGTCCAAGTCGAGCACGTCGAAGGCCAGCACTTCGAAGAGCACCTCGAAGTCCGGCACGTCGTCCCGCAAGTCGACCTCGGCGGCGTCGAGCCGTTCGAAGCCGACGACCACGGCCAGGACGACCAAGTCGTCGAGCACGGCGAAGTCGAAGCCGTCCAGCACGGCCAAGAAGTCGACGACGACCCGCTCGCGGACGTCCGCGAGCGGCAAGACCGGATCGTCGCGGACGTCCGCCACGACCCGGCGGTCGCCCGCGCGCCGCGCCTCGGCGGAGGCGGGGACGGCCGCCGCGACCGCGCCGCCCGCGTCCCCGATGGTCGAGCCGAAGACGAGCCCGTTCCAGCACTCGACGCGGACCGAGGGCGGATTCCTCGGCGGGCTCACCAACGCCGGCCGCGAGCGCTGAGAGCCGATGGACGAGAAGGACATCCTGGGGCGCATCGACGAGTACGTCGGCGAGGAGCAGCGGCTCCGCGAGAAGCTGCAGCGCGACGAGCTCGGCCGCGAGGAGGAGCGCCGGCGGCTGGCGGAGCTGGAGGTCGCCCTCGACCAGTGCTGGGACCTGCTGCGCCGCCGCCGGGCCCGGCGGGAGGCCGGCGAGGACCCGGACGCGGCGGCGGGCGTCCGGCCGCCGGACGAGGTCGAAGGCTACCTGCAGTGACGCCGGCGCCCCGGACGCGCGGGCCGCTCCGGTTCGGCGTCTGCCTCGCCCCGGACTCGGCCGCCCCGCTGATGCGCACCGCGCAGGACGCGGACCGGTTCGGGCTCGACCTCCTCGGCGTCCGCGACCAGCCGTACCGGCGCGACACCGCCGACGCGCTGACGCTGCTGGCGGCGGTGCTGGCCGGCACGACCCGGATCCGGGCGCTGCCGGCCGTGGCGTGCCTGCCGCTGCGCCCGCCCGCCGCGCTCGCCAAGGCGATCGCGACCATGGACCGGCTCAGCGGCGGCCGCGTCGAACTCGGCCTCGGCGCGGGCGCCGTCCCGGACGCCATCGACGCCTACGGCGGCGCACGCCTCGGCGGAGCGGCGGCGCGGCGCGCCCTTGAGGAGGCCGTGCAGGTCATCCGGCTGCACTGGAGCGACCAGAGCGGGCTCCGGTTCCAGGGCGAGCACTACCGGTTCGCGACCGCGCAGGCCGGACCGATGCCCGCGCACCAGATCGGCATCTGGCTCGGCGTCACCGGGCCGCGCGGCCTCGACCTCGCCGGCCGCGTCGCCGACGGCTGGATCGCACCATCGTCCCTCGTCCCGCCGAAGCGGCTCGCCGAGGGCCAGCGCCGCCTGGACGACGCCGCAGCACGGTCCGGCCGCGACCCGGCCGAGATCCGCCGCGTCTACGTCCTCGAAGGCGCCCTGGACGGGACGGACTCGCGCGGCTTCCTGCACGGCCCGCCCCGCCAGTGGATCTACGAACTGACCGAACTGGCCATCGGCCACGGCATCGACTCGTTCCTCTACGCCGGCGACCCGGAAAACCTCCCGATCTTCGCCCTGGAGGTCGTCCCCGCCGTCCGCGAACAGATCACCCGGGAAAGAGCGGGCGTCGCCGCCGCAGCCCAGAACTGAGCCTCACATGCGTTCCGGGGTGGGGACGCCGAGGAGGTGCAGGCCGGTTTCCAGGGTGCGCAGGGTTGCGGCGCAGAGGGCCAGGCGGGACGCCTTTGTCTCCTCGTCGGGGGCCTTCAGGACCGGGCAGTTCTCGTAGAACGTGGTGTAGGCGTCCGCTACCGCGTAGACGTAGGACGCCAGGCGGTGCGGTTCGGTGGTGTCGCCGGCCTGCTTCAGGACGGCGCCGAAGCTGAGCAGTTCGAGCGCGAGCGCCCGCTCGGCGGGGTGGCCCAGCGTGATCGGGCCGGTCGCGTCCGCGACGGCGACGCCGCCCTTGCGGAAGATCGACCGGATCCGGGCCGCCGCGTACTGCAGGTACGGGCCCGTCTTGCCGTTGAACGAGATCATCCGGTCGAGGTCGAAGGTGTACTCGCTGTCGCGGGCCACCGAGAGGTCGGCGTACTTGACCGCGCCCATGCCCACGTCCCGGACGATCGATGCCCGCGTGGCGTCGTCGAACGGCTCGTCGTGCTGGATCTCGTCGAACACGGTACCGGCGCGGTCGATGGCCTCGTCCAGGAGTTCGGCGAGCTTGACGGTGCGGCCCGCCCGGGTCCGGAGAAGTTTCCCGTCGGTGCCGAGGACGTTGCCGATCTGGGCGTGCTCGGCCTTGACGTCGTCGCCGAGCCAGCCGGCCATCCGGGCGACGGCGAACACCATGTCGAAGTGCAGGGCCTGCGTCGTGCCGACCACGTAGACCATGCGGTCGATGTGCTCGGTGTCGACGCGGTACCGGATCGTGGCGAGGTCGGTGGTCGAGTAGTTGTAGCCGCCGTCGCTCTTGCGGATGATCACCGGCAGCGGCTCGCCCTCGCGGCCCTTGAAGCCGGGCGGGAACGCGCACAGCGCCCCGTCGCTGATCACCGCGATGCCCTTGTCCTCCAGCTCCTGGACGGTCGGGGCGAGCAGGTCGTTGTAGAAGCTCTCGCCCTTGATGTCGTCGTCGGTGAGCGTGACGCCGAGCCGCCCGTAGACGGCGTTGAAGTACTGCTTGGACACGTCCACGAGGACGTTCCACAGCCGCAGCGTCTCGGCGTCGCCCGCCTGGAGCGCGACGACCCGGCTCCGGGACCGATCGGCGAACACCTCGTCGCCGTCGAACTTCTCCCGCGCCGCCTGGTAGAACGCGGTCAGGTCGCTGACGGACGAGTCGCCCCGCGCGGCGGCGTCCTCGCCGAGGTCGAGCAGGTGCTCGATCAGCATGCCGAACGGGGTGCCCCAGTCGCCGACGTGGTTGTCCCGGACGACGTCGTGGCCGAGGAACGCCAGGATCCGCGCGATCGCGTCGCCGACGATCGTGGTCCGCAGGTGGCCGACGTGCATCTCCTTCGCCACGTTCGGCGAGGAGTACTCGACGACGACCTTCTGCGGCTTGTCGACGGTCGGGACGGCGAGCCGCTCGTCCTCCAGGGCCCGCTGCGCCTCGGCCGCGATCCACGTGTCGCTGAGCGTCAGGTTGATGAAGCCCGGCCCGCTGACCTGCACGTCCGACACGACGCCGGCGGTGTCGAGGTTCGCCACGATCTCGTCGGCCACGTCTCGCGGCCTGCGGCCCAGCTTCTTGGCCAGCGGCAGCGCCACGTTGGCCTGAAGGTCGGCGAACTGCGACGGCCGGATGACCGGGTCGGCGTCCGCGTACGACGGTCCGAAGGCTGCGCCGAGCGCGGCCTGGACCTGGGCGGCGAGTACGAGTTGCGGATCGGGCATGTCCCAAGGTTATCGGCGCCGCGCCCGCACCCGGACCCGGTTTTCGCGGCGCCCGCGGCTAGGCGGGCGGCTCTTTGCGGTCGGGGACGGTGTCGCCGGCGGGCTCCCTGGGCGGTGGCGGCGCCTCCGCGGGCTTCGCCGCCCCCTCGGTGCTGTCGCGGTCGCCGTGCGTCCAGCGGCCGAACCGGGACGTGCGGGTCGCCGCGACCTGCTCCCGGATCCGCTCGACGATCCGCCCCGCCGCCAGCCGGTGCGCCAGCTCGCAGGCGGAGGTGATGGCGCGGGCGCGGGACGCGCCGTGCGCGATGACGACCGTCCCGTTCAGGCCGAGCAGGACGCCGCCGCCGTAGGTGTCGGGGTCGAGCCGGTCGCGGAGGTCCTGGAGGCGGCGCCGCTGCAGGAGCGCGCCCATCCGCGCCGCCGGGCTCGCCGTCATCGCGTCGCGGATCTCGGTGAACGCGGCGCCGATCGTCCCCTCCATCGTCTTGAGCGCGACGTTGCCGGTGAAGCCGTCGGTGACGATGACGTCCACGCGTCCGTTCAGCAGGTCGTGGCCCTCGACGTTGCCGGCGAACTCGATGCCGTGGCTGCCGCCGGCGAGCAGCTCGTGGGCCCGCTTGGTCAGCTTGTTTCCTTTGCCCGGCTCGGCGCCGATGTTGAGCAGCCCCACGGTCGGACGGTCCGGGCCGAGCAGGATCTGCGCGTACGCGGTGCCGAGCGCCGCGAACTGGACGAGCGTCTCCGGCTTGACGTCGGAGGTGGCGCCCGCGTCCAGCAGGATCGTCGGGCTCGGACGCGTCGGGAGCGTCACCGCGATCGCCGGCCGCATCACGCCCTGCTGGCCCTTCAGCCGCAGCCGCGACGTCGCGACGACCCCGGCGGTGCTGCCCGCCGACACCAGCGCCGACGCCCGGCCCTGCCGGATCAGGTGGCAGGCGATCGCGATGGACGAGCGGGGCTTGCGCCAGCTCGCGAGCGCGCCCTCGCCCATGTCGAGCGCCTCGTCCGCGTGCACGATCGGGATCTTCCCGACATAGCCGTACCGGTCCAGCTCGCGGCGGATCCGCGGCGCCTGCCCGACCAGCACGAGCCGGACATCGTGCTCGCGGACCGCGTCCACCGCCCCCGCGATGATCTCTGCCGGGGCGTGGTCCCCGCCCATGGTGTCCACCGCGACCGGCAGCGGACGCGGCGGCACGCGGCGGGACGCGGCGGCGCGCGAAGGCTCGCCGGTGCCGGTCATGGCCGCTCCAGGAGGATGCAGGGAGAATGCGGGTGCGCTGCGACAACGCAGCTCATCGCATCGTATGGCGTCCCTTCACCCGCCTTGACGGCGCCCGGCCGGAGTGGCGATCATCACCCCCGGCCGCCGGCCTCCTGGGAGTGGCAGTCGGCGCCCAGGCAGGACGCGTTCTCCACCACCGGCCGGCCGTCCACGAGGATCGTGTAGTAGGTCTTGGCCGTCTTCTTGTCGCCGCTGCCGAGGACCTCGACCGGCTTCTTGTCCGAGGTCTTGCCGGAGCAGGAGACGCGGAGCCGCTCCTTCGTCCAGCCGGTCAGATCCTCGCACTTCAGCGGCGCCGCCAGGGTGACGCCCCGCTGGTGCAGTTCGGCGGCGGCGGTCACCGGCAGCGCCTTGCGCAGCGCGGCCTGGGTCTTGTACTTCAGCTCCTTGCCGCCCGACAGCGCCAGATACGCGGCGCCACCGGCCACCACGAGCACGAGCAGTGCGGCGGACCCCAGAATCAGGGCCTTCTTGCGACTTATCTTCACAACGGCTACGTCACCGACGGTACGGGGGTGTATGCACTGGGTGGTGGGTTTTTCCATCCCGTAGGCGGATTCGTTGCCCTGCGGACCTGGCCGCGGTCCCCGAAGTCGCAGCCGAGGCCGAGGCAGTTCTTGCGCAGCACCTCCCGCGCGCCGACCATGACGACGTAGAACTCGCGCGGATGGTCGGTGTCGGCGTCGTAGGTGTAGCCCTCCACCGTGACCGGTTCGCCGGTCTTCGTGCGGGCCGTGCAGTTCACCCGGACCACCGAGTCGGTGTTGGCCGCCGGCGACTTGCAGGTCGGACGTTCCCGCAGCTCGATGCCGCGGATCTTCAGCTCGTCCACGACCCCGTCGGTGACGGCGTTGCGGTACGCGCCCTCAGAGATCCGCTGCATCACCTTGCAGCCCGACAGCGTCACCGCCAGCAGGACGGCCAGGGCGACGGCCGGAACCCGCCTCATGCGCGCTCCTTCGTCCGGCCGGCCTCGGCGCCCACCTCGGCGACCGCGTCGGCCAGCACGTCGGGACGGTCGAGCGCGACCATGTGCAGCGCGTCGGGCAGTTCGACCCGGCGGCCGCGCGGGCTCATCCGGGCGAGGCGCTCGTGCCCTTCGGCCCATTCGCGCTTCCTGGCGGGATCGTCCACGTCGCCGAGTGCGGTCACCACGACCAGCGGGACGTCCGGGAACCGGCGCCGCTCGCGGAGTCTCGCCAGGTCGACGGCCATCTCCCGGTACGCCAGCTCCTCCGCGACCACGGTGCCGAGCACCGTCCCGCGTCCGTACACCGACCGCACGACGTCGTCCGGGACGGCCTCGTCGCGGCGGCTCGTGTGCTTCAGGACCAGCCGCCGTCCGAGCGGCCCGGCCGCCCTCGCCAGCCGGGTGGCGCCGAGGACCGCGCCGGTCGCCGTGGCCAGCGGGGTCAGCGCGGCGGCGACCCGCACCCGCACGTGCGGGTCGTGCTCGAAGCTGGGGTCGACGAGCACCATGCCCCGGACGAGATGGGGACGCAGCCGGGCCATCGCCTCGGCGTGGAACGCGGCCATCGAGTGCGCGAGGACGATCACCGGCCGGCCCGCCCGCGCCGCCATCGCCTCCAGGATCGCGGTGTCGCGGCGCAGCGACGGCGGCTCGACCCCGGCCGGGCTGAGCCCGAGGCCGGGACGGTCGAACACCGTCACCCGGTGCTCGTCCCGCAACAGCCGCACGGTCGGCGCCCAGTCGAACCAGGCGCCGCCGAGCCCGGACGTCAGCAGCAGCGGCGGCCCGTCCGCCGGCCCCGACTCGACCACATGCACCTGCTCACGCGCAGCATTCACAATCTCGTTCACAGGCTCACCTCTTCCTGCGCCGCAGCGGCGCCCCGTGCGGTGCGCGCCGCGTCTCGCCGGTCGGCGTACAGCGCCCAGGCGATGACCAGCAGGCCCAGGCACAGGATGCTGATCTGCACGCGCTGGACGACCCCCAGCCACTGTCCCAGATACATCGCGACCAGCGTGCTCAGCGCGGACACCGACTCGGCGAGCGCCAGCAGCCAGCCCCACCGGGCGAGCGCCGGCCACCACCCGTACCGGCGGGCGGCCAGCGACAGGAACAGCAGCGCGGCGACCCCGCAGACGATCACGGCGCTGCTGGTGAACGAGTGGAACTCGTGGGAGAACGACACGTGCTCGGACCGCTCCCGCAGCGCGCACCACGTCTCTAGGCTGGGGGCGCAGTCCAGCGGGAAGGACGCGTCGCCGATCGCGCACACGCCGAACAGCCCGAGGAACGCCCAGCCCGCCGTGGCGAGGGGCTTGCGGGTGAGCTTGCGGAGCGTCCCGATCGCGACCAGGATCGACAGCACGCCGGTGACGAAGTCGCCCGCGCTGTAGACGAGGTGGTACGGCTGGTCGGACGCCGAGAGTTCGCTCACATAGCCGTTGAAGAAGTCGAGCTTGGGGCTGAGGACGTTCTCCAGCAGGAACGTCGCGTAGGTGATCGCCGCGACGGCCGCCAGGACGACCACGCGCATGGGGACGACGCCCGGCCCGTCCCTTACGTCAGAGTCCACCGGCCCCCCTCACGCCGCCTGATCACCCGCGTGACCACGCCGCTCGGTTCTGCCCGCCCGGCCCAGTATTTCGGAAGATCCGGGCCGCCGCCGCCGGGGGTCGGGGGTTCGGGTGAAACCGCTGGCAGCGTCCATGGCGGAACTTCGCCGCCCGCTGACGGAGACGTTGACGTCCCGTAGTCGTTGTACAAGAGACCGGACGTCAACGATGATGTCCAGGCGATTTGCCTGGTTCGTCCGTTGACCAGCATTTGCCCGCGCCTGGTAGGGGGTATCAATTCGGCATGAACCCGTCCCAAACGGTTGAATGGGGGTGTCCCCGGAACCTCTGATCACCGTCCGTGACGACGCGCCGGGGTGCGCTTCCCCGCTGACAGCAAGGAGAACCAACACGTGACACTGGTGAACGACGCGGCTCCCGCGATGCGATCCACCGGTCGCAAGTTCCGCGCCTTCACGGCGAAGCACCTGGACGAGCTCACCGCTCGCGCCGGGCTGTCGCCCGACCAGCGCCTCGCGACCCGGGCGGTGGCGACGGTCCTGCCGTTCCGGACGAACGCCTACGTCCTCGACGAGCTCATCGACTGGTCGGCCGCGCCCGACGACCCGATCTACCGGCTCGTCTTCCCGCAGGCGGACATGCTCCCCGCCGAGGACGTCGCCCACCTGTCGGACCTGCTGCGCCGCGACGCGCCCAAGGCCGAGGTCGAGGCCGCCGCCCACCGCGTGCGGATGAAGCTGAACCCGCACCCCGCCGGCCAGATGGAACTGAACATCCCGTCCTTCGGCGACGGCAAGATCCCCGGCATGCAGCACAAGTACGACGAGACCGTGCTGTACTTCCCCAAGCAGGGGCAGACCTGCCACGCGTACTGCACGTACTGCTTCCGCTGGGCCCAGTTCGTCGGCGAGGCCGACCTGAAGATGGCCGGCGACGACGTCGCCCAGCTGCGCGACTACATCGTGTCGCACCCCGAGGTGACCAGCGTCCTGTTCACCGGCGGCGACGCCATGATCATGGGCGAGTCGGTGCTGCGCCGCTACGTCGAGCCGCTGCTCGACCTGGAACAGCTCGAATCCATCCGGATCGGCACCAAGTCGCTGGCCTACTGGCCGCAGAAGTTCGTCACCGACCCGGACGCCGACGACATGCTCCGCCTGTTCGAGCAGGTCGTCGAGTCGGGCAAGAACCTCGCGTTCATGGCGCACTTCACGCACCCGCGCGAACTCGAACCCCTCATGGTCACCGAGGCGTGCCGCCGCATCCGCGACACCGGCGCGATCATCCGCACCCAGGCGCCGCTGATCCGCACGATCAACGACGACGCCGCGACCTGGGAGACCATGTGGCGCGTCCAGACGCGGATGGGCCTCGTCCCGTACTACATGTTCGTCGAGCGCGACACGGGACCGCAGGACTACTTCGCCGTCCCGCTCGCCCAGGCGTACGACATCTTCCGGGACGCGTACAAGAACGTCTCCGGCCTGTCCCGCACCGTCCGGGGCCCGTCCATGTCGGCGACGCCCGGCAAGGTCTGCGTGGACGGCGTCCTAGACCTGATGGGCGAGAAGGTGTTCGCACTGCACTTCATCCAGTGCCGCGACGCCGACCTGGTCGGCAAGCCGTTCTTCGCCAAGTACGACCCCAACGCGGTCTGGCTGGACGACCTGAAGCCCGCCTTCGCCGACCACTTCCCCTGGCAGAAGTAGCTCCGGCCGCGGCGTGTCCGCCCGCCCAGGGCGGACACGCCGCACCCGTCAGCGCAGGTGGCGGGCCAGGCACAGGCAGGCGACGAGGGTGGCGGCGCCGCACAGCGCCATGACCTGGCCCGGCGCCAGGACCTCGCCCAGTGCGCCCGCCGCGCCGATGCCGGCCGCCTGCCCGGTTATGAGGCCGCTGCCGTAGAGCCCGATCGCCTGCCCGCGGATCTCCTCGGGCACCGCGTCCACGATGCGGCGCTGGACGGCCAGCTCGTAGCCGAGCCCGAACGTCCCCGCCGCCATCAGCGCGCACGCCGCCGCCGGGCCCGGCCCGAACGCGAAGAGCAGGAGCGGCGCGCCGGTCAGCATGGCGAGCGGCAGGGTGAGGCGTTCCCGCAGGTCCGGGCGGATCCAGCGGCCCACCACGAAGTTCCCTGCGAACATTCCGGCAGCGGCGGCGGCCAGCAGCAGGCCCGCCGCGTCCGCGTTCCCGTGCTCTCCCGCGTACGGGACCACGATGCCCTCCGAGCCGACCGACAGGGAGATCGGCAGCCAGCCGGCGAGCAGGAGCCCGCGCGTGGTGCGGCCGCCGAGCAGCCGCCGGTTGATCCGCCACGTCTCGCGCGCCATGCCGGTGGACGGCGTCCGCGACGCAGCCGGGACGTCCGGCAGGCGGAGACGGGCGAGCGCTGTGGCCAGCGCCGCGCTCACCGTCGCGAGCCAGAGCGTCCCGGACGGGCTGAGCGCCGCCAGCAGCAGCCCGCCCGCCGCCTGCCCGGCGATCTGCGCGCCCGAGCTGGTCATCGTGAACAGCGACCGCCCCAGCACGTAGCCGTCCCCCGGGAGCAGGACGGGCAGCCGTGCCTGGACGGCGGCGCTGCCGACGGGCGCGAACAGCCCCGCCACGACGAGCAGCGCCATGACCGCCGGCAGCGGGAGCCCACCCACCGCCAGGACGGCCGTGACCACGAGACGCAGCAGGTGGTAGCCGGTGAGCAGCCGCCGTGCCGGGACGCGGTCGGCGAGCGACAGCAGCAGCGCACCGCCCACCACGTACGGGAGCATCCCGGCGGCGAAGACGAGCGCCGCCGCGACCGGCGAGCCCGTCCGCTCGAACGTCTGGACGGACAGCGCGATCGTCCGGACCGAGTCGCCGGCCACCTGGAGCGTCTGCAGGGAGAACAGCATCCGGAACTCGGGGACGCCGAACACGTCGCGGTACCGCGCGGAGGCGAGAGAGGGAGCGGTCATGACGGCGACTCTGCGGCGGCGGACCCGTCCTCGGATAATGTTTCGGTGAGGAGCGAAACATGGTGCTGAGGTCGGGCGCTTCGTGTCGCGGTCATGACCGCGGCCCGGCTCCGGGGAGGGGCCGCGCATGTACCGCATCGAGGTGGGGCCGGGAGACCTCGCGGCGAGCCGGTTCGGGATCGCGCCGCTGATCGAGGTGCACAGCGCGCTCGGCCTGGTCGCGGGCCGGATGCCGGTCGGGCCGCTCGGCCCGTGGGTGGAGCGGTCCCGTCCCGCCTACCGGGAGGTCGCCGGCGACCCGGCCGTCCGGGCGCTGGCCTTCCTGCGGCGCCCGCACGGTTACATGGCCGACTTCGTGGTCCCGCCGCCCGCCCGGCCGAACCTCACGGTCGCCGAGCAGTTGGCGACCGTCCGGGCCACGCCGCTCGACCAGGCGCGCCGGGAGATCGTCCGGAATCTGGAGGGGCTACCAGAGCCGGGCGCGGCGATCCGGGACGTGCTGGACGCGTCCGACATGGTCGAGCGCCTGGCCACCGGGCTGGAGACCGTCTGGCGCGCCCTGGTGGAGCCGGACTGGACGGTGCTGCGCTCGATTCTGGAGCGCGACATCGTCCACCGCGCGGGACGCCTCGCCGCCTACGGCTGGGCGGAGGCCCTCGACGGCCTGTCCCGCCAGGTGCGCTGGCGGGACGGCGTCATCGAGGCCGACATCCACGCCGACGCCACCTACCGCCTCGGCGGCGCCGGGCTGACGTTCGTGCCCGTCGTGTTCTCCGAGCTCGGCGCCGCACTCGAACAGGACTGGCCGTACACGCTGATGTACCGGGCCAGGGGAGTGGCGGCGCTCTGGGAGAGCCGGGCGCCGCGCGACGAGGACGCCCTCGACCGGCTGATCGGCCGCACCCGCGCCGAGTTGCTCCGCCTGCTCGCCGAACCCGCCACCACGACGTGGCTGAGCGCCCACCTCCGGATGAGCGTCGGCGGGGTCGGCGACCACCTCGCGGTACTGCGCGGATCAGGGCTCGTCACGCGCGAGCGCAGCGGCAGAAAGGTCCTCTACCGCCGCACGGCCGTCGGGGACGTCCTCGCCGGCGGGTCACCGGCGAGGTAGTCGCCGGGATCAGGTGCCGTAGACGGGGATGATCGTGGCGCGGGCCAGGGTGTGGGCCGTGATGTTGAAGCCGACGACGGCCGGGGACGTGTCGGAGTCGACGCCGAGCGACTCGACGTCCAGCGCGTGGACGGTGAACACGTAGCGGTGCGGGTCGCCGGGGGGCGGGGCGGCGCCGCCGAAGGCCTTCACGCCGTAGTCGCTGCGGGCGTGCACGCCGACCTTGGCGTCCTCGGTGCCGGCGCCGGTCGGCAGCTCGGTCACCGTGGCCGGGATGTCGAACAGCGACCAGTGCCAGAAGCCGCTGCCGGTCGGCGCGTCCGGGTCGTAGCAGGTCACCGCGAAGCTCTTGGTCTCGGCCGGGAAGCCCGACCAGCTCAGCTGCGGCGACTCGTTGCCGCCGCTGAAGCCCCAGTCGTTGAAGACGTGCTTGTCGGCGAGGGTCTCGCCCTCCGCGACGTCCTCGCTGGTGACCGTGAACGACGGGACTTCGGGCAGGTACTCGCTCGGAAGCGGCGGCTTGGCCATGGCGACCTCCTACATCAGTTTTCTGCGTGTCCCTCCATCTCTATCAGGACGATCAGGTCTTGACCGCGCCCATCGTGAACCCGGTGACGAAACGGTCCAGGAACAGGTTGAACAGGAACGCGATCGGCACCGCCGTGATCACCGTGGACGCCTGGAGCGACTGCCAGAAGAACACGTCCCCGCGGATCAGCTGGGTCGGCACGCCCGTGCTGACGACCATCTCCGGGCTCGCCGACACGAACGCCAGCGCGTACACGAACTCGCTGGACGTGAGCGTGAAGCTGAACACGACGACGGCGACGATCCCGGGGAACACCAGTGGCAGGACGGTCCGCAGGAACGCGCCGAAGCGGCTGTAGCCGTCCACCATGGCCTGCTCCTCGACGTCCTTCGGGACGGCCTTGAGGAACCCGATCAGCAGCCACACCGACACCGGGATCGTGATCGTCGGATACACGACGATCATCGACCAGAGGGTGTCCTCCAGGTGCAGCGCCACCACGACACGGGTCAGCGACAGGAACAGCAGCGACGGCGGCACCAGGTACACCATGAAGATCGCGATGCCCATCGGGGTGCCCCAGGGGCGGTCGAGGCGGGCGAGCGAGTACGCGGCCGGCAGCGCGAGCACCAGCGTGATCAGCACCACCACCGCGCCCACGATCAGCGTGTTGATCACGAATGTCAGGAACGGGGTGTCGGTGAACAGGTACGTCACGTGGTCGGGCGTCGCCGGCATGTTGAAGAAGAACGGGTTGCTCTCCGGGTTGTAGAGGTCCTGGTTCTGCTTGAACGCGCTGATCACGCTCCACAGGAAAGGCAGCGCGCACACCAGGGCCGCCAGGATCGCCGCCGCGTACACCCCGCACCGCGCCGCCACGTGCCGCCGCGCGTACTTCCGCCGCAGCGCGACGACGTCGGTACTCATTGGCCCTCCAATCGGCGGACGGTGCGCAGGATCGCGATCGCCCCGGCGAGCAGCAGCGGGAACAGGAACAGCGCGATCGCCGCGCCCTGCCCGACGTCGCCGCCCTCGATGCCGCGGAAGTACGCCCAGGAGGCGAGCACGTCCGTCGAGTGCGTGGGGCCGCCGCGCGTCAGCACGTACGGGACGGTCATGTCGGTGAACGTCATGATCGCGCCGAACAGGCCGGCGACGGCGATGACGGGGAGCGTCAGCGGGATCGTCACCTCGAACATCCGCCGCCAGAACCCGGCTCCGTCGATCCGCGCCGCCTCGTCGATGTCGCGGGGGATCGCGACGAGGCCGGCCATCACGATCACGGCGGCGAGCGGGGTGAGCCGCCACGTCTGCACGGCGATCACCGACGCCATCGCCGTGCCCGGCTTCCCGAGCCACACGATGTTCGCGTCGATCAGCCCCAGATGGCGCAGCGCCCAGTCGACCGGCGAGTAGATCGAGTCGAGGAACCACAGCCACGAGATCGTCGACAGCGCGACCGGCGTCGTCCACGGCAGCAGCACCAGGAACCGGACGAACCACTTGCCGCGGAAGTCGGCGACCAGGATGTTGGCGAGGATCTTCCCGAACAGGACGATCAGCACCATGCTCACCAGCGTGAACACCAGCGTGTTGCGCAGCGCCCGCCAGAACACGCCGTCCGCGAACACCGCGTCGAAGTTCTGGAACCCCCCCCAGTCGAAGGACGGGTCGCCGGTCGTCACGTCCGAGAACGCGAACGCGATCGCGAGCAGGAACGGGACGCCGACCAGCGCGATGATGTAGACGACCGACGGCAGCAGCATCACCCAGGCGAGGAACCCCTCCCGGTCGGCGAGCCCCGCCTTCGCGCGCGGCGCCTCCACCGCGACCGGTTTCGGGCCCGTCCGCGCGTGCGTCATGCCGGCCCGCCGATCGGCCCGCCGACCGGCACGGGGGCCCGGCGGGTGCCCGCCTCGGCGTCGAAGAACCGGAGCCGGCCGGACGGCACCGCGAACTCGTGCGTCTCCCCGGACTCCAGCGGCGTGTCCACGGTTGCGGGCAGCCGGGCGATGACGCGGGTCTCCTCGCCGATGCCCGTCACCGTCCCGTACACGTGCCGGTCGCCCGACAGGTACTCCATCCGCTCGACCCGCAGCGGCATCGTCACCCGCTCCGCCGGCGCGACGTTCTCGGCGGGCAGCAGATGCTCGGGACGGAACCCGACCAGCACGTCGTCCCGCCTGACCAGGTTCATCGGCGGCGACCCGATGAACGTCGCCGTGAACGTGTCGGACGGGTCGTCGTACACCTCCTGCGGCGTCCCGACCTGCCGGACGCGGCCGTGCTCCAGCACCGCGATCCGGTCGCCGAGCCCCATCGCCTCCGCCTGGTCGTGGGTGACGTAGATGGTGGTGGTGCCGACCCGCTCCTGGAAGCGCTTCAGCTCGTCCCGCGCCGTGGACCGCATCTTCGCGTCGAGGTTGGACAGCGGCTCGTCCAGCAGGAACACCGCCGGGTCGCGGACCAGCGCCCGCGCCAGCGCAACCCGCTGCCGCTCACCGCCCGACAGCTGGCGCGGCTTGCGGCGCAGCAGCGGCTCGATCTCCAGCAGCTCCGCCGCCCACCGCGCCTTCTTCTCGCGCTCGCCGCGCTCCATGCCCTCCGCCCGCAACGGGAAGACGATGTTGTCCATCACCGTCTTGTGCGGATACAGCGCATACGACTGGAACACCATCGCGATCTGCCGGACGCGCGGCGGGAGCCCGTTCACGACGTTCCCGTCGATCAGCACCTCGCCTTCCGTGGGGTGCTCCAGGCCCGCGATCGTGCGCAGCAGCGTCGTCTTCCCGCACCCGGACGGCCCGAGCAGCACCAGGTACTCGCCGGGCTCCGCCGCGAGATCGACCCCGTCCAGGGCCCGTACTTGGTCCGACCGCCCCCGCCGGGCCCGCACGTGCCCGTCGAAGGTCTTCACCAGCCCTTTGACCTCTACGGTCTTCATAGGCTCAGCCGCCCACGAGGCCGCGGCCGCGCCAGTTCTTGAAGATCGCGTTGATGCGGTCCTCCGCCTCCGCGACGGCATCCTCCGGGGACTTCTGGCCGCGGGCGGCGCGGCCGAACATCGTCGGCAGCACGTTGGTGTTGAAGATCTCGCCGATCGCCGGGTTGGACGGGCCCGGATAGCCGATGTTCGCGCTCCACGACGTCGCCTTCTTCAGCAGGCTCAGCTTGTTCGCGGGCTTCGCGCCCCACGGGTCGTTGTCGAGCCAGCCGTCCAGCTGCGGGACCAGCGACGGCCAGCCCGGCAGGTCGTACATCTCGGAGAAGTACGTCGCCGACGCGAAGTTCGCCGTGTAGTGCAGCAGGAACTCCTTCGCCGCGTCCGCGTTCCCCGCGTACTTCGGCACGATCCACTGCTGGATCACGTGCTGCGCCGCGTACGACGCCTTCGGGCCGCGCAGCGCGGGCACGAAGAAGATGTCGTCGCCGATCGTCCGGTTGGTGCCCATCGCGCTGCGCCACGCCGAGATCGAGTTCAGGATGTAGGACGACTTGCCGGCGATGAGCGCCTGGTTGTTGGACGCCGGCGTCCAGGAGAAGACCTCCGGGGTCTCGGCCTCCTTGAACAGCCGCGCCATGTACTCGACGGCCGCGACCGCCGCGTCCGAGTTGATCACGACCTGCTCGTTCTGGTCCTGGACGGCCCCGCCGAACGACCACAGCAGCGCCCGCGCCGCCATGTTCGAGTCGGTCTCGGGGGACAGCCCGATCCCGCACGGCACCCCGGTCTGCTTCTTGATCTCGGCCGCACCGCGCAGCAGGTCGTCCCAGCTCGCCGGCCCGTTCGGCATGCCGACCTTCTGCCACATCGACTTGCGGTAGTCGCCGGGGTCGGGCGTCCAGCCGGGGCAGTAGGCGTAGAACTTCTTGGTGTTGGGGTTGTAGCTCGACACCCGGCACAGCTCCTGCTGCTTCCCCCAGCGCCGGTTCGCCTCCTGCACCACGTCCGCCATGTCGAGGACGGACGGCTCGTACTGCGAGAACGGCGCGATGTGCTGGATGAGGTCATGCCCGCGCCCGGCCTGGATCTCCGACGCGGCCCGGCGGGGGACGTCCACGGTGTTGATGTGGTCGACCCGGACGTCCACCCCGACTTTCTTGCCCCAGTCGGAGAGGAACTTGTCGAACCACTTGTCGTGCCGGGGCACGAAGTGGCTCCACATCAGGATGCTGAGCGAGCCGCTCAGCTTCTTCGCGGGGGCGGTGAACACCTCCTTCGGAGCGTTCCCGGTGTTGTTCGCCTGCGGGCCGCTGGACTCACTGGCGCATCCCGCCAGGAGACCGTAACCGCCCGCCGCGAGCGCCGTGGAGGATAGGAAGCCGCGTCTGCTCAGCCGCTCGGCCATGGGGGTCTCCCTCGCCGCTGAAGGTCTCCCCTCGAAAGTAGATCGGCGAAGCGGACTCATCCAGAGACGATCCGGTAACTCTGCGTCACTCTGGCCTCACCGGCCACGCCGGCCACAGCGGCATGCCCGCGTTACCCGCCGGTGACCGGTTTCGGGCGCCCCATTCTCCCGGGCGCCCCACTCTCCCCGCGCGCTGCTTTTCCGGGCGCGCTACTTGCCGGTGGCCTCGGTGTAGGCGGCGACGACCTCTTCGGGGTCGCCGTCCATGTGCATGCGGCCCTCGTCGATCCAGATGACGCGGTCGCACATCTCCTTGACCGTGTCGAGCTGGTGGGCGACGAGGAACACCGCGCCGGCGTCCTTGCGCAGCTCGTCGATCCGGGCCTTGCTCTTGCGCTTGAACTTGGCGTCGCCGGTGGCGAGGGCCTCGTCGATCAGCAGCACGTCGTGGGTCTTCGCCGCGGCGATCGCGAACCGGAGCCGCGCCCCCATGCCGGACGAGTACGTCCGCATCGGGTACTGGATGAAGCCCTCCTTGAGCCCGGCGAAGTTCACGATCTCCTGGTACTTGGACCTGGTCTCCGCCTGGGTCATGCCCATGGCGAGGCAGCCGAGGACGATGTTGCGCTCGCCGGTGAGGTCCTTCATCAGGGCGGCGTTCACGCCCAGCAGGGACGGCTGCCCGTTGGTGTAGACGCCGCCGCGGTGCGGGGGCAGCAGCCCCGCGATGGCCTTCAGCAGCGTCGACTTCCCGGACCCGTTGGTGCCGATGATCCCGATGGCCTCGCCCCGGTAGGCGACGAACGACAGGCCCTTGATCGCGTGGACCTCGGTCATCGTGGGACGGTGCCGGCGGCGGATGACGCGGGAGAACGCGCTGGCCGCGTTGCCCTTCCCGCCCGCGCCGTACACGCGGTAGACGATGTGCAGGTCGTCCACGACGACGATCGGGTCCCGGGACGGGTCGATCTGCACCGGGTCGGCGGCGGGGTTCATGCGCACCTTCGTGTCAGCCACGGCCGTATCGCTCCTCGGCACGGTAGAAGAACATGAATCCGCCGACCAGCATCACCGCGGCCCAGAGCAGGGCGTACAGCCACAACTGGCCCGTCGAGTGTATTCCCAGGTCGTTCTCGACATGATCGCGGTATTCCCCGAGGAGGACGTGCCGGCTCAGCTCGACGTACACGTACGCCGGGTTGGCCTTCAGCAGCTCGCCCAGGATCGGGTACTCGGCGAGCTTCGAACCCGGCTTCATCAGCGACGGCAGGCTGAAGATGACGCCGGACATGTAGAGCCACGTCCGCATGACGAACGGCAGGAGCTGGGTGATGTCGCGGTTGAACGCGCCCAGCCGCGCCATCACCATGCTGATGCCGACGTTGAACATCAGCTGCAGCGCCACCACGGGGACGAACAGCAGCATGTTGAAGGTGAGCGGCTCGCCGAACGCGAACACGATCGCGAACAGCACGACGAGGGCCAGCAGCAGCTGCTGGAACTCGACGATCGCGATCGCGAGCGGCAGCGTCGCCCGGGGGAAGTGCAGCGCCCGGATCAGCGACAGGTTGTTGCCGACCGACTTGGCGCCGGACGTGACGGACCGCTGCGTGAAGCCGAAGAGGAAGACGCCGGTCACCAGGAACGGAATGAAGTCCGGTACCCCGCGGCTGGTGTTCAGCAGCAGGCCGAAGATCAGGTAGTACACCGCCGCGTTGAGCAGCGGGGTCAGCAGCTGCCAGACCTGCCCGAGCCGCGAGTCGGTGTACATCGAGATGTTCTTGGCGGATGCGAACGCCCAGATGAAGTTCCGGCGAGCCCACACATCCTGGATGTACTTGCGCAGCGGGGGGCGCGCAGCGCTCTGCCTCAGCCCGTGTCGTGCGGCGTAGTCGGCCAGGGTCTCGTTCACGTGAAGAGGCTCCGCGATCGTGTCGACCGACTCGCCACCCGGGGAACCGAGCCGTTCCGGGTGACTCATGTCGCGAAGCCTATTGCAGTCGATGAGTCGAGAGTGACGTTCGCCCGCATGTGACCCCCGATTTGAGATCTTTACGGAATCATGTCGGCGCCCCTGGGGATACCCCGGACATGCGGGTCAATCACTCACGGAGCAGCACCGCGTCGTCACGGTTCGCCATCCGGCGTCGTCAAGAGCCGGTCCCGGCGCCCAGGTCCCGGGTGCTGCGCAGGCTCGGGCGGGCCGACCGGTGGGCGTTCGACCGGGTGGCGGCGGCGCGGCTGCGCGGGCTGGAGTACGTCCTGCCGAGGCTGTCGCGGTTCGCCGACCACGGTGTGCTCTGGTTCACATCGGCGGGCGTGATGGGGCTCACCGGACGGGCCCGGCTGCGGCGCGCGGCGCTGCGCGGCTCGATCGCGATCGCGGTGGCGAGCCCGGCCGTGAACATCATCGGCAAGCAGGCGTTCCGCCGCAAACGGCCCGTGGTGGACCTGGTGCCGCCGATCCGGATCCGCTGGAAGCTGCCCACCTCGCACGCGTTCCCGTCCGGGCACTCGGCGTCCGCCGCGGCCTTCGCGGCCGGTGTCGCGCTGGAGGCGCCGCGCCGGGTGGCGGTCCCGGTCGCGGCGACGGCCGCCGCGGTGGCGTTCTCCCGCGTCTACACCGGCGCCCACTACCCGGGCGACGTCCTCGCCGGGCTCGGCATCGGCGCGCTCGCGGGCCTGTCCCTTTTACACCTCCGACGCTGCCGACGAAGCAGAAAGAGGAACACACCGGCGCCCGCGCAC
>NZ_JABXFD010000400.1 GCF_013372625.1 Actinomadura sp. BRA 177
GTCCCCCGGCGCGCCTTCTCCGGGCGACCCGGCGGCGGCATGGCCGGAGCCGCCGGGCACAGCGCCGCCGGGTCGCCCGGAGAAGGCGCGCCGGGGGACGGCGGGGCGTTTGGAGGCGGCGGCTCCGGTGGCGGCTCCGGTGGCGGCTCCGGTGGCGGATCCGGCGGTGGGGAGGCCGGTGCCGTGCCCGAACGCGAGGCCGCCATGAACCGGACCCGGGACGCGATCGCGGAACTCTTCGAGCCCGAACGCGACCGGCTCCGCCTGCCCGCCGAGCAGACCGCGAGCCTGTTCATGGGGCTGGCGTTCACCCGCGTGCGTCCGCCCGCCGGGCCCGCCGCGGCCGGCCCGTCCATGGAGGAGTACCTGGACGTCTTCCTGCACGGCGCCCTCAAGGAAGGAACCGCCGAATGACGATCAGCCTCAACCACGCGATCGTGACCGCCGCCGACAACGACGAGGCCGCCCGCTTCTTCGCCGGCGTCATGGGCCTGGCGTACACGGGCGTGCACCCGCACGCGCGGCACTTCGTCCCGATCCGCGTGAACGAGGGCCTCACCCTCGACTTCCTGACGGTCGCGCACCCGCAGGGCCACCACCTGGCGTTCGACGTCGACGCCGGCACGTTCGACGCGGTCGTCGACCGCCTCGACGCCTGCGAGATCCCCTACGGCGACGAGCCCGCGCACGCCGACAGCGGGCGGGTGGACGAGGCGCACCCGCTCGGCGGCCGGGGCCTGTACTTCTCCGACTCCAGCGGCAACCTCTACGAGCTCATCGCGCCGCCACGGACTTGAGGAACCGCCGGGTGCGCTCGCGGTCCTCGCCGGGCACGAACTCGGCGGCGACGAAATCGGTGACGCCCGCCTCGGCCAGCTGCTCCAGCTTGGCCTCGACCGTGTCCTCGTCCCCGACGACGGCGAGGTCTGCGGGGCCGTCCACGCCCTCCCGGTCCATCATCGCCCGGTAGGACGGCAGGCTCCCGTACATTTCGAACGTCTGGGCGGCCTGTTCCCGCGCGCGCTCTGGGTCACTCGTGACGCACGTAGGGAGCGCACACACGATCCGTGGTTCGTTGCGTCCCGCCGCCTTGGCCGCGGCCGTGATGGTGGGTGCGATGTGGTCCCGGACGGTTACGGGGCCGGTCATCCACAGCACCGTCCCGTCCGCCCGCTCCGCCGCCAGCTTCAGCATCTTCGGGCCGAGCGCCGCCAGCAGGACGGGCACACGCCCCTCGTTGGGGACGCTCAAGCCGATGTTGCCCTGCAGCGTCTCGCCCTTGAAGGACGCGTTCTCCCCGTTGAGCAGAGGGAGCAGCACCGACAGGTACTCGTCCATGTGCCGGACGGGGCGGCCGTAGTCGTACCCGTACATGTCCTCGATGACGATCTTGTGGGAGAGGCCGATGCCGAGCGTCAGCCGTCCCTCCAGGGCCAGCGCGGACGTCCGCGCCTGCTGCGCCAGTACGGCCGGGTGGCGCGGATACGTCGGCACGACCGCGGTGCCCAGCTCGATGCCGGGGGCTCCCCGTCCGGCGACGGCGAGCGCCATGAGCGCGTCCAGCCCGAAGATCTGCGAGAGCCAGGCCGACGGGAACCCGTCGTCGGCGGCGCGCCGCACATCGTCCGCCAGCTTGTCCAGCGCGTCCGCCCCGCCGCGCTCGTTCAGCAGCACACCAACCCGCACAACGGCCTCCCTAGAATCGCGTTCTACGATCCTGGCACAGCCGCGGGGATCATTGCGGGCTTCGCGGCCGATCGTGCGCCGTCCTGTCCCGGGCCTCCATGAAGAAGTCGAACAACGCCGTGGCGCCGGGCAGCAGACGCAGTGGCCTTGCCGCACCGAACGACGCGTTCCAAAACGCCCCCTGGCGCGGCTCCCACGGACCGGCGTACGCGTAAGGCTCGTCCAGGTGGACGTCACCGGGGGACACGCCGTAGTTGACCTCGTCGAAACTGATGCCCAGGTCGAAGTGCTCCGGCCACAGCACCGGCGCGATCTCGGGTGCGAATCTCGACAGGGCCTCATGCCCGCGGCCGAAAGCCTCATGGATCCGGCGCGTGGCCTCCGCATCGACCCCGAGGGTTTCGTCGGGGTCGACCCCGCTGCCGTCCCGGTAGAGGTCCTCGGCCGCCCCCGCCTCGGCGTTCACCGCCGTGGCCAGCTCCCGGCAGGTCGCGCCGTTCAACGGGACCTCCCGGTCGCCGCACACGAGTTCCGTCCCGGTCACGCGCAGGTCGGGCTCTTTGACGGTGGCGAAGCCGCCGGGAACGACCTTCAGCCGGATCGTCCCGCTATGCCGGTACTGCGGCCCGGCGAGCACCAGCTCCGCCACCCCGTGCAGGGAACGCCGAGCGGTTCGCAGGTCGACGGTCATGATCAATCCTCCGTTAGGTGTACTGCGCGGGGGCGCTCACAAACCGCCGTCCTGGGGCGCGTACTGCCGCGCCAGCTCCCGGTCGTTCTCGGCCCACCGCCGATGCCGGACGGCCGACTGCAGATGCAGTTCGGCCTCCTCGGGATGAGCGGCGGCCATCTCCTCCAGCAGCGCCGCCGCCCGCTCGTGGGCGCGCGCCGAGGACGCCATCACCTGGCACGCGTAGCCGTCGGCCTCACGCCGGCGCGCCGCCGGCGTCCCGCCGCGTTCCGCGCGCGCCCTCACCTGCGGCGCGCGATGTTCGCTGTCCATACCCGCCGGCCTGACGCCCGAGCCCGCCCTCCAGACACGTTCCACTATCTACCCAGCGACCCGTTCGTTCAGCCCCGCCGCGGCATGACCGATCATGGAGGACGTGACGACTCCCGAACCTCTCACGCTGTACACCGCCGACCGCGTGCGGATCGACGCAGGTCACCTGCGGGGCGGCGGCGACGTGTGCTTCGTCCTGGCGCACGGGTTCACCTGCTCGTGGCGGCAGCCCGCCCTCCGCCGGATCGCCGCCGCCCTCAACGCGCACGGCGGCGTCCTCGCGCTCGACTTCCGCGGCCACGGAAGGTCGGGCGGCCACACCACCGTCGGCGACCGGGAGGTCCTCGACGTCGACGCCGCCGTGGCCGCGGCCCGCCGCAGAGGCTACGAGCACATCGTCGTCACCGGGTTCTCCATGGGCGGGGCCATCGTCGTCCGGCACGCGGCCCTGCACGGCGGGGTCGACGCGGTGGTGTCGGTCAGCGCCCCGGCCCGCTGGTACTACCGGGGGACGAAACCGATGCGGCGCGCCCACTGGGTGGTCGAACGCCGCCTGGGGAGACTCGCGGTCCGCCTCGCCCGCGGCACCCGCGTCGCCCCCAAGGGCTGGGACCCGGTCCCAGAAGCCCCGCACGAACTCGCCGACCGCATAGCCCCGGTGCCGCTCCTGGTCGTCCACGGCGACGCCGACACGTTCTTCCCCCTAGAACACGCGCACCAGCTCTACGAGGCGGCGTCCGACCCGAAGGACCTGTGGATAGAACCGGCCTACGGCCACGCCGAGGTGGCCGCCACCCCAGACCTGATCGAGCGAATAGCAAAATGGTCGACCAACGCTATCTCACGCTGAGCCGGTCTCTGGCGCGTTGACCTGCGAGAACCGGGAGTTATCCACATTCTCGCAGCAGCCCCCGCCCACTCGTCCTCGCCGGGCATCATCGTCACATGGACGGTTTCACCCTCACCTGGAAGCGCACGGCCACCGACTCGGTCGTCCCCGTCGGCCCCGGTGTCTATTTCGTCCCCGCCAAAGGCGCCTCACTCGCCACTCGGGCCGCAGCGCTGAGCGGCCTCCTCCAGCATGATGCAGTCGTGGCCCGCCGTACGGCCGCCTGGATATGGGGCCTGGACGTCTTACCCCCGGGAGTGAACGAGGCCGACTGGGACGTCGAACTCATCACTTCCAGAACGTCCACTTCAGATCCGATCAGCCCTGCCACCGTGGAACTTCCTGCAGGCCACATCATGGAGGAGTCCGATGTACGCCTCACGTCCACGGCCCGTACGGCACTCGACTGCTCCCGCTGGCTCCCCCGCTCCGAAGCGGTCGCCGCGCTCGACCAGTTCCTTCGGAAAGGCGTCGGCACCGAGGAACTCATCACAATGGCCCGAACACTGCCCGGCTATCGCGGGAACAAACGGCTCCGCGAGATCATCCGTCTTGCCGACCGCGGCGCGGCCTCCCCCGGCGAGACATGGATCCGCGTCA
Source organism: Actinomadura sp. BRA 177 (assembly GCF_013372625.1). Taxonomy (GTDB): domain Bacteria; phylum Actinomycetota; class Actinomycetes; order Streptosporangiales; family Streptosporangiaceae; genus Spirillospora. Next base: position 4,179 of record NZ_JABXFD010000400.1, read on the forward strand.
GCATCGTGAACACCGGCTTTCCCCGTCCACGGACCCAGGTCCCAGTGATGGGCCCGCGAGGCCACCCGTTCTACATCGACCTCGGCTATCCCGAATTCCGCGTCGGCCTCGAATACGACGGCGAACGCCACCACACCGGCCCCCAAGCCCGCGCCCGTGACACGACCCGCCGCCGCTGGCTGGCCAAGGAGATGAACTGGGAAGTAATCCCGGTGACCAAAGACTTCCTCACCCACCCGGCCCCCTACCTGGAAGCCCTTCTGACCGCCCTGCTCCACCGAGGCTGGAACCTCGACAACAAAACCATGGACAAAATAGCCGCCCGCCTAACAACCCAAAACCGCCGCCCCCACCAATAGCCATGCGTGGATGGCCGGTTCCGGCGCGCCCGTATTGCTCAGCGGTGGTCGAGGAGGTTCACCAGGCGTTTCGGGGCGATGAGGCGATAGCTGTCCTCGATGAGTTCGGCCATCTCGTCCCAGTCGTGGTCAACGTCGAGGCGTGCGCCGACCCAGCCCTTGCTGCCCACGTACTTCGGGACGAAGAAGCACTCGGGGTTCTCCGCCACGAGCGCCTCCTGCACGCCGGTGCCGGCCTTGAACGTCATCGAGAGGCCGTCCTCGCTGGTCATCACGAACAGTTTGTCGCGGACCCGGAAGGAGGGTGCGGTATGACCGCCGAACGGCTTCTCCGCCGCCTCCGGCAGTGACAGGCAGATTTCCCGGATCTTCGCCGGCACGTCCACGTCGCTCACCTGCGGTGCCCCTCTCGGTCGCGAGCATGCCCGGCAATCGTAGACAGAGGGTGCGACATAGCGGCGCCGACCAGCCCGGACACCGCCCACGGCCCCCCGCCCACGGACGTTCATCGACTCAGCCAGCCGCACCTGCGGATCTCCGGCCCCAAGCAACTTGCGTGAGCGCCCAACACAACAAACACGCCACACCACTGCGTCAGCCGAAGTTTCTGCGGAGTGGCACCGCGACGTAGAGAAGCAGGTGGTGAAGCCGCCGCCGAGGTACACCGCGCTGGGACGGCCTCGGTGGCTGGCGCGGGACGAGGTTGGGGAGGGATGAGCGCGGCCTTGGGAAGCAGTCAGGCCGCGCCCATCCCATGTGGTCAAGGAGAAGAGCCCCTCGCGCCGTCGGCAAGAGCCGCCCGGCGTGGTGGCCATGCCGGTTGGTCGAGGAGGGGAGTTCGGTGTGTTCGAGGGCTGGGGGGTCTGTGTAGTGGGGCGTGGTGGCCATGCCCGTTGGTCCAGGAGGAGGGCCGTGTGCTCGAGAGCTAGGAGGTTCTGCGTGGTGGGGCGCGGTGGGCATGCGGGTTGGTCGAGGAGGGGGTTCCGTGGGTTCGAGGGCTGAGGGGGTCTGCGTGGTGGCCATGCCGGTTGGTCGAGGAGGCGGGGTCCGTGGGTTCGAGGGTTAGGGGGTTCTCCGTGGTCGGGCGTGGTGGCCATGCCGGAGTGGACAGGGAGGGGCGTCTCATTTGCTCAGAGTGAGGGGCACGGGTGTGGTCCGGAGCAGGCGTGTCTTGTGTTGTCAGGGGTGGTGAGGGCCCGGTGCGACCAGGGGGAGGGGAGCGAAGGTGTGGGTTGACCAGAGGGTGCGGGAGGTTTCGTTCTGGTACTGGGTGGTGCTGGGGGTTGTGTCCAGGACGTGGGTGAGGCGTTGGTGGGTGTTGAAGGCGGGCCAGCCTGGGGTGCCGGTTTCGGCGAAGGCCGTCCAGGCGGTGCGGATCTTTGCCGAGAGGGCTGCGGCCTGGCGTTGGTCGCTGATCAGGGGGTCGGCCATGCCGCCGGTGAGGTTGCCCCAGACGAGAGGGACGTCCAATGCGTGGCAGGCGCCGAGGGGACCGCCGCGCCATGCGAGTTCGTACAGGTGAACGCGTCCGCCCGCGGCGGCCTGGGCTTCGGCCAGGTGCAGGGTCGGCATGCGGAACAGCCAGTCGGAGTGGACGAGTTCGTACAGGGTCTCTGGTGAGGCGTCCGGGAATGCGGCGCGGTAGGACGCCGGGTCCGGGGCGAAGGCCTGCAGAGCGGACGACGCCTGCTCGTCGGTGACGCGGCCGAGGAGGCCCTCCAACGCGACGAACAGGCGGTACTCGTCGCGGTTGTGGCCGACGACGAGGGGGATGTCGCGGGCAGCGCCGCCCTTGAGCGCGGCCCACGGCGTCTGCGGCAGTACTTCGCCGTCCACGACCGGTGAGAACGGGGTCGGGGTGCGGGAGACCTGACCCCATTGCGGGTGATTCCTCATGGTGGCGGTCACCGCGTCGACGGCCCGCGTCAACTGGGCGGGCGTCACTGTGGCAAGGTCCTCACGAACTGGGCGGACGCCGGCCTCGGCGGCGATCGTGGCGCCGATGTCGTCCGCGAGAGGACGGGAGAAGAAGGTGCCGGGGACGCTCTGGACGATCGCCCGGTGGAACAGGCCCCCGGTACCCGGCATCGCGAGGAGTGCGGCGATCGAGCCCGCGCCCGCGGACTCGCCGAAGACGGTGACATTGTCCGGATCGCCGCCGAATGCCGCAATGTTCTCCTGGACCCAGGCGAGAGCGGCGACCTGGTCGAGGAGGCCCCGGTTGGCGGGTGCGCCCTCGATCTGCCCGAAGCCCTCCATGGCCACGCGGTAGTTGAACGTCACGACGACCACACCGCCGTGGGACAGGACGGTGCCGTCGTAGGCCGGGTCGGACGAGTGCCCGATGAGGTAGGCGCCGCCGTAGATCCACACCATGACCGGCAGGCCCGCGCCGCCCGGGTCCGGCGTCCAGACGTTGCAGGTCAGCCAGTCGTCGCCGGTCGTCTCCGGGACGTCCTGGCCGAGCGCGGACGACTGCGGCGGGGGAGGACCGAAGGCGGTGGCGGGCCGGGCGCCGTCCCAGGGCTCCGGTGGCCGGGGCGCGGCGAAGCGGAGCGCACCGACCGGCGGGCGGGCGAACGGGATGCCGAGGAAGACAGCGGTCCCGTCCTTCCTGACCCCGCGCACCGCGCCGGACACGGTGCCGGCCTCGACCTCGTCCATGATCATGAATCACCTGTCCCTGGGCGGCGGCAGATCCCGCGATCCTCCCCGGTGGTACCGGCTCGGGCGCCGGGTTCTTCCGCTCGATGGAAGCCCTATTGGCGGCCACCCCCGTCACCGGCGAAGGTCAGGACACCGAAGGCATCCAGCCCTCGGCGAAAGTGGCTCGGCCCCGTCGGACGACCAAGCCGCACGCCAGCTGCCCCAACGGCACCCACCCTGCGCTGGGCCGTCACCAACGGCCCTCGCGCAAACGTCCGCCGTCCGAGACAGCCGCCCGGCCACTGCACAACGGTCGTTACCGGCGGCGGTCGTGCGGTGGTCGTTGTCGGCGGCTGTTGTAGACAGCCGTCAGCAACGGGCCATTGCGCGTGCGGTGGTTGTCGGTGGCTGCTGTGCGGCGGTTGTCGCTGGTGGCGGTCGTGCGGTGGCCGTTGTCGGCGGCTGTTGTAGACGGCCGTCAGCAACGGGCCATTGCGCGTGCGGTGGTTGTCGGTGGCTGCTGTGCGGCGGTTGTCGCTGGTGGTCGTTGTACGGCTGCCGTTGTCGGCGGCTGCTGTGTGGCGGTCGTTGTTGGTGGCCGTCGTTCAGGTGGTCGTTGACGGTGGCAGTTGCCTGACGGTTGTCAGCGGCGGTCGTTGGGCGGCGGTTGTTGTTGGTGGCCGCTAGCAGGTCGTCGTGGACAGCGGCGATCACGCGGCTGCCGTTTATCAGCCGTCGTTGTACGGCTGTCGTTGGCAGTGGTTGTGCAACGGTCGCTGTCGGCGGCGGTGGTGTGGCTGTGGTTAGCGGCGGCTCCTGTGTGCGGGGTTGTTGTTGGTGGCCATCGTTCAGGTGGTCGTTGACAGCGGCGATCGTGCGGCGGTTGTCGTTGGTGGCTTTCGTGCGGGTGGTCGCTGTCCCGGGCGGGTGTTGGCGGCTGCTGGGCATGTTGGGCGGGTGCCAGGTGAAGCGGATTGGGCTCGGCTTGGCCGGTGGACGGGTTGGTCTGGAGAGCCGTCGTGGGCGGCCGTTTGAGAGGGGGTCGTGCCTGGTGGTTGACCGGGTGTCGTCGGATGGAGGGCGTGTGTCCGCGGAGATCGAGGTCGTCGTCGATGGCAGGACGGTCCTCGCCGAGGGCGTCGTCGGGTTGACGTTGCGGGCGGCGGACGGCGGTGATCTGCCGTCCTGGCGGCCCGGCGCGCACATCGACGTGCTGGTCGGCGACGGACTCGTCCGGCAGTACTCGCTGTGCGGCGACCCGGCCGATTCCCGGACGTGGCGGATCGGCGTCCTCAAGGAGGGGCCGGGGTCCACGATCGTCCACGAGCGGGTCCGGCCGGGGGACCGGCTCACGGCGCGCGGGCCACGCAACAACTTCGCGCTGGAGGAGGCGCCCCGCTACGTGTTCCTCGCCGGCGGCATTGGTATAACGCCTATCCTGCCGATGGTGGCCGCCGCCGAGGCGGCCGGCGCCGAATGGCGGTTGCACTACGGGGGGCGGCACCGCTCCGCCATGGCCTTCGTGGACGAGCTGTCCCCCTACGGCGACCGGGTCGAGATACGCCCGCAGGACGAATTCGGCCTGCTGGATCTCGACGGCATCCTGACCGGCACCGCGTCGGATACGCTCGTGTACTGCTGCGGGCCGGAGCCCATGCTCGCGGCGGCCGAGGAACGGTGCGCCGCGCTGGCCCCGGGCGCCCTCCGCACCGAGCGCTTCGCGCCGAAGCCGGTCACGGGGCCGGACGAGGCGTTCGAGGTCGAGCTGGCGCTGAGCGGGCGCACCCTGCGGATTGAACCCGGCTGCTCGATCCTGGAGACCGTGGAGAAGGCGGGCGTCAGTGTCCTGTCGTCCTGCCGTGAGGGGACGTGCGGGACGTGCGAGACCCCCGTCCTGGACGGCGAACCCGACCATCGCGACTCCGTGCTGACCGAGGCGGAGCGCGCGGACGGGGGATTCATGATGATCTGCGTGTCCCGTGCCTGCGGACACCGCCTCGTCCTGGAGCTCTGACACGAAAGCAAGGGCCGCCCCGGTGACGTGGCGATGCCGCGCTGTCTGCGCGACCCCGGCTCTCATTCCACCGTCAGCGTCCGGACAAGCACATCCAGGACTAGTACTACATAGCTAGATCTCGATCATCTGGAGGTGTAGGTGTCGCCTGAAGTGATGCCTGCGTGCTTCGGCTTGATGGCTGCGGCGGAGAACGGACCAGTAGAGTCCCAGTTCAACAGCGTGA
>NZ_JABXFD010000356.1 GCF_013372625.1 Actinomadura sp. BRA 177
GCCTTGTTCCGGGGGTTTCGAGGGGGGGTGGGTGTGCCGCGGGGCGCGCGGCCCCGCGGCGGTCGGGTCAGCGCGCGCCGATGATCATTCCGGCGGCGACGGTGTTGTTGGTGGCCTCGTCGATCAGGATGAAGCCGCCGGTGAGCCGGTTGCGGGCGTAGTCGTCCACGAACAGCGGCTGCGTGACGCGCAGCGAGACGCGGCCGATCTCGTTCAGGCCGAGGCTGTCGGCCTGCTCGTCGCGGTGCAGCGTGTTGACGTCCAGCCGGTAGTGCAGCGCCTTCACCATCGTCTTCGCGGTGCGGGTCGTGTGCTTGATGACCAGCTTGGAGCGCGGGGTGAGGGTGCGGTCGGGCGTCATCCAGCAGATCATCGCGTCGATGTCCTGCGCGACCTCGGGCCGGTTGTTCGGCCGCGCGATCATGTCGCCGCGGGAGATGTCGATGTCGTCGGCGAGCCGCAGCGTCACCGACATCGGCGCGAACGCCTGGTCGACCGGCCCCCTGGGGCCGTCGATGTGGGTGATCGTCGTGGTCAGCCCGGACGGCAGGTGCACGACCTCGTCGCCCGGCTTCAGCACGCCGCCCGCGACCTGCCCCGCGTAGCCGCGGTAGTCGTGCAGCTCGGGGTCGGTCGAGGCGTGCGGCCGCACCACGTACTGGACCGGGAACCGCACGTCGATCAGGTTCCGGTCGGACGCGATGTGCACGTGCTCCAGGTGGTGCAGCAGCGACGAGCCCTCGTACCAGGGCATGTTCACGCTGCGCTCGACGACGTTGTCGCCGTGCAGCGCGGAGATGGGGATGAACGTCAGGTCGGTCACGTCCAGCTTGGACGCGAACGCGGTGAACTCGTCCACGATCCGCTCGTAGACGGCCCGGTCGTAGTCGACCAGGTCCATCTTGTTGATCGCCACGACCACGTGCGGGACCTGCAGGAGGGTCGTGAGGAACGCGTGCCGGCGCGACTGCTCCAGGATGCCCTTGCGGGCGTCCACCAGGATGATCGCGAGGTCGGCGGTCGAGGCGCCCGTCACCATGTTCCGGGTGTACTGGATGTGCCCCGGCGTGTCCGCGATGATGAACTTGCGGCGCGGCGTCGCGAAGTACCGGTAGGCGACGTCGATCGTGATGCCCTGCTCCCGCTCGGCGCGCAGGCCGTCGGTCAGCAGCGCGAGGTTCGTGTACTCCTCGCCGCGCTCGGTGCTCGTGCGCTCCACCGACTCCAGCTGGTCCTCGAAGATCGACTTGGAGTCGAACAGCAGCCGGCCGATCAGGGTCGACTTGCCGTCGTCCACGCTGCCGGCGGTGGCGAACCGCAGCAGGTCCATGGGCTTGCCCGTCGGCCCCGCCTGCGCGGGCTCGTTCCCGGCCATCAGAAGTAGCCCTCCTTCTTGCGGTCCTCCATCGCGGCCTCACTCGTCCGGTCGTCGGCGCGGGTCTGGCCGCGCTCGGTGATCCGGGTCGCCGCGATCTCCTCGATCACCTGCTCCAGCGACGCCGCCGACGACTTCACCGCGCCCGTGCAGGACGCGTCGCCGACCGTCCGGTACCGGACCGTCGCCTCGAACTCCGGCTCGTCGTCGCCGCGGTTCGCGAAGCCCGTCTCGGCGTCCAGCAGCAGCCCGTCGCGCTCGAACACGCGGCGGGTGTGCGCGAAGTAGATCGAGGGGAGCGCGATCTCCTCCCGCCGGACGTAGTCCCAGATGTCGAGTTCCGTCCAGTTGGAGAGCGGGAACACCCGGACGTGCTCGCCCTGCTCGATCCGCGTGTTGAACAGGTTCCACAGCTCCGGGCGCTGGTTCTTCGGATCCCACTGCCCAAACTCGTCGCGGAACGACACGACGCGCTCCTTGGCGCGGGCCTTCTCCTCGTCCCGCCGCGCCCCGCCGAACGCCGCGTCGAACCGGTGCTCCTCGATCGCGTCCAGCAGCGGCACGATCTGCAGCCGGTTCCGGGACGCGCGGCGGCCCTTCTGCTCGGCCACCCGGCCGCTGTCGATCGCGTCCTGCACCGACGCCACCACCAGCCGGATCCCCAGCTCGCCGACCCGCCGGTCGCGGAACTCGATCACCTCGGGGAAGTTGTGCCCGGTGTCGACGTGCATCACCGGGAACGGGATCGGCGCCGGCCAGAACGCCTTCTCGGCCAGGCGCAGCATCACCAGGCTGTCCTTGCCGCCCGAGAACAGCAGCACCGGCCGTTCGAACTCGGCCGCCACCTCCCGGAAGATGTGGATCGACTCGGCTTCAAGGACGTCCAACTGCGACAGCAGATAATCGGAACGCTGCATGGTCTGGGGCTCTCTCCACGCTGAACTGGCAGATGCAACCGGTGACGCCTAAGGGATCAACCCGCGGGGGCGCCGTCCACTTCCGCTATGCCGGTCAGCAGCATCGACGCCGACACGGGATGGCACACAAGGATATCCGGGAGACGCGGGTCCTCCCGGTTGTACTTCAGCGGCGACCCGTCGACCCGGGACGCGTGCGCCCCCGCGCCGAGCGCCACCGCCGCGGGCGCCGCGTTGTCCCACTCGTACTGGCCGCCCGCGTGCACGTACGCGTCGACCTCGCCGAGCAGCACCGCGGAGATCTTCGCCCCCGCCGAACCGATCGGCACCAACTCCACGTCCACGTCGAGCCTCTCGGCCAGCTGCCGGACGAACTCCGGCGGACGCGTGCGGCTCACCGCGACGCGGAGCTTGCCCGCGTCCGGCGCCGGGACGTGCAGCGGCACCTCGCGCGGCTGCGCGGCGCCCAGGCCGGCCGGGTCGGGGTCACCCGCCTCCGTCCGGACGAGCGAGGCGCCGCCCGTCGCGTCCGTGCGGAGCGTCAGGCCCTGCGCCGGCAGCGCCACCGCCCCGGCCGCGAGCCGGCCGCCGTTCCCGTCGCGCACCCACAGCGCCACGTGGACGGCCCAGTCGCGGCGGCCCTCCTCGGAGAACTCGCGGGTGCCGTCCAGGGGGTCGACGATCCACACCCGGCCGGCGGTGAGCCGCTCGGCGGTCGCGGTGTTGCGGGTCGGCGCGCGGTCGTCGCCCTCCGCCCGCTTGCCCGCCACCGAGGAGCGCCCCTCCTCGGACAGGACGGCGTCGCCGGGACAGCGCTCGGCCAGCGCCGCCATGAGGTACTCGTGCGCCCGCAGGTCGCCCGTGTCCTTCAGGACCCGCGCGTCCGCGAACCCCACCTCGTCCCGCACGCCCAGCAGCAGCCGGCCCGCCGCGCCGGCGAGCTCCGCCGCCAGCGCGTGGTCGTCCACATCCGTCATCCGCTGATCACATTCCCGACTCGAATGGTCTGTTCGGTCTACTTTCTCATGCATACCCGAGTCGGCCCGGTGCCCGGGTCCCGCTCAGTAGGCCCCGGAGCCCCGGAACACCGCGGACCACGTCTTCCACATGATCTGCAGGTCCATCGCGAGCGTCCAGTTGTCCACGTAGCGCAGGTCGAGCCGGACCGACTCCTCCCACGACAGGTCCGAGCGGCCGCTCACCTGCCACAGGCCCGTCAGCCCCGGCTTCACCACCAGCCGCCGGTACACGTCGCCGCCGTACTGGGCGACCTCCTCCGGCAGCGGCGGGCGCGGGCCCACCAGCGACATCTCGCCGCGCGCCACGTTGAACAGCTGCGGCAGCTCGTCCAGCGAGTAGCGGCGCAGCCAGCGCCCCACCCGGGTGATCCGCGGGTCCTCCCGGATCTTGAACAGCACGCCGTCGTTCTCGTTCTGCTGCAGCAGCTCGACCTTGCGGGCCTCGGCGTCCTGCACCATCGTGCGGAACTTCAGCACGGTGAACTCCCGGCCGCCGCGCCCCACCCGGGTCTGCCGGAACATCACCGGGCCCGCGCTCGTCACCTTGATCAGGAACGCGACGATCAGCATCAGCGGGCTCAGCGCCAGCAGCCCGCCGAGCGCCGCCGCGCGGTCGAACAGCCCCTTGAAGACCTTGCGTCCGCCGTCCAGCTCCGGGTGCTCCACGTGCAGCAGCGGCAGCCCCGACACCGGGCGGATCGAGATCCGCGGGCCGGTCACGTCCATCAGCGCGGGCGCCACCACCAGCTCGATGTCGTCGCGCTCGATCTGCCACGCCAGCCGGCGCAGCGCCACCCCGTCCATCTCCGGGCAGGCCAGCACCGCCACCGAGTCCGCGCCGATCCGCTCGGCGACCGCCGCCGCCTGCGCGAAGTCGCCCAGCACCGGGACGTCCTCGACCTCGGCGACCGCGTCGTCGCCCGCCGCCAGCGCCGGCGGCAGGCACACCGCCACAATGTCCATGCCGTGGTACCGCTTCTTGCGCAGCAGCTTGATCAGGTCGGCCACCGACGTCCGGTGCCCCACCGCGACCACGCGCCGCATGCACTGCCCGTTCCAGCGCTTCTTGTGCAGCCACTTGCGCAGCCGGTACCGCGCGAGCAGCGCCAGGAACGTGCCGAGCGGCAGCGCCATCACCACGTAACCGCGCGCGACCTCCGTCTTCGTCGCGTACGCCAGGATCGCCACCGTCGCCGTCAGGATGAACCCGGCGCGGATGACCCGGTGGAACTCCTCGTACCCGACGCCGATGTACTTGGGCTGGTAGGCCCGGCACAGCATCAGCGTCGGCAGCCACACGACGGGGAGGATGACGGTCAGCGCGACGTACGGCGCGTTCAACTCGGTCGGGACCCCCGGAAAGCGCAGCACGAACGCGATCACGCCGGCCATCAGCATGCTGAGGACGTCGAGCCACTTCGCGACCCGGCGGTACGACCCGCTCCAGTTCTGCGGCGGTACGCGCCCCTGCACATGGCGGATCGATGACTCGGTCTGAACCTTGTCAACGACGGCCATACACCACTCACCAATCCCCTGTACCACGCGCCCCGTCAGCGCGTTTCACACCGAAGACGGTTGTACGTCGCCTGAGGTTCACATGTATCTCGAACCTCGTTCGAGCAGCATCTTACGGGCGCTTTGCCGTGGTCACGGCCGGAACGCGCGCACCGGCCCGGGAACGTCCGCAAACTTGGGCGTTTCCGGACAAAGTAGTGTGGCCGGGACGTGCTCACCGGTCGGCCGGCAGGCAGGCGCGCGGCCGGATCCGGCCACTCTCAGCCGGCGTGGAAGACGTTCTGCGCCGCGGCGAGGCCGTCCGCCATCAGCGCCTCCACCGCGTCCGCCGCCCGGTCCAGCTCAAGAGCCAGATCCCTGCGCTCGGCCCCGGAGAAGTCCTTCAGGACGAACGCCGCAGCGTCCATCCGCCCCGGCGGCCGGCCCACCCCGAACCGCACCCGCAGATACTCCCTGGTCCCCAGCGACTTCGTGAGCGACCGCAGACCGTTGTGGCCGTTGTCACCGCCGCCCTGCTTCAACCGCACCGCACCGAACGGGATGTCCAGCTCGTCATGGACGACGATCAGCCGCTCCACCGGGACCTTGAAGAAGTCCCGCAGCCCCTTCACCGGCCCGCCCGACTCGTTCATGAACGACCGCGGCTTCGCCAGGACGGCCCGCGACCCAGCCAGCCGCCCCTCCAGCACGTCCGCCCGCGCCCGGTGCGACTTGAACCGGCCACCGGCCCGCGCCGCCAGCTCGTCCAGCACCATGAACCCGGCGTTGTGCCGGTTCCCCGCATACGACGGCCCCGGATTGCCCAGCCCCACCACGAGCCAGAGATCCGCGCTCACCCGAACTCCTCACAAACGAACACGGCCCCCGCCGGTGCGCACACCCGCGGGGGCCATGAAAGAAAGCACGGCCGCTTTCGCGTCACTCCGCCGCGGCGGGCTCGCCCTCGCCCTCGGCGGCCGGCTCCTCGCCCTCCGCCGCCACGGGCTCCTCCGGCTCCGTCGCCGCCGTCGCGTCGAGGATCTGCAGGATCAGGATGTCCTCGTCGGCAACCAGCGTCGTCCCCGACGGGAGCTTCAGGTCCTTCGCCAGCACCTGCGAGTCGACCTCCAGGCCGGAGATGTCCAGGTCGACGGACTGCGGAATGTGGGTCGCCTCCGCCTCGATGGAGATCTCCACCACCGTCTGCGCCACCTGGCCGCCCGCGACCACGTCGCCGACCACGTTCACCGGCAGGTCCACGACGACCTTCTCGCCGCGCTTCACCAGCAGCAGGTCGACGTGCTCCAGGAACCCCTTGATCGGGTCGCGCTGGACGTCCTTCGGCAGCGCCAGCTCCGTCCCGTTGCCGAGGCCCTCGATGGTCAGCAGCACGTTCGGGGTCTTGAGCGCCAGCATCAGGTCGTGGCCCGGCAGCGAGATGTGCTGCGGGTCGGTGCCGTGACCGTAGAGGACGGCGGGCACCTTGCCGGCCCGGCGGGTGCGCCGCGCGGCACCCTTACCGAACTCGGTGCGCGGCTCGGCGGCAATGCGTACCTCGGACACGGCGAAAACTCCTCGTTGTTGCGATCCACGGCCGTCCGGCACTGGACGTCCGCTACGGACAGAGCGAATCAGGCGATGCTCGACGCGTCAGGCGCCTCGAAGATTCTTTGCGTTCCCCCGGGGAGTGCGGCTCCTGTACCGGCACCGCACTGAACGACCCGAGGCATGCGCGATTCAAAGAGTCTAGCCGATCGGCACCGTGCCCTAAGCCAGAGCCCTGCGTTCCCATCGGACTAGCTGTGCCCGCCGAAGAGGCTCGTCACCGACCCGTCGCTGAACACCTCGTTGATCGCGCGGGCGACCAGCGGCGCGATCGACAGGACGGTCAGCTTGTCGAACTGCTTGTCCTCCGGGATCGGCAGCGTGTTCGTCAGCACCACCTCGGAGATCCGCGAGTTCTTCAGCCGGTCCACCGCCGGGCCCGACAGCACGCCGTGCGTCGCCGCCACCACGACCCGCGCCGCGCCCTGCTCGAACAGCGCGTCCGCCGCCTTCACGATCGTCCCGCCGGTGTCGATCATGTCGTCGACCACCACGCAGGTGCGGCCCCTGACCTCGCCGACGACGTCGAAGACCTTCACCTCGTTCGCCACGTCCGGGTCGCGCTTCTTGTGGATGATCGCCATCGGCACGCCGCCCAGCCGGTCCGACCACCGCTCGGTCACCCGCACCCGGCCCGCGTCCGGCGCCACCACCGTCACCTGCGAGGTGTCCAGCCGGCTCTCGAAGTGCCTGGCCAGCAGGTCCAGCGCGAACAGGTGGTCCACCGGGCCGTCGAAGAAGCCCTGGATCTGCGAGGTGTGCAGATCCACCGCCATCAGCCGGTCCGCGCCCGCCGTCTTGAACAGGTCCGCCATCAGCCGCGCCGAGATCGGCTCCCGGCCGCGGTGCTTCTTGTCCTGCCGCGCGTACCCGAAGAACGGCGCCACCACCGTGATCCGCTTGGCCGACGCGCGCTTCAGCGCGTCCACCATGATCAGCTGCTCCATGATCCACTGATTGATGGGAGCCGTGTGGCTCTGGATCACGAAGGCGTCGGAGCCGCGGACCGACTCCAGGAACCGTACGAACGTCTCACCGTTGGCGAAGTCGTACGCGGACGTCGGAGTCAGCTCGATGTGGAGGTTGTCGGCGACTTCCTTGGCCAGGTCCTGGTGGGCTCGGCCGGTGAAGAGCATCAGCTTCTTCTGACCGCTCGCTTTGATCCCACTCACCTCTGACAACTCCCCCTCAATGGAACTGTTCCTCTACATGTGGGTTGTTGTCCCCACTCCCCGCGCAGGCATGAGTCCGCCGCACGGGTTGCTCTGTTGTCCGGAAGACGCCGCTGTCCTCCACGTCCCCGCCCGCGGCGGGAGTCCGCACCGGGCGCCGCGCTAGGGCGCGCCCTCCGCGTCCTTCGCGCGCCGGGCCGCCTCCGCCGCCGGGGTCCCCGGCCGCCTGCGCTCCACCCAGCCCTCGACGTTGCGCTGCCGCGCCCGCGCCACCGCCATCGCCCCCGGCGGGACGTCCTGGATGATCACCGACCCGGCCGCGGTGTAGGCGCCGTCGCCCACCGTCACCGGAGCGACGATCATGTTGTCGCTGCCGACCTTCACATGCGACCCGATGACGCTGCGGTGCTTCTCCACACCGTCGTAGTTCACGAACACCGAACTGGCGCCGATGTTGGACCCCGCGCCGATCTCGGCGTCCCCCACATAGGTCAGGTGCGGCACCTTCGAGCCCTCGCCGATGTCGGCGTTCTTCGTCTCGACGTACGTCCCGACCTTGGCGTTCCGCGCCAGCCGGGTCCCCGGCCGCAGATACGCATAAGGCCCCACCGAAGCCTCGGGCCCGATCTCCGCCTCCACGCACACGGCATTGATCACGGACGCGCCCTCACCGACCCGCGTATCGGTCAGCGTGCACCCGGGCCCGACCCGCGAGCCCTCCCCCAGATGAGTCGTCCCGTGCAGCTGCGTCCCGGGATGGACCTCGGCATCCTGCTCAGCGGTCACACCGACATCAATCCACGTGGACGCTGGGTCGACGATCGTGACCCCGGCCCGCATGTGCGCCTCAAGGATCCGGTCGTTCAGCTGCCTGCGCGCCTGCGCGAGCTGGACCTTGTCGTTGACGCCCTGGGTCTCCACCCAGTCGGCGACCAGGAACGCGCCAGCCCGGTGACCGTCCCCGCGCAGGATCGCGACCACATCGGTGAGGTACTCCTCCCCACCCGCGTTGTCGGTGGTCACCCGCTTCAGGGCGTCCGCCAGCAGCGCCCCGTCGAAGGCGTACATGCCGACGTTGATCTCGTTGATCGCCCGCTGCGCCTCGGTCGCGTCCTTGTGCTCGACGATCGCCTCGACGCTGCCGTCCGCCGCCCGGACCATCCGCCCGTACCCGGTCGCGTCCGGCATCTCGGTCGTCAGCACCGTCGCGGCATTGCCCTCATCCTCATGCGCCTGCACCAGCGCCCCGAGCGTCTCGCCCCGCAGCAAAGGATGATCGCCGTTCGTCACGACCACGGTCCCGTCCAGCGCACCGGTCTGCTCCAGCGCCATCCGCACCGCGTGCCCGGTACCGCCCTGGTACTCCTGCACCACGGCCTCGGCGTCGGCCGCGTGCTCCGCCAGGTGCTCGATGACCTGCTCGCGCCGGTGCCCGACGACGACGACAAGGCGCTCCGGCTCCAGCCGCCGCGCGGCGGCGAGCACATGCCCGAGCATGCTGCGCCCGCACAACTCGTGCAGGACCTTCGACTTACGGGACTTCATCCGGGTGCCCTCGCCCGCGGCGAGAACGATGACGGCGGCCGGTCGGCTCGCAGCACTCACAAGGAGGCTCCTCGGCATCGCGGACGGGATCGGTCGCGGACGCGCCCACCTGCGAGATCACACCCCACCAGGCCGGAACGCACCCGACACGGGCAGGATACCGCCCACCCCCTGTCTCTTATACCCCTCTGACGCCGCCGACGAAGAGGACAGTGCAGACCTCGACCGGCGCGGACGCATCCAACAAACAAAATCAACACA
>NZ_JABXFD010000678.1 GCF_013372625.1 Actinomadura sp. BRA 177
TTTGCTCTCTTCGTGGTCCTGGTGTTGTGTACACGAGCCCGGCTCCCCCCGGCCCCCCCCCGATATGTCCGGGCCGGTGAGGACCACCTGCCCCGGGACCCCGCCCGTCCCGCCGCAGCTGTTCCCCACCGGCCCCGACCTTTCGGCGGGGCGGGTCGCGCCGCTGGGGTTCCTCGGGTCCGTCCCCGACACCGCCGTCGTGGCGCGCATCTCCCAGGCCCTCACCACCGCGCTGGCCGTCGACCCGCAGCAGTTCGCCCAGCGCGACCCCATGTTCCAGCCGGGCACGCCCAGCACCGTCGCCGCCGCGTGGGGCGCGCTGCTGTGGTGCGCCGGGTCCCCGGTGGCGCTGACCGAGCACCCGCTGATCGAGTCGTTCATCCCGTTCCTGACGACCCCGGCGGACCGGCTGCACTGGATGATGCCGCCCGACTTCGCCACCCTCGCCGGCTACTACATCCACCGGCTCGGCGCCGGCGACGGCGGCGGCGCCGCCCACATCGCCCGCGTCATGTACGAGGTCGCCGCCGGGCTGCAGGCCGACCCCCGGTTCCGGCCCGGCGCCGACGCGCTCGCCGCGATCACCGCCGCGTCGCTGCGCACGGTCAACCAGGACCTGGCCACCGTCCGGTACGGGCCGAACGCCGTCCTGCAGGAGTGGCGGCGCCGCTGCCCCGCCGAATACGCCACCCCGATGGTCCGCGACACCGCGCCCGGCGAGTACCTGCGCCTCGCGCTGTACGACCTGCAGGAGATCGTCGCCGGGCTGACCGGCCCCCGCCCGGCCGCGCCGGGCGGCCGGCCCTTCTACACCACTCCCAGCCCACGAGAA
>NZ_JABXFD010000431.1 GCF_013372625.1 Actinomadura sp. BRA 177
TTGTGTGTTTGGTGGCTGCGGCGACGCCGTGAGTCTCGAGTATCCTCTTCGTCGGCAGCGGCAGAGGTGTATAGGAGACAGGGACCTGACGCCGCTCGCCCGCGAGCTGGGCGGGATCGCCGCGCCCGCGGACGTGGCCGATCCCGACGCCGTGTCCGCGATGGTCGCGGAGATCGAGCGGCGGGCGGACGGGCACGTCGGGATCCTGGTCGCCGGCGCCACCCGGCTGACCACGGCCCCGTTCGCCGAGCACGACCCGGACGACTGGTGGCGGGTCATCGACGTCGACCTCGGCGGGGCGTTCGCGTGCGCGCAGGCCGTGATGCCGGGGATGGTGGAGCGCGGCGGCGGCCGGATGGTGCTGGTCGCCGCAGAGTGCGGGCTGACCGGCTGGCCGGGGCAGACCGCGTGCTCGGCGGCCAAGGCCGGGATCGTCACGCTCACCAAGTCGCTCGGCCGGGAGCTGGCGCCGCTCGGCATCGCGGTGAACGCGATCGCGCCGAGCGTGATCGACACGCCCCGGCTGGCCTCGCTGGCGGAGGCGGCCGGGGAGCCGGCCGCGGAGTACCTCGCCCGGCAGGCCGCGCGGGTGCCGCTCGGCCGGATCGCGACGCCCGACGAGATCGCGGCGGCGGTGGCGTTCCTCACCGACGAACGGATACCGACGCTCGTCGGCCAGATCCTGCACACCAACGGCGGGACCACCAGAGCCCGCGCCTGATCAGCCGGGGAGGGCCGCCACCGAGCGCTCGACGTCCTTTTCGAGGACGGCGAACAGGTGCGGCGGCAGATCCATCAGCGGTCGTTCCAGCAGTTCGGGACGGCTCGCGGCCGATCCGATGACGGCGCGGGCCTCGCCCTTGGTCAGCGCCCGGCCGGCGGCCTTCTGGAGCGCGATGAGCCCTTCCCGCCAGCCGTTGCCGAGCTTCCCGTGCGCCCGCGCGTACATGTATCCGAGGACGCGTCCGGCGCCGTCCTGCTCGTCCGGCCGTGTCCTTTCCGCGAGGACGAGGGCCTGGCCGGGGCCGGGCGTGCCGCGCAGCCACCGGACGATCCGGTACTTGGGCCCGATGAGTCGGGCGAACTCCCGCTGTCCCTCCGCGTCCTTGAGGAAGGGCAGGCCGTTGCGGCAGACGAGGCCGGTCCGGGGCGCGTTCGCGGCCAGCAGCGCCCGGATCGCCGACGCCCCGAAGCCGGGATACAGGTTGACCAGGACGGTGCCGTGGTCCTGCAGGTTCCGGGGCAGCGGCGCGCCCAGGAACGCGGGCAGCCCGATCCGCCGGCCGGGGGCGTCGGCGGGCCAGTCGTCGCCGACCAGCAGCGTCTTCTCCCCGGAGTCGGTGCCGAGTTCGATGATGCGGGCGGCCGCGTCGCCGTCCAGGCCGCCGCTCGCCTCCACCGACTGGGCGCCGTGGGTGTACATGGCCGCCTGGGGATCGTCCGCGACTGCCCGGGCGGCAGCGGCCGTCCGCCGGGTGGGCCGCAGGACGTACAGCGCCGCCGCGCTGCCGACGGCCTGCGCGCCCACATACCGGTTGAATCCCGGCAGCATCGCCTCGTAGGCGAGGTGCAGCGGGTTCAGCGCCTTCTGAACGGCGAGCCCGAGCGCCGCCTGCCGCTCGCCGTACCCGTAGGCCAGCAGGACGCGGCCGTTGCGATGATCGCGTAGCCCCTGCAAGCCACGGGCGACGAACAACTGGACGCCTTCGGGCGTGTACGGCGGGTCGGTGAACACCAGTTCGCACGATTCCCGCAGCGCGGCGGGCAGCCCCAGCCGCAGGTCGGCGAAGTGGCAGCGCACGTCCCAGCCGCGCCGCGCCGCCTCGGCGTCGACGAATTCCAGCAGGCGCTCGTCGACGTCCACGACGCTCGCCCGCAGGCCGGGCGCCCCACCGGCGAGGAAGAGGCCGAGCGAGGTCAGGTCGTGGTCGCCGACGAAGAGCACGTGCGCGCCGGTCAGGTCGAAGCCGTCCAGCATGAACCGGGCCCGCTTGACCACGGTCTCGGCGGTGGCGGGCACGTGGTCGAGCGCCTGCACAGGCGGCGGCGCCGCGTCGATCAGTTCCGCCATCGCGGCGAGGACGTCCGGGTCGCGGCGCGCGGACTCCGTCCACGGGTCCCGGACGCCGAACGGCTCCCGCGCGCCGAAGCTGTACTCATCGATGTGCCGCTTCGCGATGCGCTTCCCGTCCCCGGACGATTCGAGGTGCGGCTCCAGCGCCCGGAACACCGCCTCGACCGTCCGCCGCGACGTCCCGGTCAGGGAAACGACGTCCTCGATCGAGCGGAACGCCCCGCCGGCCAGCAGCCGCCCGATCTGGTCGATGCGCCCCGCATCGATCCCGAAATCGGCCCGCAGCTCGTGGACGGCCTGCTGCCCGGTACTCGTCATCTGGTGGCCTGCTTCACTCGGCATGGACGGTTCGCGGATCCGATCCTAGGTTCAGCGCCCGAAAGCAGCGTCGCGCTGCTCGCGCGGGCTCACCAGCGGCCGTGGTCACGCCGCCGCGGCGCCCAGCCGGGCCAGGTGGGTGCGGATCTCGGGTGCGTCGCCGGTGCAGGCGATGTAGCCGTCCGGACGGATCAGGGCCAGGCCCGCCGCGTAGGTGGCTTGGACCTCCGTGCCCGTGTAGTCGCCTCGCTCGCCGATCGTGACGACACGGACGTCCGGGTGCTCGAACTCCGTGTCGAAGGCCAGAACGGTGAAATGGGGTCCTCGGAGCAGGTCGTGAAGGCGGTGCCGGATGCCGGACTTGTCGTGCAGGACGGCGTCCGGAGCGCGGGTGCCGCCGAGCGGGCCCGCCGACAGCGAGCTGTCGGGATACCCGAGCAGGAGTTGCTGGAGCTCCTCACCGCGCTGGTAGGCGTCCGCCTGGCCCCGGGCCGCCTTCTCGTGCAGCTTCGTGCTGATGCCGAGGACGCCCGCCGCGACCGGAAGGCGCTCCTCCTCGTAGGTGTCGAGGAGGGCCGGCGGTCCGCCGTTGATGACGGCGGCCAGCTTCCAGCCGAGGTTGTACGCGTCCTGGACGCCGGTGTTGAGGCCCTGCCCACCGGCGGGCGAATGGACGTGGGCGGCGTCCCCGGCGAGGAAGACGCGGCCGTCCCGGAAGCGTTCGGCCATCCGGATGTTGACCCGGTAGATCGAACTCCAGGTCAGGTCCGTCAGCCGGATGTCGGTGCGGCCCGAGCCGGCCTCCAGCATCTTCTGGTAGGTGGCCAGGGTGAGTTCCGGGTTCTCGGACGCCGGAATCGGGGCCGTGAACTGGAAGTCGTCCGTCCCGGCGAGCGGGCAGAGGCCGACGCGGGCGGTGCGGGTCTCCAGGTCGGCCCAGGTGTGCCAGTGGTCCCGGTCCAGGTCGGCGGTCCGGACGTCGCCGATGAGCGCGCGCTCCTCCGCGCGGGTCTCGCCCGCGAAGGAGATGCCGAGGGTCTTGCGGACGGTGCTGCGGCCGCCGTCGGCGCCGACGAGATAGGCGGCGTGCACGATCGTGCCGTCCGCGAGGGTGGCGGTCACTCCGTCCGCGTCCTGGGCGAACGTGGCGAGTTCCGCCTTTTCCACCCGTCCGCCCAGCTCCGCGAGGCGGTCGCGGAGGATCTGCTCGGTGCGCCACTGCGGCACCATGAGCCCGTTCGGGTACGGGACGGCGTCCGAGGCGTCCTTCGGCTCGGCCATCCGGCCCTCCCACACGACCTCCGCGCCCGCGTAGGCACGGATCGGCGGGTACAGGCCGCCCGTGTCGAGGAGCGCGCCGATCACCCCGAGGTCGTCGAAGACCTCCAGCGTGCGGGGTTGCAGGCCCTTGCCGCGCGAGCCGGTGGGCGTTCCCGGGTCGATGATCCGGTGCCGGATCCCGCGCCGGGCGAGGTCGACCGCGAGGGTGAGGCCGGTCGGGCCCGCTCCGATGATGAGGACGTCGATCATGATGTGCTCCTTTCCTGGACTTTCCGGGACACAGTTTTCGGCGACGTCCTGGCAGATCGCTGTCAGACCGCTGACAGCGATAATGTGATGGCACGTTCATCAATAATTTATTTCGTTCTGTTATGCTGAAGAAATCGGCCGGTATGTTCCCTGTGGACGAAAGGGGAACAGGTCGATGGACGAGGGACGGCCCAGCATGACCGCGCTTTCTTCGGCGGCGGCGCGGGCGGCGCATCTGACGGCGGACGGCACGCCGAAGGTCTTCACGGACACGGTCGCGGAACGGCTTCTCGGCGGCCTCGCGGACGAGATGATCGGCTATCACCGCGCGCAGGGCGAGCACATCATCCTGGCTGGGACCAGGGCGGTCACCACTGTCCGGGCCCGGTATGCCGAGGAGCGGCTCGCCGCGCACGGGCAGTACGTGATCCTCGGCGCGGGCCTCGACACCTACGGGTATCGCGGGGATCCGGACACCAATGTGTTCGAGGTCGATCACCCGGCGACGCAGGAATGGAAAAAGGGACTGCTGGCGAAGGCCGGAATCGCGATCCCCGACCGGATCGTCCTGGTACCCGTCGATTTCGAGACCGAGGAGCCCGTCCGGAAACTCGCCGGCACGGGGTTCGACACGACGAAATCCGCGCTGGTGAGCTGGCTCGGCGTCAGCTTCTACCTCACCCGCGACGCCATCGCGAAGACCCTCGGCGAGATCGGCCGCCTCGCGCCCGGAACCGAACTCGTCATGGACTACGCGCTGCCCGACGGCCTCCGGGACGCCGAAGGCGACGCCTACGCGCACATCGCCGCCCAGGTCGTCGGGGAGAACGCCGAGCCCTACCGGTCGCACTTCGCGCCCGAGGAGATCGACGCCCTGCTCAAGGACCACGGTTTCGAGGTCGCCGAGAACGTGTCGCTGGAGCACGCCGTCCCGCCGGAGACCTGGCGGCGGACGGACGCGCTCCGCCCGTTCGACTACTTCCGCCTGGTCAGGGCCGCCGTCCCGGGATGACCGGCGATTTCGCCGATGCCCGGGGGCCCGCCGCCTGCTGAGAATGTGCGCGTCCAGGAGCCGGCCCCCGGCTCCGCCCCGTTCCGGGGAGCCGACTCAACGGTTCCCCGAAAGGGAGCGAACAGACGAGCGATCCATCCGTAAGCGGGCGGCGAAAATGCTGCCTACCACGGTTATTACCGCGAAGACGCCCTCGATCCCGCAAGCCGCGCAGGCCGCCGACAACCGTTCCTGAACAGCGTCGGGAGTGGTCTGGCCCACAGCCCGACACTGCGCGCATCCCGAACGGTCTTGGATGCACTGGTCCCCCGCATACGTTGAGCATCCCAGCCCGGCGACGCGCATCATGTGCGCGGTCCGTGGCAGGGCGGCGGGTTCCCTCACGTCCACGGTCATCTGGCACAGCCTGGACGATCCGATGCCCCTGCCCATCACTCCGGTGGGCAGGGGGCGGTGCCGTCCGTCGCTGGATCAGATGCCCCCAGGCGCGGTACACACCGCGATACTGGCCGCATCACGATGAGAAGTCACCGATGGTGACGTTGCAGTTACTTTATCGCACTGGCCTCACGTAGACAATCGGTTTAGCTTCAGCAGGCTTCCTGTCACACGGGACATTGAGCTGGAGGCCGCCGAGGACCGCCCGCAGCTGCAGGCCGCGATCCCGCTCACCCCGTGGGACCTGCAGAAGAACTTCTCGGACGTGCGCGTCCCCACGATGATCATCGGCGCCGAGGCGGACACGATCGCGCCCGTCGCCTCGCACTCCGAGCCGTTCTACAACAGCATCCCGGCGTCGTCGGAGAAGGCGTACCTGGAGCTGAACGGCGCCAGCCACTTCGCGCCGAACATCGCGAACACGACGATCGCGAAGTACAGCATCTCCTGGCTCAAGCGGTACATCGACAACGACACCCGCTATGACCAGTTCCTGTGCCCCGGTCCGGGCCGGGACCTGAACATCTCCGAGTACCGGGACACCTGCCCGAACTCCTAGCCGCTCACCTGCCGGGCCGCCCGCCGCCTCCCCGCGCGGGCGGCCCTTCGGCGATGTCCTCCGGGCCGTGCAGCCGCAGCGCGCTCAGCGCGAGCGACAGCTCGACGACGTCGCCGGGGCGGGTCAGCGTCCGCCCGGTCAGCTGCTCGATCTTGCGCAGCCGGTTGAGGACGGTGTTGCGGTGGCAGAACAGCCGGTCCGCCGCGCGGGCCGCGGAGCCGTCGCACTCCAGCCAGGTCTCCAGCGTCGTCAGCAGGACGTCCCGGAACGCGGGGTCCACGTCGCCGAGGCCGCCGAGCGCGACCTGCCCGAGCCGCCCGGCGAGCCGCAGCTGCGACAGCACGAGCGCGTCGGGGAGCCGCCGGTCGAGCCGGGCGATCTGGTTGCCGGGGCCGCGGCACGTCCGCAGCGCCAGCTCGGCGAACCAGCGGGCGCCGCCCAGCTCGGCGAGCGACCCGACGACCGGGCTGACGCCGGCGTGCGAGCGCGCGTAGGGGCGGACGGCGGCGACGAGGTCGTCCAGCTCCGCGCCGCCGAGCGCGACCAGCGCCACCTGCGCGTCGGTGCGCAGCCGCCAGATGAACCGCATGCCGCCGGTGTCGCCGGGACGGCGGTCCACGCCGTCCCCGAACCCGCACTCGGCGCCCAGCATGACGACCGCGTACCGGCCGGTCGCGGGCAGCCCGAGGACGGACGTGGCCGTCGCGAGCAGCCCGCCGTCGGCGCCCTGCCCGTCCAGCAGCGCGTCCACGATCGCCTGCACGCGCTCCTCGCTGCGGCGCGCCAGCGCCAGCTCGGTGCGGTGGTAGGCGGCCGCGGCGGCGCCGGACTGCTCGTCGATCGTGTCCCAGGTGCGGGTCGCCTGCCGGATCAGCGCCGGGACGTTCTCCGGGTCGTGCTCCCCGACGACCTCGACGACCGCCTCCCAGAACACCCGCCCGGACAGCCGGTAGGAGCGCAGCAGCTGGTCGAGCGGCTGCCCCTGGTGCGCCCGGCGCTGCCCGAGCCGGCGCGCCCAGTCCAGGTCGGCGCGGCCCCGGCCCGGGTCGAGGATCGTCTTGAACCCGTGCCCGAGCCCGGTGTGGCACATCTCCCACACGTCGTGCCGGAACGCGTCGTCGCGGTCGCCGCGGTCACCGGACAGGATCTCGGCGGTCAGCCGGTCGGCGAGGTCGGGCAGCCGGTCCGACAGCCGCAGCACCGCCTTGCGCATGATCGTCCGGTCGGCGTCCACCTGGCCGGCCAGGGCGGGCCGTCCTCCCGTCATCGAGGGCACCTCCAGCACAACGCGGGTGCCTCATCGTGCCATCAGCGGCGCGAACGGGCCATCTTCCGGCGGCCGGACTGTACCGGCTCACAATCGCGCCCCGCCCGGATTGCGCGACGGCCACACAACGGAAACACCCTCTGGACCGCCGCCGGGTGCCCGTGTTGACCTAGGGGCCCCTCGCTTTTTGAGACCCCGTCCAATAGAGGAGCCCCTACGGCCCCTGGCCGAGGTCAGTTCCCGCTGAGGAGGGACCGGCATGACCCACCCCCTGCACGGACGACGACGCGAGATCCAGGCGATCGAGACGCTCCTCGACCGCACCCGCGCCGGACACGGCGGCGCCCTCACCATCGCCGGCGACGCCGGCACCGGCCGGACGGCCCTGCTGGAGGCCGCCGCCCGCACCGCCGCACCCGCCTTCCGGACGATCGGGACCACCGGCGTCCCCGGCGAGACCGCCGTCCCCTACGCCGGCCTCCACCGCCTGCTGCGCCCCCTCTCCGCCGAGACCGCGCAACTGCCGCCCGCACACCGCGGCGCACTCGGCACGATCATGGACGGGGCACCGAGCGCCGCGCAGCTCGTCCTCTACACGGCGGTATGCGAACTGCTCAGCCTGGCCGCGAAGAGCGGACCCGTGCTGTGCTGCGCGGACGACGTCCAGTGGCTCGACCACGGCTCACTGGAGGTACTGGCATTCGCCGCACGCCGCGTCCAAGACGAGCCGATCGCGGTCCTCTTCGCCACTCGCGACGACCACGGCGACGGCCTCGCAGGCATCCCACGCCTCCGCCTCACGCCACTCGACGAGGAGGCGAGCCTGCGCGTGTTACACGACGCGCTCGGCCCCGGCGACCCGGCGTACCACACGGTCGATGACACCGGGAGCGGCCTGGCGAGCAGCCTGGCGGGCGGCCTGGCAGGCGGCCTGGCAGGCGGCCTGGCAGGCGGCGCGGCAGGTGGCGCGGCAGGTGGCGCGGCAGGTGGCCTGGCGGGCGGTCTGGCGGGCGGTCTGGGCGGCGCCGGTGGGTGCGACCTCGCCGAGGAGATCATCGACCTGGCGTGCGGGCGGCCCCTCGCGATCCGGGACCTCGCCGCCGCGCTGACGCCCGGGCAGTTGTCCGGGGCGGCGCCCCCGCCGCGGGCACTCCCTGCCGGCAGCTCCCTGCGTGCCGTCTACCGCCGCCGCCACCTGCGGCTTCCCGTGGGCGCGCGGCGGCTCGTGCTGATGGCGGCGGCCGAGGAATGGCTCGGGGCCGCGACGCTCGCGCGGGCCGCCCGGCTGGACGGGATCGGCGCGGCCGACCTCGACGCGGCCCGCGCGTCGGGGCTGCTGCGGTTCGAGGGCGAGGGCGTCGCGGTCCGCGACCGGCTCGTCCGGTCCTCGCTGTGGGCGGACGCGTCGCGCGAGGACCGGCAGGACGCGCACGCGCTGCTCGCCGACGTCCTCGTCCAGGAATGGCAGCGGCCCCGGCGGCTGTGGCACCGCGCGTCCGTCGCCGGCGAACCCGACGACCGGCTCGCCGGCGAGCTGGCGGGGGCGGCGGGCACCGCCCAGCGCGCCGGCCGGTACGCCGACTCGTGGCGGCTCTGGCAGCGCGCCGCGACGCTCACCGTCGCGCGCGCCGTCCGGATCGACCGGTTCCTGTCCGCCGCCGAGGACGCCTGGTCGAGCGGGCGCTCGCGCCGCGCCCGCGCCATGCTCCGGCAGGTCCGCCCTTCGCCCGGCGACGGCCCACGCGCCGCCCGCGCCGCCCTGCTGCGCGGCCAAATCGAAGTAGCCGCCGGCTCCCCCACAACCGCCCTCCCGGCCCTACGAGACGCCGCCGAAGGGCTTGTCGGGGCGGAGGTGGGGGCGGCGTTGGAGGCGCTTATGTGGGCTGCGGAGGCGGCCGATGCGGCCGGGGACACCCATGCCTATCTGGAGATCGCCGACCGGGCCGCCTCCCTGCCGTCCGCCGGGGGCGCGCGGGAAGAGTTGATGCTCGCCTACCTCGGCGGCATGGCGGCCACGGTCCGCGGCCGGTATCGGGAGGCGGCGGAGCGGCTCGGCGCCGCGGCCCGGCTCGGCGCGGACGTCGCCGACCCTGTCTCTTATAGCCATCTGACGACGCCCGAGAAGTGGATACTGGCACTCCTCGCAGACGCCGGGTCAGCAACCAAAAAAACAAACCAA
>NZ_JABXFD010000216.1 GCF_013372625.1 Actinomadura sp. BRA 177
TGTTCCTCGGTGTGTTGGTACCAGTTTCCCGCGTGTGGGGTGTGTGCGCTTCGTTGGTCACTTACACGCTTATTGTTTTTTTTTTTTCAGGCAGAGGAGGGCACACGAGATGGGGGTCCGCCGCGTGGGCTCGGAGGTGTGTATAAGAGACGGGCCGGGCGCGGCGCCAGGGCCGGCGGCCCCGCGCTCCCCCCGCCGCTGATCGGCGCGCTCGGCCGCGCCCGCGTCGTCGCGGCCGGCATGCTGGTGTCCGCCGGCGGCTTCACCGGCTACCTGGTGATCGGCCTGCACACCTCGTACTGGGCGGTGATGGTCCCGGCGATGCTGCTGTCGGGCGTCGGGATGGGGATGGCGATGACGGTCACCGCCGACACCGTCCTCGCGTCCGTCCCGAAGGACCGGTCGGGCTCGGCGTCCGCGATCGCGGAGACGGCGACGGAACTGGGCGCGGCGCTCGGCATGGCGATCCTCGGCAGCGTGCTGACCGCCGTCTACCGGAACACGCTGGATCTGCCCGGCGGCCTTCCGGCTCCGGCCGCGTCCGCCGCGCGCGACTCGCTGGGCGCCGCACTGCAGGCCGCCGCGAACCTTCCCGCGACGGTCGCGGCGCAGGTGAGCGAGGCGGCGCGCGAAGCGTTCGTGGACGGGATGCACGCCGCCCTGGTGTGCAGCGCCGGTCTCGCCGCGCTGGTGGCCGTCTTCGCCCTGGTGACGCTGCGGAACGTCCCCAAGGTCATCGAGGAGGCCGAGGAGCCCGACCTCGTCACCGCACCCTGACCCCGACGTTCCCCTCGGATTGGTAAAAGTGATATCACTTTGCTATGTTGGTGATAACCAAGGAGGAGGATGACATGGTGGACACGGGGGCCAAGGTGGAGATGCCGCGGCCGAAGATCGAGGAGCGGCCGGCGCGGGACCGCGGCGGCTGGACGATGCTCGGCGTCGGCCTGCTGTGGATGGCGGTGGGCGGCGTGGCGATCGCCCTCGGCGTGCTGGCCGGCGGGGTCGCCGCGCTCGCCGTCGGCATCACGGTGGGCTCGCTGCTGGCGCTGGCCGGACTGGTCATCCTGGTCGGGCTGACGCCGGTCGCGCCGGGCGAGGCGCGCGTGCTGCAGCTCCTCGGCCGGTACTCCGGGACGGTCCGCACCGACGGGCTGCGGTGGGTGAACCCGCTGACCGAGCGGCGCCGGGTGTCCACCCGGATCCGCAACCACGAGACCGGGCTCGCCAAGGTCAACGACCTGGACGGCAACCCGATCGAGATCTCCGCCGTGGTGGTCTGGCAGGTCGCCGACACCGCGCGGGCCGTGTTCGAGGTCGACGACTTCGTGGAGTTCGTCGCGTTCCAGACGGAGGCGGCCGTCCGGCACATCGCGGGCAGCTTCCCCTACGACGCCGCCGACCGGACGTCCCTGCGCGACAACGCCGACGAGATCACCGCGCAGCTGTCGGAGGAGCTGGCGCAGCGCGTCGCGTCCGCCGGGGTGGTGATCATCGAGTCGCGGATCACCCGGCTGGCGTACGCGCCGGAGATCGCGCAGGCGATGCTGCGCCGGCAGCAGGCGGGCGCGGTCGTGGCGGCGCGGCAGCGGATCGTGGAGGGCGCGGTCGGCATGGTGCAGCTCGCCCTCGACCGGCTGGACGAGGAGAACGTGGTCGACCTGGACGAGGAGCGCAAGGCGGCGATGGTCAGCAACCTGCTCGTCGTGCTCTGCGCCGACCGGGACGCCCAGCCGGTGGTCAACACCGGCACCCTCTACCAGTAGCCCGGAACCAGTGGCGGAACGGAAGAAGATCCTGCTGCGGCTCGACCCGGCCGTCCACGACGCGCTGGCCAGGTGGGCGGGCGACGAGCTCCGCAGCACCAACGCGCAGATCGAGTTCCTGCTCCGGCAGGCCCTCGCCGACGCGGGCCGGATGCCCGGGTCGGCGGGACGGATGCGAGGCCCCGGGCGCCCGCG
The DNA here is from genome assembly GCF_013372625.1 of Actinomadura sp. BRA 177. Lineage (GTDB taxonomy): Bacteria > Actinomycetota > Actinomycetes > Streptosporangiales > Streptosporangiaceae > Spirillospora. The sequence continues at coordinate 1,962 of NZ_JABXFD010000216.1, forward strand.
CAGGGCGAGGCGCCCCGGGGACGGGGAAGACGAGAGCGACCCGCCGGAGGGCGGGGGCGAGGACTAGCCATGGTCGAGGTTCCGGAGTCGCTGGCGGCGCGCATGTACCTGCTGGCGTACGACCTGAGGAAGCAGAAGATGACCAAGGGCGGAGCGCGGCTCGGCTACGTGCTGCGGGCCGCCGCGCTGACCGAGCTGTTCCTGGACGGGCGGCTCGGCGAGGAGCGGCGCCGGCCCGTCCCGGGGACGCCGGGCGACGACCCGTACGGCGTGCTGGCGCAGATCGCGGCCTCGCGGCCCCGGTCGTGGCAGCACTGGGTGCGCAAGGACGCCAAGGCCCTCGTCGGGACGGTCCGGGACGAGCTGGTGCGGGACGGCTGGATCCGGGTGCGGGGGCGCCGGATCCTGGGGCTGTTCCCGCACCAGGAGATCACCGTGAAGGATCCGCGGGTCGTGAAGGCGCTGTGGGGCGGGGCGTCGTCGGCGCTGCGGGGGCGCCCGGTCGCGCACGTGTACAGCTACGACGCGGCGGCGGTGGCGCTCGCCGCGGCGGGCGACCGCGGCCCGGCGACCGTGGTGCAGATCCACGGCATGGCCGGCGTCGGCAAGACGTCGCTGGTGCTGCACTGGGCGCACCGGAACGCCGCGCGCTTCGGCGAGCACATCTTCCTCGACCTGCACGGCCTGCCCAGGTGGAGCGCGGCGACGCCCGCGCGGGCGCTGTTCCAGCTGCTCGGCGACCTCGGCCTCGCCCCCCGCGACATCCCGGCGGACGAGGACCGCCGGGCCGCGCTGTTCCGCTCCCTCGTCGCCGAGCGCCGCGTCCTGGTGGTGCTCGACAACGCGGCGGACGCCGGCCAGATCGTCAAGCTGGTCCCGGGCGGCGCCGGCTGCCTGGTCGTGGTGACCGGGCGCACCCGGCTGGAGGGCCTCGACGCGGAGTTCGGCGCGGTCTCCATCCCCGTCGGCCCGCTCACCACCGACGAGTCGCGCGAGCTCGTCGCGCGGCTGCTCGGCGGCGGCCGCGGCGAGCGGGAGCCGCAGGCGGTCGCCGACCTCGCCGACTCCTGCGCCCGGCTTCCGCTCGCCATCCGCATCGCCACGGTCGGGCTCGCCGCCGGGCCGTTCGACTCGGTGGCCGCCGTGGTGGACGAGCTGACCTGCGGCGGCCGGCTCGACGCGCTCGCCCTCGACGGCGGCGCGGGCCCGGCCATCCGGCCCGCCTTCGACCTGTCCTACGACGCCCTGACCGCCCGCGAGCAGGGCGTCTTCCGGATGCTCGGCCTGCTGCACGGCTACGACTTCGGCGCCGAGAGCCTCGCCGCGCTGCTCGCCGTGCCCGTCCAGGAGGCTCGCGGGCTGCTGCGCGGCCTCGTCCGCCGGCACCTCGTCGAGCCCGGCACCGTCGGCCGGTTCCGGCTGCACGAGCTGCTCAGCGAGTACGCGGCGGAGCGGCTCGCCCGCGCGGGCCGCGGGCGACCGGCACTCCGAGGCGCTGATGCTCGACCAGCTCGCCGTCGTGCACTGCGACCGCGGCAACCACGCCGAGGCCGGCACGGACGCGCGGGCGGCGTACGAGATCTTCACCGAGCTCGGCGATCACCGCCGGGCGGGCTGGGCGCTCAACACGCGCTCGCGCGCGGCGCGGCTCTGCTGCCGCTACCAGGACGCCCTCGACCACGGGGAGCACGCGCTGGAGATCCTCACCCGGGAGGGCGACCGGCACGGCGTCGGGCAGGCGCTGGAGCAGATCGCGCAGGCGCGCTGGCGGCTCGCGCACCACCGCATCGCGCTGCGGCACGCGCGCGAGTCGCTGCGCGTGCACCGGGAGCTGCGCGGCGGCGCCGGGGAGGCCGACGCGCTGGAGATGATCGCCCGGGTCCTGCGCCGCCTCGGCCACGTCGACCGGGCCCTGCACTACGCCCGGCGGGCCCTCGCCGTCCGCGAGCGGCTCGGCGACCGGCGCGGCCAGGGCGAGGTCCTGGACGGCATGTCCCGCACGCTGCGGCGCAGCGGCCGGCTCGCCGAGGCGCTCGGCCGCGCCGGCGACGCGCTGCGCATCCGCGAGGACATCGGCGACCTCACCGGCGTCGCCACCAGCCTGATCAGCCGGGCGCGCGTCCTGGAGAACCTCGGCGACCGCCCGGCGGCCTTCGCGGACGCCACCCGCGCGCTGCAGATCTGCCGGGACTTCGGCGACCAGTACGGGGAGGCGGAGGCGCTGTGCACCATCGCCCGGTTCCACCACGACTCCGGGCAGTACGACGATGCCCTCCGGCACGCCCGCCAGGCCCTCGCCATCAGGGAGCGGATCGCGGACGAGCACGGCGTGGCGTCGGCGCTCAACCTCGTCGCGCTGGTCGAGTGGCGGCTCGGCCGGCACGCCGCCGCCCGCCGCGACGCCGAGCGGGCCCTCGCCCTCCAGCGCAGGATGAAGGCCGGGTACGGCCTCGGCCGGACGCTGACCAACCTCGCCGAGATCGAGCGCAGCGCCGGCCGGTACGGCGAGGCCCTCGCCCACGCCTTCGCCGCCCTCGCCATCCACGCCGGGGCCGGGGCCGGGCGCGGCGAGCGGATCGCGCAGGGCGCGAGCCTCGCCACCATCGCCCGGGTCCAGTGCAGGACGGGCGACCACGCGGCGGCGCTGCGGCACGCCGAGGAGGCGCTGCGCGTGCAGCGCAGGACCGGCGACCGCCCCGGGCAGGGCGTCACGCTGGACGTCCTCGCCCGCCTCGGCATCCGCACCGGCCGCTACCGGGAGGCCGCCGGCCACGCCGGGGAGTCGCTGCGGATCCGCCGGGAGATCGGCGACCGCCGCGGGATCGCCGAGAGCACCGCCAAGATCGCGCTCGTCCGCTGGCACCAGAGCCGCTACGACGAGGCGCTGTCCCGGGCGCGGGAGGCCCTGGCGATCCAGCGGGAGATCGGCGACCTCGCCGGGGCCAGCGGCGCCCTGTACGTGCTCGCCCGCATCCACGCGCGCACCGCGCGGTACGCCCGCGCCCGCGAGTGCGCCCAGGAGTCCCTGGAGATCTGCCGCCGCACCGGCGACCGGCACGGCGAGACCGACGACCTGCTCACGCTCGCGCACATCGACCGCAGGCAGGCCCGGTACGGCCGGGCGCTGCGCACCGCCCTCGGCGTCCTGGCGGCGAAGCGGGAGATGGACGACCGGACGGGCGAGGCCGAGGCGCTCACGCTCATCGGGCGGCTGCACGGCGAGCTGGGCCGGCACGACGCGGCGCTCGCGCAGCTGGCCGAGGCGCTCCGGATCCAGCGGGCGACCGGCGACCGCTACGGCGAGGCGGAGACGCTGGAGGCGATCGGACGGGTCCGCCGCCGGCTGGCGCAGTACCCGGCGGCCAGGCGCGCGCTGAAGGAGGCGCTGCGCATCGAGCGGGAGATCGGCGACCTCGCCGCGGAGGGCCGGACCCGGACGCTGCTCGCCGAGGTCTGCGGCCACCAGGCCGCGTTCCGCGCCGCCGTCCGGCACTCCCGCAAGGCCATCGCGATCCTGCGGGAGATCGGAGACCTGGACGGGGAGAGCGCCGCCCGCGACGGCCTCGCGCGGATCTTCTACTGCATGGCCCGGTACCGCAAGGCGCTCCGGCACGCCGGCGCGGCGCTGCGGATCCGCACCGAGACCGACGACCGGCAGGGCCAGGCCGAGAGCCTGGACACCCTGTCGCGCAACCACCGCAGGCTCGGCCGCAACGAGGTCGCCGTCGGCCTCGCGCAGCGGGCGCTGGCCCTGCACCGGGAGATCGGCGACCGGCACGGCGAGGCTGAGAGCCTGGGCACCCTCGCGCACGCGCGCTGGCGGCTCGGCGACGAGCAGGGCGCGCTCGCCGCGGGGGCGGCGGCGCTGCGGATCCACCGGGAGACCGCCGACCGGTACGGGGAGGGCGAGATGCTCGACCTGCTCGCCCGCGTCCACCGCAACGCCGGGCGCTGCGCCGAGGCGCTCGGGCTCGTCACGCGGGCGCTCGCGCTGCGCCGCGAGATCGGCGACCGGCGCGGCGAGGGCGACAGCCTGAACACGCTGTCGCGGCTCATGCGGCGGCTCGGCGAGACCGGCGAGGCGCTCGACCACGGCCGCCGGGCGCTCGTCATCCGGTACGAGATCGACGACCGGCGCGGCACGGCCGACACCCTCGACAACATCGCCCGCGCCCACCTCGGCGCCGGCGGCCGGGCGGAGGCGCTCCGGCACGCGCTCGACGCGCTGGAGATCCAGGCCGACATCGGCGACCGGTGGGGGCGCGGCCGGAGCCTGCTGCTGCTCGGCGAGATCCAGTCCGCGCTCGGCCGGCCCGGGGAGGCGCGCGCGTACCTGGCGCAGGCGGCGGCCGTCTGCGCGAAGGCCGGCGACGGGGAGTCCGCGGAGAGCGCCCGCGCCCTGCTCGCGTCCCTGCTCGGGTGAGGACGGCGCCGAGACGGGCGCGTAGGATCCGGAGTGCAGGCGTTCTGTCGGTGGGGTCTCCTACGGTCGGGGGCGACGGGGCCCGTCGGCCGGGCCGACGGAGCGATGCCGCCGAGCAGAGGTGACCACCACCATGGCGAACAGCACGATCGAATCTGACCGAGACTTCCAGGAGCTCGCCGATCCGTACCGGCGGGAGCTGCTGGCGCACTGCTACCGGATGCTCGGCTCCATCCACGACGCCGAGGACCTGGTGCAGGAGACCTTCCTGCGGGCGTGGCGCTCGTACGGCGACTTCGAGGGGCGCTCGTCGCTGCGGACGTGGCTGTACCGGATCGCCACGAACGTGTGCCTCACCGCGATCGACCAGCGCGGCAGGCGGCCGATGCCGTCGGGGCTGGGCGCGCCGAGCGACGAGCCGGAGCGGCCCGTGGTGGCCTCGCCGGAGGTGCCGTGGCTGGAGCCGGCCCCCGACGCCGTGCTCGGCGCCGACGCCGCCGACCCGGCCACGATCGTCGCGGCCCGCGAGAGCACCCGGCTGGCGTTCGTCGCCGCGCTGCAGCACCTGCCCGCCAAGCAGCGGGTCGTGCTGATCCTGCGGGACGTGCTGAAGTGGCGGGCGGCCGAGGTCGCCGAGCTGCTCGACACCTCGACGGCGGCGGTCAACAGCGCGCTGCAGCGGGCGCGGGCCCAGCTGGAGCGGGACGCGCCCGCGCGGGACGAGCTGGTCGAGCCGGCCGACCCCGCCCAGCGCGAGCTGCTGGAGCGGTACGCCAAGGCGTTCGAGGACGCCGACATCACCGGGCTCATCGAGCTGTTCAAGAAGGACGTCGTCTGGGAGATGCCGCCGTTCCCCGAATGGTTCGTCGGCGCCGACGTCGTCGTGCGGCTCATCCTCGCCCAGTGCGGGCCCGCCCCGGGCGACATCCGGATGGTCCCGGCGGCCGCCAACGCGCAGCCGGCGTTCGGGCTCTACATGCGCGACGAGGAGGGCGTGCACCGCGCGTACCAGCTGCAGGTCCTGAGCGTCACCGGGGACGGCGTCGCGCACGTCTCGGCGTTCTTCGACACGAGCCTGTTCCCGCTGTTCGGGCTGGCCGAGCACCTTTGACCGGTCCCCGGGGTTTCCACTGGGCGGAAGCCCCGGTTCGGCGCGCCCGGCGCGGCCTGCCAGGGTGGTGGGCGGTGGACGTCCACGTGGGACCGCAGAAAGGGAAGGGCGCATGACGCATCCTCCGTACCTGTACCCGGGCTACAAGAGCACCGTGCTCCGCGCCCCGCGGCAGGAACTGATCATGCCGAAGCTCGGCCCGGACAGCGTGGAGCTGACCTCGCCGGTCTTCGGGCACCAGGAGCTCGGCCGGCTGGACGAGGACCTCACCGTCCAGCACTCCGGGGAGCCGCAGGGCCAGCGGATCATCGTGACCGGCCGGGTGCTCGACGGCGCCGGCCGCCCGGTGCGGGGCGCGCTGGTGGAGGTCTGGCAGGCGAACGCGGCCGGCCGCTACAACCACCTCGGCGACATCCACCCGGCGCCGCTCGACCCCAACTTCACCGGCGCCGGACGCTGCCTGACCGACGGCGACGGCCGCTACCGGTTCATCACGATCAAGCCGGGCGCCTACCCGTGGGGCAACCACCACAACGCCTGGCGGCCCGCGCACATCCACTTCTCGGTGTTCGGCACCGCGTTCACCCAGCGGCTCGTGACCCAGATGTACTTCCCCGAGGACCCGCTGTTCGCGTTCGACCCGATCTTCCAGTCGATCCCGGACCAGCAGGACCGCGAGAAGCTGATCTCCCGGTTCGACATGGACACCACCAAGCCGGAATGGGCGCTCGGCTACCAGTGGGACATCGTTCTCGGCGACACCCCGATGGAGACCTGATGAGCACTCCTTCTCTCACCACGCCATCGCAGACGGTCGGCCCGTTCTTCGGCTACGCGCTGCCGTACGCGGCGGGCCCGGAGGTCGTCCCGCCGTGGCGGCCGGACGCGATCCAGGTGCGCGGCCGGGTCCTGGACGGCGCCGGCGAGCCGGTGCCGGACGCCCTGCTGGAGATCTGGCAGCCCGACGGGGACGGCGAGATCCCGCAGCGTCCCGGCGGGCGCGTCCGGGCCGGGCACGGGTTCTCCGGTTTCGGCCGGTGCGGCACCGACGGGGACGGCGGCTACTGGTTCAGCACCGTCAAGCCCGGCGTGTCCGGGGACGGCGCGCCCTACATCGCCGTGCTCGTGTTCGCCCGCGGCCTGCTCAAGCCCGTCTTCACCCGGCTGTACTTCCCCGAGGACGAGGCCGCGCACGGCGCCGACCCGCTGCTCGCGGAAGTCCCGGACGACCGGCGCGGGACGCTGATCGCCGAGCGGGACGGCGAGCGCGGGTACCGGTTCGACATCCGGCTGCAGGGGGAAGGAGAGACGGTCTTCCTTGCCTACTGACGAGCCCGGCCCGGACGCGGGCCTGCTGTCCCCCGTCCGGGCGGGGACGGAGGCGGAGGCCGCCACGAGCGACCTCGCCTACCTGACCGCGATGCTGGACGCCGAGGCGGCGCTCGCCCGCGCGCAGGCCCGCCTCGGCATCATTCCCGGCGAGGCGGCCGGGGCGATCACCGCCGCCGCCGACGCGGGCCGGTTCGACCTCGTCGCGGTCGCCCGCCGGGCCCGCGGCTCCGGCAACCCCGCTGTGCCGCTGGCTGTCTCGTCTACACATCTGTCG
>NZ_JABXFD010000639.1 GCF_013372625.1 Actinomadura sp. BRA 177
GGCCCTGGCGGTCCCGGCGGTCCCGGTGCACCGGGTGGACCGGGTGGTCCCGGCGGCCGCGGCCCCGGGGGCCCCGGCGGCGGTTCCGGTGGCGGGAACGACGGCTTCTGGGGCGACGAGGGACGCGGCCGGCGCGAGAAACGCGCCGACGACCCGAACCAGAAGGCCGGCTGGCGGCGGTACGTCCCGTCCTGGAAGGTCTCCGTCGCGATCGTCAGCGTGATGATCCTCGGCATGGCCGTCCTCGTCGTCGTCGCCTACGCCAACACCCCGCTGCCGACCAAGAAGCAGCAGGACGCGCTCCGCCAGGAGTCGGAGATCACCTATTCGGACGGGACGACGCTCGCCCGCGTCGGCACCCACCGCGAGGACATCGCGCTGAACAAGGTGCCGGATTTCGTGCAGCATGCGGTGCTCGCCGCCGAGGACCGCAACTTCTACACCGAGCCGGGCATCTCGCCGACCGGCATCGCGGGTGCGATCTACCGGGCCGCGACCGGCGGGGACGTCGCCGGCGCCTCGACGATCACCCAGCAGCTGGCCCGCAACTACTGGGCGAACCTCAGCCAGGACCGCACGGTCAGCCGCAAGTTCAAGGAAATCCTCATCTCCGTCCGGATGGGCAAGGAGATGGACAAGAAGAAGATCCTTGAGCTGTACCTCAACGTCGTCCCGTTCGGGCGCAACTCGTACGGCGTCCAGGCGGCCTCCCGCGCCTACTTCCACAAGCCCGTCACCGAGATCAACGTCTACCAGGCGGCGATGCTCGCGGCGCTGATCCAGCGTCCCGGCTACTTCGCCACCTACGGCCCGGCGTCCAACCCGGCCAAGCAGGCGCTGATCAACCGCTGGAACTACGTGCTGGACGGGATGGTCGAGAAGGGCTGGCTCGACGAGACCAAGCGTGCGGCGGCGAAGAAGTTCCCGCAGACGCAGAAGGAGTGGAGCGACGCTCCCGACGACCCGAACGCCGGCTACCTCGAACAGCGCGTGAAGGCCGAGCTCAAGGAGCTCGGCATCGACGAGGAACGGCTGTCGACCGGTGGCCTGCGCATCACGACCACGTTCAACAAGGGTCTGCAGGACTACATGGACAAGCTCGTCAAGCAGGTCCGGAAGGAGAACAACCTCAAGTCCGACATCTGGTTCGGGCTCGCGGCGGTGGATCCGAGGACGGGCGGGGTCGTGGCCGCCTACGGCGGTCCCAACTACGTCGAGCGGCCGTTCGACGCGTCCTTCCAGGGCAAGGTGCAGCCGGGTTCGTCGTTCAAGCCGATCGTGCTGGCCACCGCCCTCGACCAGGGCATCAGCCTGAAGACCACGATGGACGGCAGCTACCGGCGCATCATCAACGGCCATCCGTTCACGAACGACAACAGGTCGGAGAACGGCGTCTACAACCTCAAGCAGATGACGGAGCACTCCATCAACACGGCCTACGTCGAGTTGGGGCAGAAGGTCGAACTGACCAACGTCATCGACATGGCCAAGAAGATGGGGATCCCGCCGGACACCCCGAACCTCAAGCCGGAGTTCACGTCCCTGCCGCTGGGCGTCGTCGACACGAGCGCGGTCACGATGGCCTCCGTCTACTCGACGTTCGCCGCCGGCGGTGAGCACCGGGACGCCCACGTGATCGCCAAGATCACCGACGCCAAGGGCAACCCCGTCTTCAACAACGAGCACAAGTCGCTGGGCAAGCTCCCCTACCAGACGCCCAAGCGGGTCTTCTCCGAGGGCGTCGCCGCGGACGCCACCTCGGCGATGCAGGCGGTCGTCCAGTCCGGTACCGGTACCCGCGCGAGCCTCGGCTCCCGCCCGGTGGCCGGTAAGACCGGTACCGCGGAGGAGAACAACTCCGCATGGTTCGTCGGGTACACGCCGCAGCTCGCGACAGCGGCGGCGATGTGGCGGCAGGACAAGAACGGGAACCGCAAGTCGCTGGTCGGCGTCGGCGGTTACAACCAGGTCTACGGTGGTACGGTCCCGGCCGACCTGTTCAAGCGCTTCATGCTGAAGGCGCTGGACGGCAAGGAGATCACCCAGTTCCCGCCGCCGGTCAACGGCGGGCAGATCGCCCCGTGGGCGAAGCCGAAGGCGACGCCGAGCCCGTCGAACACGCCGAGCCCGACCAACACGCCGAGGTGCCAGCCGGGCCAGCCGAACCAGCAGGGCTGCCCGTCGAACACGCCGTCCCCGTCGAACACGCCCACGCTGCCGCCAGGGCAGGGGCAGCCCTGCAACGAGTTCAACATGCCGCTGGGCTGCGACCCGAACCTTCCCCCGGAAGGCGACAAGTCCTGGTGGTGCGCGAAACCCCAACACAAGAACCACCCCGTCTGCAAGGACGAGGACCCGGGAGGCCCGAACAACAACCAGGGCGCCTGACCAGCGCCACGAGGACGGTCCGAAGCCCACGTGGGCTCCGGGCCGTCCTGGCAACCAGGGCATAAGCCCGCGATCAGGCGCCCAGTGACCGGGCGCCCCCGTGACCGAGTGGCCCCGTGACCGAGTGGCCCCGTGATCGGACGGTCTCCGTGATCAGGCGGCCTCCGTCATCGGGCGGCCTCGTGGTCGGGCGGTCCCGTGGTCGGGCGGCCTCGTGATCGGGCGGCCCCGTGTCAGGGCGGCGCCGTGGTCGGGCGGTCTCTGAGATTCAGGGTGTGCCCGTGATCAAGCCCGTCCCCATGATTCGGGCGTCCTTGTGATCAGGGTGTGGCCGGTGGCGAATAGTCTTGCTGTCCATGTCGTCGTCTTCTGAGAGGCTCGCGATGTCCGCCGACGATGAAACGGCGGATCCCCGCGGTCGGCTGATGCGGCTCGCCCCGGTGCTGACCGGCCTCACCGCGCTGGTGTGCCTGCTCGGCTGGCTGCAGAAACAGCCCTGCGCGTCGGTGCGGTTCGACTTCATCAAGACGACGACGAATGCCTGCTACACCGACATCTACCCGCTGTACTACGTGCGCGGGCTGAGCGACGGCAAGATCCCGTACTTCGACTCGCTCACCGGGTCCGACATCCACTACGTCGAGTATCCGGTGCTCAGCGGCTGGTTCATGCAGCTGGTCGCGTGGCTCGTCCAGCCGTTCGGGGTGGACGCACGCGGGATCGCGTTCTACAACGTGACCGCGCTGATCCTCGCCGTCCTCGCGGTCGTCGCCGTCCTCGCCACGGCGTACGCGGCGGGACGACGATCGCTGCGCGTCGGCCTGATGGTGGCGCTGTCCCCCGCGCTGCTGCTCACCGCGTACATCAACTGGGACCTGCTCGCTGTCGCGCTGTCCGCGCTCGCCGTCGCCGCCTGGTCGGCGCGCCGCCCGGCGCTCGCCGGCGCGATGCTGGGGCTGGCGATCGCCGCGAAGTTCTACCCGCTGCTCTTCCTCGGCCCGCTCGTGCTGCTGTGCGTCCGCGCCGGGCAGTGGCGCGCGATGGGACGGCTGCTCGCCGGCACCGCGGCGGCCTGGCTGGCCGTCAACCTGCCCGTGATGATCTTCGCGTGGGACGGCTGGAAGGAGTTCTACACCTTCAGCCAGCAGCGCGGCATCGACTGGGGTTCGATCTTCTTCGTCCTGCAGGACCACGGGCTGGAGAAGCCCGCCACCGACACCGAACTGCTCAACCTCCTCGGCACCGGGACGTTCCTCGTCCTCGCCGCCGGTATCGCCGTCCTGGCGCTCGCCGCGCCGCGCCGGCCGCGGCTGGCGCAGCTGATGTTCCTGGTGCTGGTCGCGTTCATGCTGCCGAACAAGGTGTGGTCGCCGCAGTACGTGCTGTGGCTGCTGCCGCTCGCGGTGATGGCCCGTCCGAAGCTGCCCGCGTTCGTCGCGTGGCAGATCGGGGAGATCATCTACTTTTTCGGTATCTGGTGGTTCCTGCTGTCGGTGTCCGGCCAGACGCAGGGCGCGAACCTGCCGGACACGATGTCGGCGGTGTTCAGCCTGGACGCGCCCGAGGGCGGCATCAGCCAGGACGTCTACTCCCTGGCCCTGCTCGCCCGCTTCGTGACCGTCCTGCTGCTGGCCGCCCTGGTGGTGTGGGACATTCTGCGACCGTCCGGTGACGTCGTCCGGTCGGACGGGGAGGACGACCCGGCGGGCGGCGTCCTCGACGGCGCCGCCGATGTGGTCTCGCTGGGACGCTGGCGAGGCGCCCGCCGCGCCAGCGTCCCCGTGCCGTCCTAGCCGCGGACGTGGCCTAGTCGCGCAGGGCCTCGATGAACCATTCGAACGACGGGGTCATCGTGGGCCAGACGGGCCAGCCGTTGATGATGGCGATCAGCTGCCAGTACCGTTCCGCGCGCCGGTCGGTACCGATCTCCGTCCGTTTCCGCAGCTCCCGCCGGAACTCGGGCCCGTCGGTGGTGCCGAAGGCCTCCGCGTAGGCGGCCACCAGCTCGTCGACGATGGGACGGGCCGCGTCCGAACGGGGCTCGATCCCGTCCGCGATGGCCGCCGCGACCTTCTCCCCCGTCAACTGGCCGAGCCGCGCCGGGTCCTCGGGGTAGGAGCCCTTCTCGATGTCGGCGGCCTGGTGTTCGGCCATCCGCCGGATCGCCGCCCGGAAGTCCGGGTCGCCGACCAGCTCGGCCAGCTCGACCCAGGCGTCGACCTGCTCGGGTTCGGGGTCGTCGGGCAGGTCCGGCAGCGCGGACCGCAGCTTCGCCTCGAAGTCGGGGTTCACGTCGAGCCCGGCGAACGACTCGTCGATGAAGTCGGTGATGATCCGCCGGCGCTCCTCGTCGGACAGCCGGGCGAGCTTGTGCATGAGTTCGATCTCCTCCGGGGTGGATCCGCGTTTCGCCACCGCCCGCAGCACGGCCCGGCGCAGCCGGAGCGTCCGGATCTGCACGTCCAGGGCCTCCGCGTGCGCCGCCGCGACGTCCCCGACGCCGATCTCGCGGTCCAGCACCCGCTGGACCGTGCCGAGGTCGACGCCGAGGTCACGCAGCGTCCGCACGAGGTCGAGGCGCGCGGCGGCGTCCGCGTCGTACAGCCGGTAGCCGGCTTCGGTGCGGCAGGTGGGCGGCACGACACCCTCGTCGGAGTAGAACCGGATCGTCCGCACCGGAAGCCCGGTGCGCCGCGCCAGTTCCCCGATCGTGTACAAGGTGCCGCCGTCCATGCCACTCACCCTGGGCCCTCCACCCACTGGAGACTCAACCCCATGCTTCCCGACCGCCGCGGGACGGCGCCTGCGGTTGCTGCCTGACGGCGGCAGTCTGGCTGGTGGGACCGGCCAAGGGCGGGTACGGCTCGGTGTTGGTGCTGGTCAGCGCGTCGGGCCCGGGTGGACGGGATGGCTGTGCGACGATCGCGGACGCCGGGGCCGGACGTCCGTGGCCGGAATCCGCCCGCGCCGGGGGATTTCACGGCGGCTGCCGGGGAACTGATCGCGGCGGGCGGGGACGCCCCGGCCCTCCGTGGATCGGGGGAACCGATCGCGGGGACGTGGGAACTGCCGGGAGAGGACGTGGACGCGAACCAAGCATTGAACGAGCTGCTCGCGGGACGGCTGAAGCCGGGCGTCTACCAGTGGCGGACGCCTCCGGTGCCGGGCGCGGTCGGTGACACGACCTGGACGGACCGGGCCGAGGAGGCCGGCTGGCGCGGCTTCCACCTCGACGGCCGCCGCGCCCGCGACAAGGACGCGTTCCTGCGGCTGTGCGCCGAGGTCTTCGCGATGCCGCCGCTGGCCGTGGGCGACTGGGACGACCTCGCCGACTGCCTGAAGGACCTGTCCTGGACGCCCGCGAAGAACGGCTACCTGGTGCTATACGAATCGTGGGCCGAACTGGCCGACGCCGACCAGAAGGCGCTGCGGGTCGTCCTCGACGTGTTCGGGGACGCGGTCAAGGCGTGGCGGGACACCCCCACCCCCATGACGGTGCTGATGTCCAGCGTGGGAGTGGAGGTCGCCGGCGTCCCGCGGCTCGGCTGAGCGGTCAGTAGGTGGAACCGCCGCTCGCCGCGAACATCGCGATCCCGAGGATGTAGAAGATCCAGAAGATCAGCCATCCCGCGCTCACCAGGTAACCGAGGATGAGGCCGGTGACGGCCATGCCGTGGCCGCCCTCGCCGGTCCGCTTGATCTGGCTCAGCGAGACGTGCCCGAAGATGACCGCGAGGACGGACGTGAGGCCGCAGGCGAAGAAACCGATGAGCCCGCACACCAGCGACGCGGTCGCCATGCCGTTGGTCGGCGGGGCGACCGGCACCGAGCCGCCGTAGTAGTGGTGCTGCACGGCCGGAGGCTGGGAGTAGGACTGGGCGTAGGGGTCCTGCTGGCCGTATCCGTAGGGGTCGTAAGGGGGCTGTGCCATGTGCATCCCGATCGGTTCGCGCGCCCGCCGCCGGAGAGAACACGCGTGCGCTGAGGGCTGGGTTCCGGATTATGCCAGTGTGACGTGACCTTCGGATTTTGTCGTCGGGCCGGTCGCACGCGGTTTAGATGCCGCACACGCGCGGGGGGTTCCAGGTTCGCTTCCTCAGAGCTTCGAACGCAACCACGCGATGTCGTCGGCCTGCCCCGCCGCCGGCGTCTCCACCACGACCGGCGCGCCCGCGGCCCGGACCACACCGAGGATCAGCTCGGGATCGATGCTGCCGTTGCCCAGGTTGGTGTGCCGGTCGGCGCCCGACCCGAACGCGTCCCGGCTGTCGTTGCAGTGCACGAGGTCGATGCGGCCGGTTATGGTCTTGATCCGGTCGACGGCGTCGACGAGTTCCTCCCCCGCCGCGTGCGCGTGGCAGGTGTCGAGGCAGAAACCGAGCTTGTCGTCCAGGCTCGGGACCCCGGACAGCGCCTCCCACAGCCGCGCGATCCGGTCGAACTTGCGCGCCATGGCGTTCCCGCCGCCCGCCGTGTTCTCGATGTAGACCGGAATCGGACACTCGACCCGCTCGAACACCTTGCGCCAGTTCTCGAACCCCGTCTCGGGATCGTCGTCCTTCAGCACATGCCCGCCGTGCACGATCAGCGCCTTCGCCCCGATGGACGCGGCCGCCTCCAGCTGCTGGGTGAGGTTCTTGCGGCTCGGGATCCGGATCCGGTTGTTGGACGTCGCCACGTTGATCGTGTACGGCGCGTGGATGAAGACGTCCACGCCGGAACCCGCCAGCGCCTCGACGCCCTCGGGCAGGACGGGCTTCTTCCACCCCTGCGGATCGCCCAGGAAGAACTGGACGACGTCCGCCCCGACCGCGCGGGCGTTGTCGAGCGGATTCTGCTGGTCGACATGGGCTCCGATGCGCATGCCCAGAGCCTATCCGCGCCCTACGACACCCGGGACGCTCCGCCGCCCGGCGTGATCCCGGACCAGCTCGCGGCATCTCCACCTACCGGCCATCCGTCTGCCGGGCACCTGCCCGCGCGAAAGCGCCCGCCAGCGTCCCGCCGCTCCCGAGTCGCCTGAGTGTCCGGAGCGGATGCCAAGAGCGGTCAGGAGGCTTCCCCGGGTTGTCGGCGCGGGCGGGCGGCAGGTTCACAGCCAGGGGGTCGGGGGACGTCGGCGAGGACGGGTGGGTCAGATCGAGAAGCCTCCGTTGCTGAGCGCGAAGCCGATGCCGATGAACGAGGTGATCATGCCGATCACGTTCAGCCAGCGCTCGTTGGTCGTCGCGGAGATCATCTGCGAGTACAGCGCGAGGGGCAGCCCGATCACGCCGAGGACGGCGCCGGGGAAGTGGGTCGCCGGGATACCGCCCAGGATGAGGGCGGTGATCCCGATGGTGACGGCGGCCACCGCCAGCACGTCCTGCAGCCGGTGGGACTCCTGCTTGGACTTGGTGCGGCCGGTCGTCTCTCTAGCGCCGGTTGCCTGCTGCGGCATCGGGATCCTCCTCAGGTCATGGCTCCCGCGCTTGGGGCGCATGGTGAACGCGGGACCGGACGGACCATGCCCGTAAAGAGATTCCCTGCCCGAGCGAAGATCAACCAGCGTGGGCGCGCGGAAAATGTCGGCGGCACCCGGTACTGTCGAACACGGATTCGAGAACACCGGCTCGGGTCCGGCCCCCGAGGGGAAGCGGGGGAGAGCAGGAGGTGCACACCGTGACGAAAGCGGAGTTGGGGCTCATCGGCGACGCGGAGCTCGTAGAGGAGCTGTCACTGCTGACGACCCAGACCGCCCGAATGCGCGCCCGCATGGCCGACATCATGGCCGAGCTGGAACGCCGCCGCTGTACCAGACCCACCCACCCACGCCCACACCGCTGACGTGCCACCCCGCAACGACCCCGCGTCCCGCACCCGCCGGCGGCTCCGCCGCGGGCCCCGTGACTCCGCTCCGGTGGCGTTCCGCGTGCGCCCGGCTGCGGGAACGGGCTCGTGCGGCGCCGACTGTTGGTAGCCTGTATCGGTCTCGCGGCAGGTGGCCCGGCGATCCGGGTCGGCGCCGCCGCGGGGGACGCAACAGCCCTCCTGTCACGGAGAGACCGTGACCGCACCAGTCCAGAGGAGGTAGGGACACAGCATGCGTCGTTACGAACTCATGACCATCCTCGACCCCGCCATCGACGAGCGCACCGCCAACGCGGCGCTCGACCCGTTCCTGAAGGTCGTCCGGGACGGCGGCGGCAGCGTGGAGAAGGTCGACGTCTGGGGCCGCAAGCGCCTGGCGTACGAAATCCAGAAGAAGTCCGAAGGCATCTACGCGGTGATCGACCTGTCGGCCGAGCCTGCCACGGTCAAGGAGCTCGACCGGCAGCTCAACCTGAGCGAGTCGATCCTGCGTACCAAGGTCATCCGCCCCGAGGTCCACTGAGCCGGGCTCAGCCCTCTAAGCAGCCGGAGCGAGCCCCATGGCAGGCGACACCGTAATCACGATCGTCGGGAACCTCGTCGAGGACCCGAATCTGCGCTTCACCCCGAGCGGCCAGGCGGTCGCGTCCTTCCGCATCGCCTCGACCCCGCGGTTCTTCGACCGCCAGTCGGGCGAGTGGAAGGACCGCGAGGCACTGTTCCTCACCTGCAACGTCTGGCGGCAGGCGGCCGAGAACGTGGCCGAGACCCTGCAACGCGGCATGCGGGTGATCGTCCAGGGACGCCTCCAGCAGCGCTCGTACGAGACTCGCGAAGGTGAGAAGCGCACCGTCTTCGAGATCGAGGTCGAAGAGGTCGGCCCGTCGCTGCGCAACGCCACCGCGAAGGTCAACAAGACCCAGCGGCAGGGCGGTGGCGTTGCGCAGCGACGGGCCTGTCTCTTATCCACCTCTGACGCGGCCGACGAAGCGGGAG
>NZ_JABXFD010000215.1 GCF_013372625.1 Actinomadura sp. BRA 177
GGCTCCGGGAGATCGAGGGGGCGGAGGGGCGGCCGCGGGAGTCGCTTGAGGTGCTGCCGTCGCTGCTGGAAGGGGCGGAGCTGGGCGAGGTGCGGCTGGTCGTGGCGAGCCTCGATCCGGACCTTGGGGCGATCGATGGTTGAGGTCGTCGTGCTCGGTGTGCTGGCGGTCGCGGCGGCGACGCTGCGTGGCGCGTTGGCAGGACGTCCTGCCGCGCCTTTCCAGGAGGCCGTGCGCCTGCTGACCATGCAGCGGCGCGTGACGGCCACGTCCGACCGGTTGCTGACGCGGATAGGGGTGATCTCGCTGCCGGTGGCGGCGGCGCTCGCGGCGCTGGTCGTGCCGTTCGGCGACCGGGTGGCGGTCGGATCGGGCGTCGGCGTCGTCTGGTTCAACGCGATGGAGGTCGTCGCCTGGGGATCGGTGTGGCTCGCCGGCTGGGGCGTCAACTCCGCGTACGCGCTGGTCGGCGGCTACCGGTTCCTCGCGCAGGGCCTCGCCTACGAGCTGCCGCACATGTTCGCGCTGATCACCGCCGCGCTGGCCGCCCACTCGCTGGACCTGCGGGTCATCGCGGCGGCGCAGGACGGGCTGTGGTTCGCGGTCTGGATGCCGGTCGCGTTCGCCGTCTACCTGGTCTCGGCGCTCGCGATGACGTTCTGGGGGCCGTTCGACCATCCGGTGGGCGGCGACCTGGCCGGCGGGGCGATGGCCGAGCTGTCCGGGCCCGACCGGCTCGTCTTCCTGGCCGGACGGTACGGGCTGCTCACGGTGGCGGCGGCCGTCGCCGTCCCGCTGTTCCTCGGCGGCGGGGCGGGGCCGCTGCTTCCGGGCTGGCTGTGGTCGCTGGTGAAGACCTGCGCCGTCCTGGCCCTGCTCGTGTGGACGCGGGGACGGGTGCCGACGCTGCGCATGGGCAGGTTCATGACGGCGGCGTGGACGGTGCTGATCCCGGCCGCGCTGCTGCAGATGCTCGTCGTCGGGATCGTCGTCGTGTGAGGAGGGGCAAGTGGAGGACGCCGCGTTCTGGGTGCTCGCCGTCGCCGCGGTCGGGTTCGGCATCGCGGTCTTCATCGTGGACTCGATGGCGCGGGCGACGTTCTCGCTGCTGGCGTCCTTCCTGTGCGTCGGGGCGGTGCTGCTGCTCGTCGGCCTGCACTACCTGGGCGTGCTGGTGATCCTCATGATGATCATGGAGATGCTGGTGATGGCGGTCTTCATGGTCATGTACATGATGAACCCGGCGGGGCTGATGCCGATGTCGATGCTGCACAACAAGCGCGGCGCGCTCGCCGTCTCGGGCGTCCTGTTCGCGGCGCTGGCGGCCGGGATCTTCGCGATCCCGTGGCCGGAGCGCGCGGGTCGTCCGCCGCCCGACCCGGCGTTCGCGCTCGGTGAGTCGATCATGGGGGCGAAGATGCTGGTCATGATGGTGATCGGGATCGCGATCCTGGCCACCATGATCGCGACCGTGGTGCTGGCGACGCAGCGGGGGCGGTACGACCGTGACGCTTGAGGCGTTCCTGCTGCTCGCCGCCGCGCTGTTCTGCGTCGGGCTGTTCGGCGCGCTGTCCCAGCAGTCGATCGTGATGCTGATGATGGGCCTCGAACTCATGATCAACGGCGTGCTGGTCGCCGCGGCCGGGTTCTGGCACTGGGTGTCGCCCGGTATGCCGGACGGCCAGGTCCTCGTGCTCGTCGCGATCACCGTGATGGCGCTGGAGATGGCGATGGGCTTCGCCGTGGTCACGGCGCTGTTCCGCGCCCGCGAGGTGGACATGACCGATGACGCGGGGGAGCTCAAAGGATGAGCGTTCGGCTGGGCGGGCTGGCGGTGGACGGGCTGTCCGCCGTGCTGCTGGTGACCCTGGCCGTCGTCCTGGTGGCGGTCCTCGTGTTCTCGGCCGGAGAGCGGTACGGCGTCCGCTTCTACGGGCTGATGCTGCTGTTCGCGGTGGCGATGGCGGTCACGGTCACCGCGACCGACCTGCTCATGCTGCTGATGGGCTGGGAGGTCATGGGCGCGATGTCGTACGCGCTCATCGGCTACGTGTGGTCGGACGCGGAACGGGTCCGGTCGGCGGACGTGGCGTTCCTGACGACGCGGGCCGCCGACATGGGGCTGTACGCGGCCGCCGGGTTCGCCCTCGCCGGAGCCCACTCGCTGCGGCTCGACGCGCTGGCGCAGGCGGACGTCCCCTGGCGGGACCTGATCGCGGCCGGGATCGTGGTGTCCGCGCTGGGGAAGTCGGCGCAGCTTCCGTTCTCGTTCTGGCTGGCGCGGGCCATGTCGGGCCCGAGTCCGGTGTCGGCTCTGCTGCACTCGGCGACGATGGTCGCCGCCGGCGCGTACCTGCTGATGCGCGTCCACCCGCTGCTGGCGGCCACGGGATGGGTGGAGGCGCTGGTGTCGTGGGCGGGCGCGGTCACCGCCCTGGTGCTGGGCGGCGTCGCGCTCGCGCAGACCGATCTCAAGCAGCTCCTCGCCGCGTCCACGTGCTCGCAGATCGGCTTCATGGTGCTGGGCGCGGGGGCCGGTTCGGTGGGCGGCGGGACGGCGCACCTGGTCGCGCACGCGGCGGTGAAGAGCCTGCTGTTCCTGTGCGCGGGCGCGTGGCTGAACGTCCTCGGGACTCAGCGGCTGGACGAGTTGCGGGGCGCGGCCCGGCGGCATCGCGTCGTCGGGGCCGCGTTCGGGGTCGGGGCGCTCGCGCTGGCGGGCGTCCCGCCGCTGTCGTTGTGGGTGACGAAGGACGAGGTGCTCGCGGGCCTGCCGGCGGGATTGCTCGCGGTCGGGCTCGCGGCATCAGTGTTGTCGGCCGCCTATGCGGCGAAGGCCCTGTTCGCGGTGTTCCGTCCCGCCGAAGGGGAGGCCGTACGGGTGCCGGTCCTGGGGCAGATCCCCCTGATCGTGCTGGCCTTCGCCGCGGGCGTGCTCGGCGTGCCGGGGCTTCCGGGCGTGGCCGAAGCCTGGCGCCGGATGCTCGGGGTGCCGCACGAGGGCGGGCTCGACATCTGGGTGCTCGTCCTCTCCGGGGCTCTTGCGGTGATCACGATTGGTGCGGTCGGGGTCGCCCGAAGGGTCCCGGCGCCCGCGTGGGCGGCGGAATGGGTGTATCTGGAGCGGGCGACCGTCGCCGTGGTGGTGCGGCCCACGTTCGCGGTCGCTCGGGCACTGGCCCGGTTCGACGACCGGGTCGTGGACGGCGCCGTCCGGAGCGCCGCGCGGGGCGGCCGGTGGGCGGCGGGCCTGACCGGACGCCGGGTCGAGATCCGCGTGGACGGCCTGGTCGGCAGGGTCGGCCGCGCCGCCCAGGGCCTCGCCACGATGGCCCGCTATCCGCAGACCGGGCAGGTCCACATCTACTACGCCCAGGCCGCGATCGTGCTCGCGGTGCTCGTCGTCGTCGCCGTCTTGGCCGGGTGAGCCGATGCTGACCGTCGTGATCTTCCTGCCGCTCGCCGTCGCGGCCGCGCTGCCGGCCGTCCCGCGCCGCGCGGTCCCGTGGACGTGGATCGCCGCCACCCTCGCCGAGGTCGCCCTCGTCACCTGGATGTGGGTCTCCCACGGGACGTCCGCCGGGATGTCGTTCGAGACGAACGTGCGGTGGATCCCGTCCGTCCGGGCCGGTTACCACGTCGGTGTGGACGGCCTGTCGCTGCCGCTCCTCGCCCTGACCGCCGTGCTGTTCGCCGCCTGCGCGGTGTACTCGCTGCGGCACACCCACCGGGTGCGGGCGTTCGCGATCCTGTTCCTCTTCCTGGAGACGGTGTGCCTCGGCCTGTTCGCGGCCCTCGACCTCCTGCTGTTCTTCGTCTTCTTCGACCTGTCGATCGTCGGCATGTACTTCGTGATCCTGCTGTGGGGGCACGGCGACCGGTCGCGGTCGGCGCTGAAGTTCTTCCTCTACACGTTCCTCGGGTCGCTGATCCTGCTGCTCGGCTTCATCGGCCTCTACCTGGGCGCCGACCCCAACACGTTCGACATGGTCGAGCTGACCCGGAACCCGCCGCTGCACGGCGGCCTCGCCGGGCTGACGCTCCTCGCCATCGGGATCGGCCTCGGCATCAAGACGCCGATCGTCCCGTTCCACACCTGGCTGCCGCCCGCGCACACCGACGCGCCCGCCGTCGGGTCGGCGATCCTCGCCGGCGTCATGCTGAAGATGGGCACGTACGGGCTCGTCCGGATCGCGATGCCGATGCTGCCGGACGCCTGGCGCCGCTACGCGCTCGTCTTCCTGATCGTCGGGCTGGTCAGCGTCCTGTACGGGGCGCTGGTCGCGCTCGCGCAGGACAACGTCAAGCGACTGATCGCCTACACGTCCGTGAACCACATGGGGTACATCGTCCTGGCGCTGGGCGCGGCCGGGTACGCGTCCGGCGACGCCGACGCGCGGCGCCTCGCGGTGACCGGCGCGGTGACGCAGATGGTCAGCCACGGGCTCGTCACCGGCGCGCTGTTCCTGCTGTGCGGGGTCCTGCACGACCGGGCCGGGAGCTACGACCTCACGCGGTTCGGCGGCATCGCGCGCGGCGCGCCCGTGTTCGCCGGGCTGGTCGCGGTCGCGGCGTTCGCGTCGCTCGGGCTGCCCGGCCTGTCCGGGTTCATCGCCGAGTTCCAGATCTTCGCCGGGACGATCGGGAGCGGCACGACCGCCGCCGCCGTGACCGGCGCGCTCGCGATCACCGGGATCCTGATCACGGCGGCGCTGTTCCTGCGCGTCCTGCACCGGGCCGTGCTCGGGCCGCCCGGCGAGCTGACCGCACGGGTCACCGACGTGCGGCGGCCCGAACTGGCGGCGCTCGCCCCGCTGCTGCTCCTGTCGCTGCTCATCGGCGTCGCGCCGCGCGGCCTGCTCGACACGATCGAGCCGCTGTCGGCCGCCGTGATCGCCCTGGTGGGACGGTGATGAACGAGAACCCCGCCGACCTCGCCCCCGAGCTGTGCGTGCTGATCGCCGCCGTGCTCGGCCTGGTCAACGGGCTGTTCCTGCCCCGCGAGCGGCAGTGGCGGGTCGCGGTGATCTGCGCGGCCGGGCTCGTCGCCGGGCTGGCCGTCGCCGGCGTGGCGGCGACCCGCGCCGACCTGATGGTGTTCGACGCGTTCGCCGTCGACCCGATCACGCACGTCACCCGGATCGCCGTGCTCGGCGCGACCCTCGGCGTGCTGGCCCTGGCGGCCGGGCAGGTGCGCGGGCATCCGCGCGAGAGCGAGCACTACGTCCTGATCCTGCTGTCGGCGCTCGGGACGATCGTGCTGGGCGCCACGTCCGACCTGCTCGTGCTGGTCGCCGCCTACCTGCTGGCGAGCATCCCCGCCTACGCGCTCGCCGGGTTCGGCAAGGACGCGCCGGGCACCGAGGCCGCACTGAAGTACTACCTGATGGGCGCGCTGCTCGGCGTCTTCATGCTCGCCGGGGTGACGCTGCTGTTCGGGGTGGGACGCGGCACCGCGTACCCCGCGTTGCGCGCCGGGCTGGCCGACGCCCCTTCGGCGGCGGTCGCCGCCGGTGTCGTTGCGCTGCTCGCCGGGCTGCTGTTCAAGGCGGGCGCCGTCCCCGGACATTTCTGGGTGCCGGACGTCACCGAGGGCTCCCCGCCCGCGATCGCCGCGTTCGTCACGACCGTCCCGAAGATCGGGGCGTTCACCGCCCTCTACCGGTTCGGCGCCGAGGCCCTGCCGCCCGGAACGTTCTGGCCCGCGCTCGTCGCCGTGATCGCCGCGGCCACGATGACGCTCGGCAACCTCGCCGCGTTCGGGCAGGACAATGTGCGGCGGCTGCTGGCGTACTCGACCGTCAGCCAGGCGGGCTACCTGCTCGTCCCGGTCGCGATGGCCGGACGCACCGACCTGGCCGAGCCCGCGCTGCTGTACTACGTCGCCGCCTACGCCGTGACGAATGTGGGCGCGTTCGCGGTCGTCCTCGCCCACGGACGCGACGACCTCGCCGGATACGCCGGGCTGATGCGCGGCTCCCCGCTGCTCGGCCTGTCGCTCGTCGTCTGCCTGCTCGGCTTCATCGGCACCCCGCCGACCGCCGTGTTCGTCGGGAAGGTCCTGATGTTCGGCGCGGCGCTGGACGGCGACTACGTCTGGCTCGCCGTCGTCGCCGCGGTGAACTCGGTCGCGAGCGTGTTCTACTACCTGCGCTGGATCGTCCCGCTGTTCCGGCGGTCGGACGAGCGGTCGCGTCCCGCGCGCGGCGCCTCCGCCGTCGCCGTCGTCGCCGCGCTGTTCTCGCTGGCCCTCGGAATCGGCAGCGGCCTCGCGCTCACGAGCTGAGCAGGCCGTGCTTGTCGGCCAGATCGAGCGCGGCCTGGGACGCGGGGGCGAGCAGGTGCCTGTCGTCTCGTCCCACGTAGGCGTACTCGTCGACCTCACCGGCCGGTGTCATGGCGCCCTGGTAGGAGGCGGTGAAGCAGGCCATCCGCACGTGGGCGAAGTCGGGCTGGTCGTGGGCCGGCGCCCAGATGACGCCCAGCTCTTGGAAGGACGCCCGGTCCAGTTCCAGGGCCAGTTCTTCGCGGACCTCACGCGACAGGGCCGACCAGTCGTCCTCGCCCGGCTCGCGCTTGCCGCCCGGCAGGTAGAGCAAGTCACGGCCCCGGGACCGGACGGCGAGCATCCGTCCGTCCCACACCTGCACCCACGCGACCACGTCGAGGAACGCCACGCCGCTCAGTCCGTCTTCCGGAGCGTGAGGGTGTCGGCGCCGGTGAGGCCGAGCGCGTCGGTGGCCGAGCCCTGATTGACGGCCAGGCCCAGCCAGCCGGACGAGTCGATCCACAGCAGCGGCTCGCCCGGAGCGACGCTGCCGAAAGTCTCCTCGAAGCTGAGCCGCGCGGTGCCGGTCTCCCAGGTGACGTCCAGCCGGGTTCCCGGTGCCAGGTCGCCGAACGCGGCGGCCAGGTCGTCCCGCTCGGCGCCCAGGACCAGGCTGCCGAAGCGGTCGGTGTAGAGGACCGGGACCGTCAGCGTCCCGTCCGCGATCATCGGCGGCGGGACGTCCAGCGCCAGCGGCTCGACCGGCGCGCCGAGATCGGCCACGTCGACGCCGTTCGCGATGTGCGCGGCGGCGGGCGAGAAGATGTCGCGGCCGTGGAACGAGGTCGACACCTCGGGCAGCCGGTAGGCGGGATTCTCCAGCGCATGCGCCCGGACGACGCCGCCCAGCTTCCCGGCCGCCGGGAGCAGCAGGCCGTTGTCGGGGCCGACCAGCACGTCCCCGCGTCCCGTCTCGATCGCGACGGGCAGGCGCGGCGTGCCGACGCCCGGGTCGACGATGCCCGTGTGCACGCCCACCGGCAGATAGGGGAGCGCCTGGCGGAGCAGCATCGCGCCCTCTCGGACGTCGAACGGGGTGATCTCGTCGCTCAGCACGAGCACGTTCGCCGCCGGCGCGATCGTGTGGACGACGCCCGCGCAGATCGCCGTGTACGCGGCCCCGAAGTCGGTCGCCAGGCTGACGAACGGACGGGTCTCGGGCATGGGGCGAGCCTATCGGGGCCGGCTCGTATCCTTCACGGGTGCGCGCCGAAGCCCTCGACCCCGTGCTGCTGCGGACGTTCGTCGCCGTCGCCGACCTCGGCTCCTTCACCGCCGCCGCTGCCGCCGGCGGATACACGCAGTCGGCGGTCTCGCGGCAGATCGCGGCGCTGGAGGACATCTGCGGCGTGGAGCTGTTCGCGCGCGGCGCCCGCGGCGTCCGGCCCACGCCGGCGGGGGAGTACCTGCTGCCGCACGCGCGCGCCCTCCTCGACCGGCTCGCCGACACGGCCCGCGCGCTCGACGGGCTGCGCCGCCTTGATACCGGGACGCTGCGCGTCGGCGCCTTCCCCACCGCGAACGCCGTGCTCGTGCGTTTTTTCATGCCTGCGAGCCCTCGGCACCCTCCGGTGGCGCCCTTCGTTCCTCAGTGCGCCACCGGCTGCGCCCTCGCCCGGTTCCGGGACCGGCACCCAGGTGTGCGGCCGGTGCTGCGCGAGGGGACGACCGAGCGGCTGCTGCCGATGCTGGACGCGGGCGATCTGGACCTCGTCCTGGTCAGCACGCACAAGCATCCGTCGATCGACGCCGAGCACCTGGTGCCCCTGCTGGACGAGGCGCTCCTCGTCGCGCTGCCGAGCGGGCACCGGCTCGCCGGCCGCGACCGCGTCCCGCTGGGCGAGCTGGCGGACGAGCCGTGGATCGTGGCCGACGACCCGGAGGCGATCGCCGCGCTGCGCGCGCGGTGCGAGGCCGCCGGGTTCGTCCCGGAGACGCCGCTGCGGGTCGCCGAATGGATCTCCAAGCTGGGCCTGGTCGCGGAGGGGTTCGGCGTCACGCTGGTGCCCGCGCTGGCGGCGTCCGCCGTGGCGCGCGACGGCGTCGTGGTGCGCGCGGTCGCGTCCGGCCGGCCGCGCCGCTCCGTCTACGCGGCGGTGGGACGGCACGCGCGCAGGTCCCCGGCCGTCACCGCGTTCCTGGCGGACCTGCGGGACGTGGCCGGCGACCTGCGGCCCTGACGGCTACGGGATCGCGGCGACGATCTCGACCTCGATCAGCGCGTCCGGGTGGAACAGGCGGGGCACCTCGACCGTCGTGCTGGTCGGCGGCGCGCCGGTGAAGCACCGCCCCCGGACGGCCCCGTACTCGGCGCGGAGATCGATGTCGGTGAGGAACGAGCGGATGTTGACCACGTCGGCGAAGCCCGCGCCGTGGGCCGCGAGGATGCGTTCGAGCAGCGACATGATGACCTCCGACTGCCGGGTCATGTCGCCGGGGGCGTCCACCTCGCCGTTCTCGTCCAGGGCGATCTGCCCCGACACGTACAGCATCGGGCCCTGGGTGACGTACGCGGTGTGGGAGTAGGCGGGGTTCGGCGGCGCGGGGACGGTAGCCGGGTTGCCGAGCGTGACGCGCATCTGTGCGGTCCTCCTGTGTGTCATGGCGGGACCGACGCTAGGCGCCGCCCGCCCATGACACCAGCGAAGGCTTCGCACGGCAGCCATGCGCACCCCGCATGGCTCAGTCGATGGCGAACAGCAGCGCGACCAGGGCCAGCAGCATCGTCAGCCCGGTCGCGAGCAGGACCGAGACCGGGTCGGCGGCGGCGCCGGCGGCCAGCCGGTGCTGCCGGACGCGCAGGCTGTCCCTTATACCCCTCTCCGAGCCCACGAGACGGGCTCCCAACTCGTATGCCGTCTTCCGGCTGAAAAAAAAAAAAAAACACGC
>NZ_JABXFD010000184.1 GCF_013372625.1 Actinomadura sp. BRA 177
TCGGTTTGGGTTGGGTTGCTGTTTTTTTTTGAGTGAACGGCGGCCAGCGACCTCGCGGTCGCGTCTTCGTCGGCGGCGTCAGATGAGTAGAAGGGACAGGAGTGGTGGCGTTGGAGGGCAGGGGCTTGGGGGCGACTTGGCTAATGAGGGGGGTCTTCATTACTATCCGTAGCCGTTCCGCGTCCCCGTTGGTCGGGGGCGCTTCCCCGATAGCCCCCTGGAGTCCTTATGAGCGGGTTCAAGAAGTTCCTCTTCCGCGGGAACCTGGTCGACCTCGCGGTCGCGTTCGTCGTCGGAGCCGCGTTCGCGAGCCTGGTGAAGGACTTCGCGAGTTCGTTCATCACTCCGCTGATCGCGCTCATCGGCGGGAAGCCGGACTACACGCGGCTGGCCGTCACCATCAACGGCACGACGTTCCCCTACGGGGTCTTCGTCACGTCGGCGATCGCGTTCACCATCACGGCGGTGATCGTCTACTTCCTGGTCGTCCTGCCGACCGCGAAGCTGATCGAGCGGATGGACCGCGGCAAGGAGGCCACCGAGCGGGAGTGCCCGCAGTGCCTCAGCGAGATCCCGGTGAAGGCCCACCGCTGCCGCTACTGCACCGCGGACCTCGTCCCCGCCGCCGAAATGCCCTCCTAGCCCCCGGCGCGGGGACGGCGGTCACTCGTTCTCGGTGCCGAATTCCCAGTGCCAGGGTTCGAAGGGATTGCTGTAGGCCCATGCCGGGTGGATCCAGCCGTACTTCCCGGCGTGGGCCTCCATCCAGTTGAACTGGACGGAGCCCGAGTTCTGGATGCCGCCGCACAGGTCGAGGGCCTGTCCCTTGCCGTGGTTGCTCGTCCCGGGGACGGCCGCGAAGCCGGGGCGCCGCGCGTAGACCGACTGCTGCGCGGACAGGCTCCGGTACGCGTCCGTCACGCACATGTCGCGGCCGAACCGGCGCTTGTACGCGCCGTTCATCTTGTAGAAGGCGAGCGCCGCGTCCGCCCGCAGCCTGTGTCCGCCCTTCTGCGGCAGCGGGCACAGGTACTTCGACGGGATCAGCCCGTTGGGGAACTTCTTCGCGTCCGCGGCGAGGCTCTTGTCGCAGCCGAGCTCCAGCCGCTTCTGCCGGGACACCGCGAGCTTGTCGAGCATCGCGTTGAGCTGCTTGGTCAGCTGCGCCGACTTGCTCTTCAGCCCGTCCACCTCCTGCTGGAGGCGCGTCTGCTCCACCGCGTTGCGCGACTGCAGGTCCTGGGCGGTGGACGCGAGCCGCTTCCGCCGGTTCTGCAGGTCGTCGGCACGGTCCACGAGGGCCTGCTGCGACTGGGCGAGCAGCGTCACGTCCGCCGTCGACCGCAGCGCTTCGCTCGGATCACCGCCACCGAAGATCGCCATGGATCCGGTCGCGCCGCTCTGCTGGTAGGACGAGTTCGCCAGGCGGGCCAGCGGCTCCCGGATCCGGTTCAGCTCGGCCTCGGCCTTCGCGAGGTCCTTCAGCGTGCCGCGCAGCTTCACCTGCGAGGCGGCCAGATCCTTCTGCCGGCCCTTCATCTGATCGGTGGCCTTCTCAAGCTGGTCACGGGCCTTCGCCGCCTCGCGGCGCAGCGACTCCAGCGAGTCAGCCCGGCCCGCGGCGGAAGCGTGCGGCGACAGCACCGCCGTCACCAGGAAGACCGCGGTCAGCGCCGCCGACCGGGGGTACGGCACGGTCGTTTTCCTCCAGATGCCCAGATGCGGAACAGCGGCAGAACGCTACTACAGGTTCTACGATGACCTGTGCGTAACCGGTTCAACGGCCACCGTGACCGTGCCGCTCGCACCACCGGCGCATCCACCAGACGTCGTCCCATCCCGCCGGGCACGGCCGCCGCACCCGCCTGGTCGGGGACGGGCTGGGCGTCGGTGTCGCGGTCTTCCGCGGTTTCACCACCGGCGCCGGCGCCCGCTTAGGCGTCTTCGTCGCCGCCTGCGGCTCCGACTCCGGCGGCACGTACTTCCCGTACGTCGGCTCGCTCTCCGGCGTGGCCGGCGCGACGTTCTGCACCGGCGTCCCCGCCGTCTCCGGACGCTCCTGGACGGGCTCGTCCCGCATCCCGACCGCGATCATGGACGCCACCAGCACGGGAACCGCGAAGGCCCCGGCGATCACCGCGACCCCTCTGCCCCGGGACGCGCGCTCGTTCACCTCGTCCTCGGCCGCCTGGTCCTTCGGCTGCCCGCGATGCCGTCCCGTCACGGCACCGAAGCGTACCCACACCGGCCCCACCTGGCCTAGAGCCCCCGGCCGCCCCATATGAAGAAGCGCTCACCGCTCCCTTTCCCCTACCCTGTACGTGCCGTCCGCTACGCTCTAGCGCGAGCGACGACAAGCCTCCGTAGCTCAGGGGATAGAGCACCGCTCTCCTAAAGCGGGTGTCGCAGGTTCGAATCCTGCCGGGGGCGCCCTGCAACCCGTTGACCAATCGAGCGCGGGACGACGGGTGCTCGCATTCGCTGATCACGGGCCTGCGGTGGCATCGCAGTGCCGGCAGCGCCGCTGGATGAACCGAACGGGCAACCTCTGGCGCATGGCGCGCCTCACCCCTCCTCGGCATCGCCATGCGATCGGCGGCACGGGCGTGCGCTTCTTCGGCAGCTTCGGCGCGTGGCGAGCCGACTGCCCGGAAGACCCGTGGCACCTCACTTGGTCATCAGTCGGCCGCCAGCGCGGTCCGGAAGCCCTGCGCCAGCGCGGACCAAGGATCGGTGATCGGGTCGAAGCGCCCCGCGACGAAACCGTCCGGCCGGACGAGCAACGCGCCGCCGTCCTCGTGACCGCGAAGATTCGCCCACGCACCACCCGGGTCGGCGAACTCGCTGCCGACGTCGACGACCACCATCTCGTAGCCATGCCGGTCCGCTGCCTCCCGCCACTCCCCCGCACGACCACTCGTGATCAGCAGGAACCGGCCGGGCTCGATCAGTTCGTGGGTGGCCGTAAGGCGGCCGGCTCTGGACAGCCACGTGTGCGGCATCCGATGTCCCGGTCGGGCGCACTGCCGGTACTCCAGGCCGAGCGGGTCCGCCTCCGGCCGTTCGGTCCCGTCGGAGAGGACGTATCCCGCGTCGGCGTAGTCGTAGCCCATCTCCAGGCCAAGGTGTTCGGTGGTGATCCGGTTGGTGTCGAAGTACTCCCTCAGCACGGCGCGCCGGGTGCGGCCGTCGGCCGTGTCGGCGAACAGCGCCGCGTACTGGCTGCGGTTCCACGCCGGTGCCGCTCCTTCGACGACTCCGGTGCCGCCGGTCATGGCGATCTGGTTGAACAGTGAGTACAACGCTCGTTCTACGACCTGCCGGGCGACCGGCCGGCGTTCGGCGGCGTAGCTGTTCAGCAGCGCTGCCGGTGCCGTGCCAGTCAGCACGGCGGCCAGCTTCCAGCAAAGGTTGTGGACGTCGTGGACGCCCGTGTTCAGCCCCAGCGCGCCCGACGGTGGATGGCGGTGTGCCGCATCGCCGGCAAGGAATACGCGTCCCACCGAGAACCGATCCGCCACCGTGCCCTCAACGGGCCAGCGGCTGATGGACTCGATCCGCATGGGATGGTCGCCCGGCAGCTTCAATGTCTTCCGGACCAAGTGCTCGACCGCGGCGTCGTCGAGCTCGCTGCCCTTCGCCGAGCCCGGCGGCCTGGCGAACATCAGCGTCCACGCCTCCGAATGCCGCCCCCACCGCTTCGGGCCCATCGGGACCACACCGCAGTGCAGAAACCGTCCGGTCTCCTCGTCCAGGCTGCACACCCGGTTCACGATCGCGTCGTCGTGTGCCATGAACGGTGAGAAGTCGGCATGCACATGCAGGTTGACCCACTCCAGCAACGTCGGTGTGCCGACCATTTCCACACCGAGTGCCGGGCCGATCGTCTTCCCGCCGTCGGCGGCGATCAGATAGTCGGCACGTACGTGGTGAAACTCGCCGGCCGCCCGGTCCCTGACCGTGGCGAGCACGCCCTCGTCGTCCTGCACCAGCCCGATCGTCTCGTGGCCGAAGAGAACGGTGCTCGGATCGCGTTCCTCCGCGTGCGCACGCAACAGCGGCTCCAGCCATCGCTGCCCGAGGTTGCCATGCCGGTGTCCGCAGGCGGCCGCGTACCGGACCGCCGACTGGCCGCCACCGTACGCGTCGGCTCGGTGCAGGACCTGACGGTCGTACGGCGCGTCGCCCCCCAAACTGGTCAGCCACACCATTGCCGAAGACTTCTCCGGCGGCGAGCCCTGGCGGTAGATCTCCTCGGCCAGGCCGTGCCGGGCCAGGATCTCCATCGTCCGTCCATTGATGATGTGCGCTTTCGGCTGCGGCGACGTCGTGAAGTGCCGCTCGACGAGGATCGACTCGATCCCCATGTCGGACAGGAAGATGGACGCGGCCAGACCGGAGCCGCCGCCGCCCACGATCAACACCGGCGTATGACGCTCTCGCATTGTTCCTCACACGGGTTCCGCGACCAGCAGGCTGGTCTCCAGCGCCAGGTCATGTGTCGCCGTCAGGCGCAGGCCTGCGGCCTCCAGAAGGCTCCGGTAGCCATCGAGCGTTCGCTCCCGCCCGCCGGCCATCATGAGAAGGTGGAGATCGAACAATTGCGGTAGCAGGCGCCCTTCGCCCGCACCGGTCGGAATCACCCGCTCGACGACCAGCAAGCGCGCCGCGGTTTTCATCATGGCCTTCCGCACATTGGTGAGAACCCTGACGCAGCCGCGATCCTCCCAGTCCTGGAGCACCCGGGACAACAGGTACACGTCCGAACCGCCGGGTACGGAACCGAAGAAGTCGCCAGCCACCAGTTCATATCGGCCAGGTACTGCGGCGGCGAGGTGCTCCTCGGCCACCGCCAGCATGTGCGGGCGGTCGAACAGGACACCCCGTGCGGCGGGAGCGGCGCGCAGCACGGTCGACAGCAGCAACCCGCTTCCCCCGGCAAGATCAGTGACAGTCCGGCATCCGGTGAAGTCGTACACCCGGGGGACGTCCTCGAAGAACACACTGCCCGCGTTCATGGCACGCAGGAACTTCGCACCCGCACCCGGGGACTCGGCAAGGTAGGAGTGCAGGTCTTGCTGGAAGGACGCTTCGAACCCCGAGCGTCCCGTCTTGACGGTCGTGGCCACCGCTCCCCACGCCCGGTGGAACTCCTCGCCGTACAGGACGCACATGTCCCGCATGGAGCCGCGGGCATCGCTGCGGAGCAGCTGGGCGAGCGGAGTGAGGTCATAGCCCGCGTGATCGTCGCCGGCGAACACTCCGAGCCCGACCAGCAGACGCATGAGCCGGGCGATGCCGTCGCCGTCTGCGCCCACCTCCACGGCGAGTGCCTTCGCGGTGCGGTGACCCGCTGCCACGTGGTCAGCGAGCCGCAACGCGGCGGCCGCGTACAGCGCCTGGGCCCGCCAGGTGCCAGTGACGACGTCCACGATCTTCTGAGAAGGTGTCATGGCTTCCGACATGATCGCGTCACCCGTCCGTTGCGCCGGCGGCCATGGCCACACCCGGCTCCGGCGGAGTGCTGAGTATCGCGCGGTGCCGGTCCCGCAGTACGCGTTTGAGCACCTTTCCCGTGACCCCGACAGGGATCTCGTCCCGGCCGACCGCGGCGACGACGGCCTCGAGCCGTGCCATCCCGCGCTCTGCCAGCGTCGCGTTACAGCGCACCAGCGCATCCTCCGCCGTTAACGGCTCGTCCTTGAACAGCACCACGGCGATCGGCTTGGCGAACCCCTCGGCCTTCGGGTCGTCGACACCGACGACCGCCGCGTCGAACGCCTGCGTCGCCATCAGCACCACCTCCTCGACAGGGAGGCTGTACACCGGCCCCTGCTCGGTCACGATCACGTCGGACGTGCGGTCGAGGTGGTACCAGACACCGTTCACCCGCCGCACGACGTCACCGGTGAGGAAGTATCCGCCACGGCGCGATCGCTCGTTGAGCGACGGATCGCTCACGTAGCCGGGGGTGACACTCGGGGTACGGACTCCGAGCAGGCCCGCCTCGCCGTCCGGCAGTTCGGTGCCGCGCGTGTCGAGCACGGCGGCCTTGCGCACGACTGGCACGGGCTTGCCGATGACGCGGTCCTCGTACCGCGTTGTATCCCCCGTGTGCGCATGGCGGAAGAGCACCATGCCCATCTCCGAGGAGCCCAGGCCGTCCAGATAGGTCGATCCAGGGCGCCAGCCGTCGCCGGTGCGTGTCCGCCCGATGTGGACGAGCGGGCGGATGTGCCGCTCATGGGACGCGTCTCCCATCCCCATCCAGGTGTGCACGCATCGCCGCGCGTCGGCGGACAGGTCCTCGACCGGCACATTGGCCAGCGAGTTGGGAAAGCCGACCACGATGGTCGGCCGGAAGATGTTCATCGCGGCGGCCATGGAAGGTCCCGACGCGTCGTCCACCATCATCGTGGGCAGGCCGAGCAGCAGCGCCAGACTCACGTAGCTGATCCCGGCAGAATGACTCTGTGGCAGCGCCGCCAGCAGCCGGTCCGACTGCAACGACGGGAACCGCCAGAGCCGCTCCCGCTTACCGACGAAGAACCCGCCGTGGGTGAACAAGGCGGGCTTGGGCACTCCGGTGGTTCCGGACGAGTGCGAGATCATGATCAGGTCGCCGTACGCGTGCCGATGAGGTCTCGGTGGCGGACCGCCGGACCACGCGGCCGTCCGGTGCACGGATTTGATGTCGACGGCGCCCATGGTGCTGCCCTCCGATTCCGGCAGCGTGCGCAACCGTGACTCGTCGGCGGCGAGCAACGTGGCGTCCGCGGCGGAGAGGTAGCCCGCAGCGATGTCCGGTGCCATGTCCGGGTTCGCGATCACGCTCACCCCGCCCAGGCTGGTCACCGCGATGTGGTGCAGCAGGCCCAGCAGCCCGTCCCTCGTGTAGATCCCGACGCGCGTGCCGTGCCCCACGCCGTGGGCGTGGTACCAGTTGGCGAAGCTCTC
Source organism: Actinomadura sp. BRA 177 (assembly GCF_013372625.1). Taxonomy (GTDB): domain Bacteria; phylum Actinomycetota; class Actinomycetes; order Streptosporangiales; family Streptosporangiaceae; genus Spirillospora. The sequence goes on from NZ_JABXFD010000184.1 coordinate 6,958, forward strand.
CACCCGCTCGCGCAGTTGGCGCAGTGTCAGCTCACGCGGGCCGGGGCCGTCCGGCCGGAAGATCACCGGACGATCGAGGTCCAGCGCGATGTCGCAGGCATGCCAGAAGAAGTTCCCCGCACCGAGGTCCCGGCGCAGCGTCAGGCGGAGCCGCTGGGCGATCGAACGGTGGGTACCGGACAGATACATGCGCCTTCACCTCGGCCAATGCGCTCATATGTTGACCAAATGGACGCTACTTGCGCGGTGAGAGGGTGGCTCTCCGCTTCTTGCCCAGTAATCCGGGCCGCCGAGTGCAACCGAATCGGGTCCGCCGGTGTTCACCTTCAAGTCACGCGCCCAACGGCGACGCACCCAAGACACGAGAAGGGAACATCCCATGAATGTGCAGGCTTCCCGCACCGATTCGGAGGCGGAGCGACCGGTCGGCGGTCCAGGGTTCGGCCTTGTCCTCTTTTTATGCGCCCAGTTCATGGTGATGCTGGATGCGTCCATCGTGACCGTGGCCATCCCGAGCATCCAGCACGACCTCGGCTTTTCCAGCACTGGCGTGCAGATGGTCATCACGGCTTACAACACGGCGTTCGGCGGCGCGCTGATCCTCTGCGGACGGATCGGCGACCTGCTGGGACGGCGGCGAGTCTTCGTCATCGGCATGATCGCCTTCGCTGCGACATCGCTTCTGTGTGGATTGTCCGAGAGCGCGCTGATGCTCGTGGGCGGACGGGTCCTGCAGGGCTTCTCGGCCGCGTTGATTGCGCCGAACGCCCTCGCTCTGCTCACCAGTTCCACGCCCGAGGGGCCGGCGAGAGCCAAGGCGATGAGCAAGTTCGGCATGGCGACCGTGCTCGGATTCATCAGCGGCCTGGTGTTCAGCGGCCTGCTCGTGCGCGCCTGGGGCTGGCAGAGCGTGTTCTACGTGACCGTTCCGGTGGGCCTGCTGGTCGCACTGCTGGCGCCGAGGTTCATCCGGGAGGCGCCGCGGCGGCCGCACAAGATCGACGTCGTCGGCGCCGTCCTGATCACACTCGGGGTCGCCCTGATCGTCGCCGCTCCCGCGCAGAGCGTGGCGTCCGGTTTCGCGTCCGCCTCGTTCCTCGCGCCGCTGGCGGCCGGCGCCGCGCTCCTCGTGGCGTTCCTGTGGCTCGAGACCAGGCATCCGGAACCGCTGGTACGCCTGGCGCTGTTCCGCTCCCCGGTCATCCGGTCGGCGAACCTGGTCTCGGTCGCCTCCGGCTTCTGCTCGGGCGCCGCGTACCTGCTGACCACGATGTTCCTCCAGGAGGTGCGCGGTTACTCGCCGCTGGAGGCCGGTCTCATCGTGGCGCCGGTGGGGGTCCTGAACATCGCACTCGGGTTCGTGCTCGGCAAGTGGATCACACGGCTCGGGATTCGGGTGTCCATCACCGCCGCCACGCTGGGGTCCGGACTGCTCATCGCCTTGGTGGGCTCACAGGTCTCGGACACGGCGAACATCTGGGTGTTCGCGGTCGTGCTGCTCCCGATGGGCATGGCGTTCATGGCCACCACCGTCACCTCGACGCTCGCCGCGACCACGGGGGTCGCCGACCACGAGCAGGGCCTCGCCGCCGGGGTTCGGCAGACCTCGTTCCAGCTCGGCATCGCCGTGGGGGTGGCCGTACTCATCCCCATCGCCTCCGGCCACGCGGCGTCACCCGGCGACCTCGCCGAGGGAATCCGAACCGCGCTTCTCGTCCTCGCCGCGATCGTGGGGGTGGCGGGAGTAGTGACCTACTTCGGCATGGGTCGCCCTACCGGGCAACGATGACACGGCACGAAACCGAACGGCCCCCGCTACAGGGGCCGTTCGGTCCGGCGGGGATGCTCTTATGGATGTCAAGCGGCGAGTTCAAGATCGTTGGTTGTGGTGATGAGCTGGTAGAGCTCGCGGGCGATGTAGCGCTTAAGGCATCGGATGATCTCCTTTTTGGACATGCCTTCCTTGGTGCGCCGGTCGGCGTAGGCGCGGGTGCGGGGGTCCCAGCGCAGGCGGCAGAGCACGACACGGTAGAGGGCGGCGTTGGCGTGCCGGTCTCCGCCGCGGTTGAGTCGGTGCCGGTGGGTGCGGCCGGATGAGGCGGGGATCGGGGCGGGGATCGGTGTCGTATACACCTCTGACGCTGCCGACGTAGAGGGGAAGGTAGCGGCTCGGTGTGGGCGTCGTCCCACACAACACACACAGAAAACACAACAG
>NZ_JABXFD010000211.1 GCF_013372625.1 Actinomadura sp. BRA 177
ACCCCCGCACGACACGAACACCGAATGGGCAGGTTACGGAAGCCCTCCAGATAGGTAGGGTCTCAGTAGGTCGTCGGCTCTCTTCGTGAGGAGGTGACGGGGCGTGGCCGCTCGTGACGATGCTGGGGCGCGCAGGGCGCAGCACGAAAAGGAGGTCAGGGACCTTCAAACGCAGATCTCCTTCCTGGAGGAGGAGATCTCCGTGCTGCGCCGCAAGCTCGCGGAATCCCCGCGCCAAGTACGTGTGCTGGAAGAACGCCTCCATGAGGCGCAGGCAAACCTGGCCGCCGTAACCGGCCAGAACGAGCGACTCGTAGCGACCCTCAAAGAGGCTCGCGAACAGATCGTGGCGCTCAAGGAGGAGGTCGACAGGCTCGCACAACCCCCGTCCGGATTCGGAGTCTTCCTCGAAGCCCGCGACGATGGAACGGTCGACATCTTCACCGGCGGACGCAAACTCCGCGTGAACGTCAGCCCCGCCGTCGACGTCGACGAGCTCCAGCGCGGCCAAGAGGTCATGCTCAACGAGGCCCTCAACGTCGTCGAAGCCCTCGAATTCGAAGAGCAGGGCGAAGTCGTCATGCTCAAGGAGCTCTTCGACGACGGCGAACGCGCCCTCGTCATCGCGCACGCCGACGAGGAACGCGTCGTCAAACTCGCCGAGCCGCTCCGCGGAGTCCCCCTCCGCGCCGGCGACTCCCTCATGCTCGAATCCAGGTCCGGCTACGCCTACGAGAAGATCCACAAGGCCGAGGTCGAAGAACTCGTCCTCGAAGAGGTCCCCGACATCTCCTACAACGAGATCGGCGGCCTCGGCTCGCAGATCGAAATGATCCGCGACGCCGTGGAACTTCCCTACCTGCACGCCGACCTGTTCCGCGAACACCAGCTCAGGCCGCCCAAGGGCGTCCTCCTCTACGGACCGCCCGGATGCGGCAAGACGCTCATCGCCAAGGCCGTCGCCAACTCGCTGGCCAAGAAGGTCGCCGAGCAGACCGGCGCCGAGGGCAAGAGCTTCTTCCTCAACATCAAGGGCCCCGAGCTGCTCAACAAGTACGTCGGCGAGACCGAGCGGCACATCCGCCTCGTCTTCCAGCGCGCCCGCGAGAAGGCGTCCGCCGGAACCCCCGTCATCGTCTTCTTCGACGAGATGGACTCCATCTTCCGCACCCGCGGATCCGGAGTCTCCTCCGACGTCGAGAACACCATCGTCCCGCAGCTGCTCAGCGAGATCGACGGCGTCGAGGGCCTGGAGAACGTCATCGTCATCGGCGCCTCCAACCGCGAGGACATGATCGACCCCGCGATCCTGCGGCCCGGCCGCCTCGACGTCAAGATCAAGATCGAGCGGCCCGACGCCGAAGCCGCCAAGGACATCTTCTCCAAGTACATCCTCGGCGGACTCCCGCTGCACCCCGACGACCTCAAGGAGCACGGCGGCTCCGAAGAGGCCACCGTCGAGGCCATGATCCAGCGGACCGTCGAGCGCATGTACACCGAGACCGAGGAGAACCGCTTCCTGGAGGTCACCTACGCCAACGGCGACAAGGAAGTCCTCTACTTCAAGGACTTCAACTCCGGCGCGATGATCCAGAACATCGTCGACCGCGCCAAGAAGATGGCCATCAAGCAGTTCCTCGACACCGGCCAGAAGGGCCTGCGCGTCGCCCACCTCCTCGCCGCCTGCGTCGACGAGTTCAGCGAGAACGAGGACCTGCCCAACACCACCAACCCCGACGACTGGGCCCGCATCTCCGGCAAGAAGGGCGAACGGATCGTCTACATCCGCACCCTCGTCTCCGGAACCAAGGGCGCCGAGGCCGGACGGTCCATCGACACCGTCGCCAACACCGGCCAGTACCTGTAACGCCCCGCACCATGACGGAAACCGCGCGGCGGCCCCCCGGAAGGGAGGCCGCCGCGCGGCGCGTCCGGCGGCACCGCCACCGCGCCACGCCCGCCGTTGCGGCCCCGTCCCGTCGCCCCACCCCCGCGGCCCCGATAGGCTCGACGATATGAGTGTTCGGCGGGTGATGGGCATCGAGACCGAGTACGGCATCTCCGTGCCCGGGCAACCAGGGGCCAACGCGATGGTGACCTCCTCCCAGGTCGTCAACGCCTACCTCGCGGCATCGGCGGCACGCGCCCGCAGGGCCCGCTGGGACTTCGAGGAGGAGAACCCGCTCCGCGACGCCCGCGGCTTCGACCTCGCCCGCGAGGTCGCCGACCCCACCCAGCTCACCGACGAGGACCTCGGCCTCGCCAACGTCATCCTCACCAACGGCGCCCGGCTCTACGTCGACCACGCCCACCCCGAGTACTCCGCACCCGAATGCACCAACCCCCGCGACGCCGTCATCTGGGACAAGGCCGGCGAACGCGTCATGGCCGACGCCGCCGCCCGGGCCGCCCTCGTCCCCGGCACGCACCCCATCCAGCTCTACAAGAACAACACCGACAACAAGGGCGCCTCCTACGGCTGCCATGAGAACTACCTCATGCGCCGCGAGACCCCCTTCGCCGACATCGTCCGGCACCTCACCCCCTTCTTCGTCTCCCGCCAGGTCGTCACCGGCGCCGGCCGCGTCGGCATCGGCGTCGACGGCCGCGGCGACGGCTTCCAGATCAGCCAGCGCGCCGACTTCTTCGAAGTCGAGGTCGGCCTGGAGACCACCCTCAAGCGCCCCATCATCAACACCCGCGACGAACCCCACGCCGACCCCGAGAAGTACCGGCGGCTGCACGTCATCATCGGCGACGCCAACATGGCCGAGCTGTCCACCTACCTCAAGCTCGGCACCACCTCCCTCGTCCTCGCCATGATCGAGGACGGCTTCCTCACCGTCGACCTGTCCGTCGACATGCCCGTCGCCGCGCTGCGCGCCGTCTCCCACGACCCGTCCTGCAAGCACCTGCTCACCCTCCGCGACGGCCGCACGATGACCGCCGTCCAGCTCCAGATGGAATACCTCGAGCAGTCCCGCAAGTACGTCGAGGACCGCTTCGGCGCCGACGTCGACGAGATGACCAAGGACGTCCTCGACCGCTGGGAATCCGTCCTGCACCGCCTCGGCGACGACCCCATGCAGCTGTCCCGCGAACTGGACTGGGTCGCCAAGCTCGCCCTCCTGGAGGGCTACCGCAGCCGCGACAACCTCGACTGGTCCCACCCGCGCCTGCACCTCGTCGACCTGCAGTACGCGGACATCCGCCCGGACAAGGGCCTCTACAACCGGCTCGTGGACCGCGGCCGCATCGAGCGGTTCATCACCGAGGCGGAGGTCGAGGCGGCGATCGACGATCCGCCCGAGGACACCCGCGCCTACTTCCGCGGCCGCTGCCTGCGCCAGTACGCCGACTCCGTCGCCGCCGCCTCCTGGGACTCCGTCATCTTCGACGTCCCGGGCCGCGAGTCCCTGCAGCGCGTCCCGACCCTGGAGCCCCTGCGCGGCACCAAGGAGCACGTGGGCGGTCTCCTGGACCGCTGCCGCACCGCCGCCGACCTGGTGGCCACCCTGACCGGCCAGAGCTGACTCACGGCCGCACGAGCCGGGCGACGCACGAGCGTCGCCCGGCCCTTTTTTCTGCCATTGGATAGTGTGACTATCCAGCCCCACCGCCGCGCTGACCTGCGCTAACGGGCGAGGTCTCGGCTTCGTGACCGCTATGCCCGTTTCACTGGTCGGCGGACCGGCGATAACCCGAGCATGCCCCCGACCCTGGGGACGGAGACGGCGAAACGGACGTTCAAGATCCACTCGCCGCCGAAGATCCCGGCTAGGGTCGGAGGCACCGGCAGAGCGGAGGTACGGAATGGCCACAAAGGACACCGGCGGTCAGAAGCAGACCACCCGGCGCACGGAAGAGGTCGAGGAGACCGAGGCCACGACGACCGAGGACGTCCAGGAGAGGCAGGAACAGCTCACCGACGACGTCGATTCAATTCTCGACGAAATTGACGAAGTCCTCGAAGAAAATGCAGAGGAATTCGTAAGGGGGTTCGTCCAAAAAGGCGGCGAATGATCCCGGTATGTCCGATTTGGTGAAGAGCTCCCAGTTCTTCCCGAACTAGAACTGCATAGATGGTCAAGGCATGGGCGAGCTGCTAAAGTCTCGCCCATGCTTGCGAAAGAATGCCGTGACTGCGGTCAAATGAAGCCCGTCGCCGAGTTCTGGAACCGGAAGGCATCCCCAGATGGCCTGGCTCTGTACTGCAAGGAGTGCTTCGGACTCCGCAATGCGGCGGCATATAGAGGAAAGCAGGCAGTCGAGGGTAAAGAGGTGCGGGCCTACCGAAAGCGCGTGCAACTCCCCGAAGGGATGAAGTACTGTGCGCGGTGCGAAACAGTCAAATCGGTGGACGAGTTTGGCCGGAATCGAGCGCGTAAGTCCGGAATCGCAGTCTACTGCCGGCCGTGCTACTCGGTGGTCATTGCCGAAAACAAGCGTCGCAATCATGGGAGCGAGCGCAACTACCTTCTACGGCTCCGCTACGGCGTGACCGAGCAGGAAGTGACGCAGATGGTCGCCGATCAGGGCGGCACGTGCGTGATCTGCCTGCGGGCGGAGCCGAAGCACGTCGACCACAGTCACCTCACGGGCCGGGTCCGAGGGATCCTCTGCTTCAAGTGCAACGGTGCGCTGGGCCAGTTCAAGGACGACCCTCGTTGCCTCGGTGACGCGGCGAACTACCTGGAGTTGCGCGGTCCGCATGCGTACAGGATGAAGTTGGAACTGGACGTTCCGGCCCTGGACGGGCACGCCCGCCGCCGGGAGGTCACCACTCTGTGGGGGACGAAGGCGAAGCTGAGCGGCACGTCGCGCCAGAACCACCTGCGCCAGAAGTACGGGATCAACGACGAGGACGCACGCTGGCTGCTCAATGTCCAGGGAGGCATGTGCGCCATCTGCTGGAGCATGCCTGCCGAGCACGTCGATCATGACCACCGGACGGGTGCCGTACGCGGGATGGCGTGCGGCGGCTGCAACGCGGGCATGGGCCAACTCGGCGATGACCCGACGTCTCTACGGCGAGCCGCTGACTATCTACTGGGCGAACTGGTCAGGGAGGTGCCCGCCTCGAGCGGCACGACGCGGCTCTCGTTCACGGTGCCCGACGTCGACCCGAGGACGGTTCCCGCGGGGGGCTGGGAGCCGTACCTGGAGGCGGACGGACGCCATCGCAGAAACGTATGGCAGGACGATGACGACCGCGAGGACCCCGCGTGGGTCGACCGGTGCCTGGACAAGATCCTCGGTTCCCTTAGGTCGATGAGCGAGGAGAACGCCCGCGCGTAACGTCCTAGCGGTGTGGGTTCGCCGTGGGCTGACTTGGCCGGGGTTGGCGTGGCATGCGCGGGGGCGACCTTGAACAGTAGGGTCGTAGGCGTCCGTGCCGGTGGGGTTGGAGCGCCGGTGCCATGGTGGAGGGAAGGGAGTCGCGTGGCGTCCCACGAATCGCACACCGGACGTCTGCCCGGGTTGTTCGCGAGCCCGGACACGTCGTCGTTCACCGAGTTCCTGGGGGCGTACTCCCCGCAGCTGCTGCCCGGCGGGCGGACGCCGCCGGCGTCGCGGGCGGGGGACGAGATCCCGCACGGGACGACGATCGTCGCGGTGAGTTTCGCCGGCGGGGTGGTGATGGCGGGGGACCGGCGGGCGACGGCGGGCAACGTCATCGCGCAGCGCGACATCGAGAAGGTGTTCCGGGCGGACGAGTTCTCGGCGATCGCGATCGCCGGGACGGCCGGGATCGGGATCGAGATGGTGCGGCTGTTCCAGGTGGAGCTGGAGCACTACGAGAAGCGCGAGGGCCGGACGCTGTCGGTGGAGGGCAAGGCGAACCGGCTGGCGACGATGGTGCGGCAGAACCTGGCGATGGCGATGCAGGGCCTGGCGGTGGTGCCGCTGTTCGCGGGCTACGACGAGGAGCGCGACGAGGGCCGGATCTTCTCCTACGACCCGGCGGGGGGCCGGTACGAGGAGCGGGACTTCCACTCGATCGGCTCGGGGTCGGTGTTCGCGCGGGGCGCGCTGAAGAAGCTGTACCGGGCGGAGTTGTCGGCGGAGGACGCGGCGCTGGTGTGCGTGCAGTCGCTGTACGACGCGGCCGACGACGACTCGGCGACGGGCGGGCCCGATCTGGCGCGGCGGATCTTCCCGGTGGTGGCGTCGGTGACGTCGGACGGGTATCGCCGGCTGGGCGAGGACGAGGTGGGCGCGCTGGCGCAGGCCGTCGTCGACGGACGTTACGACTCGCCGGGCGGTCCGACCGCCCCGCTGCGATAGAAGGGATCCTGACCGGTGTCCATGCCGTTCTACGTGTCGCCCGAACAGCAGATGAAGGACAAGGCGGACTATGCGCGCAAAGGTATCGCGCGTGGCCGCAGTGTCGTGGTCCTGCAGTACGACGACGGCATCCTGTTCGTGGCGGACAATCCGTCGCGGGCGCTGCACAAGATCAGTGAGATTTACGACCGGATCGCGTTCGCGGCGGTGGGGAAGTACAACGAGTTCGAGAATCTGCGGCTGGGCGGGGTCCGGTACGCCGACATCAACGGGTACCAGTACGACCGGCGCGATGTGACGGCGCGGGGGCTGGCGAACGTGTACGCGCAGTCGCTGGGGACGATCTTCACGGAGACGGCGAAGCCGTACGAGGTGGAGCTGGTCGTGGCGGAGGTGGGGGAGGACGCGGAGACGGACCAGGTCTACCGGCTGACGTTCGACGGTTCGGTGGCGGACGAGCACGGTTATGTCGCGATGGGCGGGCAGGCCGATGCGGTGGCGCAGTCGCTGAAGGACGGTTACCGGGAGGGTGCGCCGCTGGTGGAGGCGCTGCGGACGGCGGTGCGGGCGCTGGAGGCGCAGGATTCGGACCGGCGGCTGGAGGCGACGTCGCTGGAGGTCGCGGTGCTGGACCGGAACCGGGAGCACCGGCTGTTCAAGCGGCTGGCGGCGCGGCGGATCGCGGATCTGCTGTCGGCGGCGGAGGAGTCCGGCGGGTCGGACATCACGTCGGGCGGTGCGGAGTCCGACGCGGAGGCGGACGAGGACTGAGGCGCGAGCCCAGGGCCGGGACGGGCCCGTCGCCGGCGAGGCGGTGGACGCCTTCGCCGCGGCGGGCCCGTCGTATTGGCGGGGGCGCGGGGGTCGCGGGAAACGGTGGGGTCGAGAGACTGCCAAGTGGGGGTCGGGCCGCATAGGGTCTTGAGTGTGGACAGGCGCATCTTCGGGCTTGAGAACGAGTACGGCGTCACCTGTACGTTCCGCGGGCAGCGGCGGTTGTCACCGGACGAGGTGGCGCGCTATCTGTTCCGGAGGGTGGTGTCGTGGGGTCGTAGCAGCAACGTGTTCCTGCGGAACGGGGCGCGGCTCTATCTGGACGTGGGGAGTCACCCGGAGTACGCGACGCCGGAGTGCGACAGCGTCGTGGATCTGGTGACGCATGACAAGGCGGGGGAGCGGATCCTGGAGGGTCTGCTCGTGGACGCCGAGCGGCGGCTCCGTGAGGAGGGCATCGCCGGTGACATCTACCTGTTCAAGAACAACACGGACTCGGCGGGCAACTCGTACGGCTGTCACGAGAACTATCTGGTGGGGCGGCACGGGGAGTTCGGCCGGCTGGCGGACGTGCTGATCCCGTACCTGGTGACGCGGCAGATCATCTGCGGTGCGGGGAAGGTGCTGCAGACGCCGCGGGGTGCGGTGTACTGCGTGTCGCAGCGGGCGGAGCACATCTGGGAGGGCGTGTCGTCGGCGACGACGCGGTCGCGTCCGATCATCAACACGCGGGACGAGCCGCACGCGGACGCGGAGCGGTTCCGGCGGCTGCACGTGATCGTCGGTGACTCGAACATGAGTGAGACGACGATGCTGCTGAAGGTCGGGGCGACCGATCTGGTGCTGCGGATGATCGAGGCCGGGGTGGTGATGCGTGATCTGACGCTGGAGAACCCGATCCGGGCGATCCGGGAGGTCAGCCACGACATGACGGGCCGGCGGAAGGTGCGGCTGGCGAACGGCCGGGAGGCGAGTTCGCTGGAGATCCAGAAGGAGTACTTCGGGAAGGCACGCGACTTCGTGGACGCGCGGGGCGGTGACGCGACGGCGAAGCGGGTGCTGGAGCTGTGGGAGCGGACGCTGCGCGCGGTGGAGACGGGTGATCTGGATCTGGTGTCGCGGGAGATCGACTGGGTGACGAAGTACAAGCTGATCGAGCGGTACCGCCGCAAGTACGATCTGCCGCTGTCGTCGCCGCGCGTGGCCCAGCTGGACCTCACCTACCACGACGTGCACCGTGAGCGGGGCCTGTACTACCTGCTGGAGAAGCGCGGCTCGGTGGACCGGGTGACGCGGGATCTGGACATCTTCGAGGCGAAGTCGGTTCCGCCGCAGACGACGCGGGCGCGGCTGCGGGGCGAGTTCATCCGGAAGGCGCAGGAGAAGCGGCGCGATTTCACGGTGGACTGGGTGCATCTGAAGTTGAACGATCAGGCGCAGCGGACGGTGCTGTGCAAGGACCCGTTCCGGTCGGTGGACGAGCGGGTCGACAAGCTGATCGCGGGGATGTAGCGGACTGTGCGGCGGCCTCCGGCGCGACACGCGCGCCGGAGGCTACCCGCTGGTCACCCGGGCGGTAGGGTGAGCGCGCAGTAGCGGTCGTCTCCCCCTCGGAACCCCTCGGAGGACCCCCGTATGCTCCGCCGTTTCCGGTCGTTGTCCATGGTCGTCGTGCTCGCCGCGCCGTTGGCGTTGTCGGCGGGGTGCTGGTGGGGCGGCGATGGTGTGGACGTCTCGGTGCGCGGTGATTTCGGGAAGGTGCCGGAGGTGAAGTTCCCGAAGGGTTCGCCGGGTGACTCTCTGGCGGTGGAGACGCTGAAGGAGGGGAAGGGGACGGCGGCCCGGAAGGGTGATCTGGTGGTGGCGGACTATGTGGGCTACCGCTGGAGCAAGGAGGGGCTGTCAAATATACACATCTC
>NZ_JABXFD010000083.1 GCF_013372625.1 Actinomadura sp. BRA 177
CCCGACACACAGCGCATCAGACCCGTCCCCTGTCGCCTTGTTCCCCGCAGGCTCGTTCCCGGCTGGCTTGTTCGCACTGGGCTCGTCGCCATCAGGCTCGTTTCCGGCTGGCTTGGCGTTGTCCGGGAGGAGGCCCTTGGTGATGGCCCAGGTTCGGAGTTCTTCCGCGGCGGCTTCTTTGCCGATCATGCCGCGGTCCAGGCGTAGGTCGAGGAGGAATTTGTAGGCCTGGCCCACTAGGGGGCCCGGCTTGATGCCGAGGATGTCCTGGATCTCGTTGCCGTCGATCTCGGGGCGGATCGCGGCCAGTTCCTCCTGCTCCGCGAGGCGCGCGATGCGCACTTCGAGGTCGTCGTAGGTGCGGCGGAGGCGGTCGGCCTTGCGCCGGTTGCGGGTCGTGCAGTCGGCGCGGGTCAGCTTGTGCAGCCGGGAGAGCAGCGGGCCGGCGTCGCGGACGTAGCGGCGGACGGCCGAGTCCGTCCACTCGCCGGTGCCGTAGCCGTGGAACCGCAGGTGCAGTTCGACGAGGCGGGACACGTCGTTGATGACGTCCTTCGGGTAGCGCAGCGCGGTCAGCCGCTTGCGGGCCATCTTCGCGCCGACGACCTCGTGGTGGTGGAACGACACCCGGCCGCCCTCTTCGAAGCGCCGGGTCTTCGGCTTGCCGATGTCGTGCAGGAGCGCCGCCAGGCGCAGGACGAGGTCGGGGCCCTCCTGCTCCTGCGCGATCGCCTGCTCCAGGACGATCAGCGAGTGCTCGTAGACGTCCTTGTGCCGGTGGTGCTCGTCGATCTCCAGGCGCAGCTTCGGCAGCTCCGGCAGGACGTGCGCGGCGAGGCCCGTCTCGACGAGCAGCGCCAGGCCCTGGCGCGGGTACCGGCCGCTGATCAGCTTGGACAGCTCGTCCCGGACGCGTTCGGCCGAGACGATCTCGATGCGGGACGCCATGTCCGTCATCGCGCGGACGACGTCGGGCGCGACCGTGAAGCCGAGCTGCGAGGCGAACCGGGCGGCGCGCAGCATGCGCAGCGGGTCGTCGCTGAAGGAGTCCTCGGGCCGGCCGGGGGTGCGCAGGACCTTGCGCTGCAGGTCGGTCAGGCCGCCGAACGGGTCGACGAACTCGTGCCCGGGCAGCCGCGCCGCCATCGCGTTCACCGCGAAGTCGCGGCGACGGAGGTCCTCCACGAGGGACGTCCCATAGGAGACGTCCGGTTTGCGGGATTTCGGGTCGTACGACTCGCTGCGGTAGGTGGTGATCTCCAGTTCGACGCCGTCCTTGCGGAGGCCGACGGTGCCGAACTCGATGCCGATCGTCCAGTGCGCGTCCGCCCAGCCGCGGATGATCTCCAAAGTGCGTTCGGGCGGCGCGTCGGTGGTCAGGTCGACGTCCTTGCTGGGGCGGCGCAGCAGCGCGTCCCGGACGGGCCCGCCGACCAGCGCCAGCTCGTGCCCGGCCGCCGCGAACCGGGCGCCGAGATCGTCCGCGACGGGCGCGATCCCGCGCAGCAGCTCGGCGATCGCGGTGCGCCGCGAGGACTCTGGGGTCACGTTCTGGTTGGGCACGGCCATCGAGCGTATTTCCTTGATTTGACGGGCTGACAAAGGACTTTCCGGTGATCGCCGGGCTCCGCGCGGGAGCCTTTGCGGGGCCGGAGCCGGACGGGCCCCTTCACATGCCGCGATCTCCGGGTTACGTTCTGGACACTCCGATGACGCCAGCGCGACCGCCGGTGAGCTTCCCGCACGACAACGGTAGCGGGATCCTGAGGGCCCCGGTCCGCCGCATGTGCGGCAGAGGCGCATCGGGAGGGGTTACGTGCCGTATGGCGCGAGTTAGGCCAGTCGTTCCGGGTATGTGGGGATATTCCCCACCGAGTGTGAAGCACGGGGAGCCAGCGAAACCAGTTCCGGGGGTGAGCGGGGAGACCCCCGCGGGATGGAGCCGAACATGAAGGACGCTCTAGCCATCCACCGCGCACTGCTCGAATGGGAGGCCGTGCACGAGATCGTGCGGCTGCCCGTCGCGATGGCCCACGCCGACGAACTCCCGAAGGCCCTCGGCCTCCCGGCGGAACGCTGCCTGGTGACGCGCGTCTACTCCTGCGACGACGACCGCCGCGGCCGCCGCTTCCTCACCGGGGTGATCGTCCCGGCGGGCGAGCGGCCGGCGATGGAGGCGGTCCGGCGCACCGTGGGCGCCCGCACCGTCCGCCCGGCGCACCCCGACCTCGTGAACGCCGCCACCGAGTACGCGGCGAACCTCGTCTGCCCGCTGCTCCTGCCCGACACGATGCCGCTGCTCGTCGACCACCGCCTGGTGGACGGCCTGAACAGCGACGACGTCGTCTACACCGCGACCGGAGAGGCGTCCACCGCCCTCGGGATCAGGGGCGGCTCCCTCTACGCCCTGTGCCACGCGAAGCCGGTCGACCCGCTCGCCCCGCCTCCCGTCCCGGCTCCCACGGGCACCCCGGAGGCCACCCGCTCGCGGGCCTGACCGCCGCGCGCGACCGGACGCGGGCGAGCCTCAGGCGCTCGGGCACTCGCAATGAGCCCGACGGACTACCATCGACGCCGTGGTGCGGGAAATGTTCGCCCGCCGTCCCGAGGCGGCCGGTAAGGCGTGAGGACGGTCAAACGCGCGGTGGCGCTGGCCGCTCTGCTGCCCTGCATGGCGATGGCGGCGCCCACGACGCTGGCGTCCCCCGCCCTCGCGCGGCGCGCGCCCGCGGCCACGTCCACGCAGGCCAAGGCGCAGGTCGCCATGGCGCTCACCAAGGTCGATCCCAAGAGCGTCAGCACGAAGTCGACCATCGAGATCTCGGGGCTGGCCATGAACCGCACCGGCCACCAGCTGCCCGGCCTGCACCTGCGGCTGCGCTACAGCGCGCAGCCGGTCACCAGCCGCAGCCAGCTCGACCAGCTCGCGGCCGGCCCGCCGAACGCGCTGCCGAACGTCGGCAAGGAGAAGCAGCTCCCCGGGGCGGCGAAGCCGGACGTGAAGCAGAGCTGGACGTTCAAGACCACGGTCAAGGAGCTGGGGCTCCGCGCCCCGGCCGGCACGCCCGGCGTCTACCCGGTCGGCGTCGAGGTGCTGAACTCCGCGCGGCAGGTCGTCGGCGGCATCACGACGTTCCTGACGTTCATGCCGAAGGAGACGCATTTCAAGCCGGTCTCGGTCGGCTGGGTCTGGCCGCTCGTCGACCGGATGCACCGCACCAACGACCGGACGTTCATCGACGACGACCTCGCCAAGTCCGTGGCGCCCGGCGGACGGCTGAGCCGGCTCGTCGAGGCGGCGTCCGCGACCGACACGCCCATCACGTGGGGGATCGACCCCGCCCTGCTGGACGACGTGCAGCGGATGGCGTCCGGCGACTACACCGTCCGGGCGCCGGGCGACAAGAAGGGCGTCCAGAAGAAGAAGAGCGAGGCGGCGGCGGCCTGGCTGGCGGCGCTGAAGAAGGCCGCCGAGAAGGACCCGTACTTCGACCTCCCCTACGCCGACCCCGACGTCGTCGCGCTCGTCCGGCGCAAGACGCCCCGCGACATCGGCGTCGCGTTCGACGAGCGGAACACCGGCGTTGCGACGAAGGTCCTCGGACGCGCCGCCGACGCGCACGTCGCCTGGCCGCCGTCCGGCGCCGCCGGGCCCGGGACCGTCGACCAGCTGGCCAAGAACGCGCTGAAGAGCGGCGGGGCGTTCCTGATGAGCAGCTCGCAGTTCCAGAACCCGGCGACCGGCGCGCTGCCGAACGCGACGACGACGCTCCAGACGCACTACGGCGACAAGAAGACGCTGCTGTACGACGAGAAGCTCAACCAGATCGTCAGCGAGGGGTCGCGGTCGGTCAACGGGGGGCTGCTGACCGAGCAGCGGTTCCTGGCCGAGACCGCGATGATCGCGGCCGAGGCGCCGAACCGGGCGCGCACCGTCGTCCTCGCCCCGGACCGGCACTGGGACCCGGCCGACGGGGTCGCGAAGAACCTGCTGAAGTACACCAAGGGCGCGAAATGGCTGCGCGAGGAGCCGCTGCGCAAGATCGAGTCCGTGTCGCCGCAGGGCCGCGTCTTCAACGGCTACTCCGACGACTACCAGCAGTACGAGCTCGGCGACGCGCACCTCGCCCAGGTGCAGGCGATCTCCCGGCAGGCCAGGGCGTTCCAGTCCGTCATGACGGGCCCGACCAAGATCTCCTACGAGCGGGCGGTGCTCCGCATGGAGTCGGCGGCCTGGCGGACGTCGCCGCGGCACGCCAGATCGGCCCGCAAGCAGCTGGATGACGAGCTCACGGGCGACATGCACCGCGTCCGCATCGTCACCACCAAGAGCAAGCGGGTGCTGATGGGCGGCAGCTCGGGCAGGCTGCCGGTGCTCGTCGAGAACACGCTGCCCGGCCAGTCGGTCAAGGTCCGGCTCGTCGCGACGTCGGAGAACAGCGCGAAGCTCCGGCTCGGGCAGCTGGCGCCCGAGGACGCGGTCATCGAGCTGCGGCCCGGGGAGCGCGCCCAGCGCTGGATCCCCGCGCAGGCGGCCGGCAACGGCAACTTCCACGTCCAGCTGGAACTGCAGATCCCCGGCTCGGACGGCCGGACGTACGGGGACGGCGAGTCGATCACCGTGACCGTCACCGGCTACGGGCGTCTCGCGCTGCTCATCACCGGCGGCGGACTTGCCGTACTCTTCGTGGGCGTCGGAGTGCGGGCCATCAGAGCGAGGCGCCGCCGGGATTCGGAGGCAGCCGGTGACGGGACGGCCGGAATGGGAGCGGCGGGACCAGGGGGACAGGGGAACGGGCACCCCGGCCCCGGGTTCCCAGGGGCGGGGATACCCGCCGCCGAATTCCCCGGGGTATCCGGGGCAGGGCAACCCGCCGGGCCAGGGATACCCACCGGGAGCCCCGGCCCAGGGCCCGCCTCCGCAGAGGCCGCAGGGGCCGCCGCCCCCGAGGCCGCAGGCGCCGCCGAATCCGGCGGGATACCCGAGTCCGCCGCCGACGGGCCGGCCGCGTGGCGCGGCGAACATCGCCGCCGAGACGGCGATTGACATTCCCGTCCCCGGCGGGACCGCGCCCGTCGCCGAGACGGTCGTCGACACGCCCGTCCCCCCGTCCGGTGAGGGCGAGGGCGGGAAGGCCGGGGGCGGCATCCTGCGCTCCGGCGCGATCATGGCGGTGGGCACCCTAGCGTCCCGCGTCACCGGCTTCCTGCGCACCGCCGTCATCGTCGCCGCGCTCGGCACCGGGCTGCTCGCCAACGCCTACAACACCGCCAACACGATCCCCAACCAGATCTACGACCTGCTGCTCGGCGGCATCCTGACCAGCGTGATCGTCCCGCTGCTGGTGCGGGCCAAGCAGCGCGACCAGGCCTACGGCGAGCAGTACGAGCAGCGCGTCTTCACCCTCGCGGTGATGGGCCTCGGCGTCCTCACGGTCATCGCGGTGCTGTGCGCGCCGCTGTTCATCGACGTCCTCGCGGGCAGCTACACCGGCGACCAGCGCAAGGTCGCGGTCCTGTTCGCGCAGTTCTTCCTGCCGCAACTGTTCTTCTACGGCGTCGGCGCGTTCGCCGGGGCCATCCTGAACACGCGCGGCAGCTTCGGCGCGCCGATGTGGGCGCCGGTGCTGAACAACCTCGTCGTGATCGCCATCGGCGGCGCGTTCCTGGCGGTCACCACGGGCCGCGTCGACCCGTCCAGCATCTCCGACTCCCAAATGATGCTGCTGTCCGTCGGCACGACCGGCGGCATCGTCCTGCAGACGATCGCGCTGTGGCCGTCGCTGCGCCGCGTCGGGTTCCGCTGGCGGCCCCGGCTGGACTTCAAGCGCGGCGAGATCGGCGAGGTCGGCCGGATGGCCGGCTGGACGCTGCTGTACGTCGTCGTCACCCAGGCGGCGTTCGCCGTCGTCACCGCGCTGGCGAACGCGGCCGGGAACCGGGCCGTGAACGAGGGGCTCGGCGAGGGCTACGGCTACACCCCGTACTTCAACGCCTACCAGCTCTTCCAGCTGCCGTACGCGATCGTCGGCGTCTCGGTGATCACCGCGCTGCTGCCGCGGATGAGCCGGTTCGCCGCCGAGGGCAAGACCGCCGACGTGCGCGCCGCGTTCTCCAGCGGGCTGCGGCTCTCCTCGGTGATCATCATGCCGGCGGCGGCGCTGATGCTGGTGCTCGGCCCGGAGATCACCACCGTGCTGTTCGCGCACGGCAACACCTCGGCCGAGGACGCGCTCGTCATCGCCCGGGTCATGCAGATGTTCGCGATCGCGCTCGTGCCGTTCTCGATCTACCAGCTCATGCTGCGCGTCTTCTACTCGCACGGGGACACCAAGACGCCCGCGCTGATCGGCATGGTCTCCGTCACCTGCAACATCGCCATGGCGTTCACCGCCTACAACGTGCTCGGCGTCAAGTGGATCGTGGTCGGCATCGCCGGCGGGTTCGCGATCACCAACGTCGTCGGCACCATCACCTGCTGGCTGGTGCTGCGCCGCAAGCTCGGCGGGATCGACGGCCGGCGCATCATCGGCGGCCACCTGAAGCTCCTCGTCGCGGTCTGGCCGCTGATCGGGTTCGCCTACGCCGCGCACACCGTCGCGGACGCCCTCGGGAACACCTCGGCGACGCTCCCCGCGCTGGTCACCCTGGTCGTCGGCTCGGTCGGCGGCGGGCTGCTGTACGTCGTCTTCGCCAAGCTGATGCGGGTGGAGGAGATCCAGACGGCGATCGGCACGTTCGCGCGCCGGCTGCCCGGCCGCTGACCGTGCTGCTGACCACAAAGTAAAAAAGGACGCGCGGCGATAAGGCGGCCACTCACGCGAGTAACCACTACCATGTGGGGGACTACGGCTTGCGGGGCGACACCCTGGGGAACGCAAAGAGGAGGGTCGGAGGCGTAAGCTGCCACGCCACGAACATGGGATCTGACCACCTGTGCAGGACGTTGCCGTGAGCACGTCAGTCATCGAACCCGGCACGCGTCTCGCCGGCCGCTACCGGCTCGAAGAGCGCATCAGCGATTCCGGTGGATCGTCGCTCTGGAAGGCCATCGACGAGATCCTCGCGCGGGCGGTCGCCGTCCGCACCTTCGACCCCGAGTTCCCCCGGATCGCCGAGGCCGTCACCTCCGCGCGGTCGGCCAGCCGGCTGACCGACCCCCGCCTCACCCAGGTGTTCGACGCCGACGACTCGGGCGAAAGCGCCTATGTCGTCAGCGAGTGGGTGGTCGGCGAGACCCTTGAGGGCATGCTCGGCAAGGCCCCGCTGGAGCCGGGCCGCGCCGCGACACTGCTGTACGAGGCGGCCGAGGCGATCGCCGCCGCGCACGCCGCCGGGCTGTCGCACCTCTGCCTCACCCCCCGCGACCTCGTCTGGACGACCGGCGGCACCGTCAAGATCCTCGGCATCGCGACCGACGCGGTGCTGACCGACCGGCAGGCCGACGACCCCGCCGCCGAGGACGTCCGCGGCCTCGGCCGGATGCTGTACGCGGCGCTCACCGCGCACTGGCCCGGCGACGAGGACGCCTCCGGGCTGCCCGCCGCGCCCGCCGCCGACGGCGTCCCGCACGCGCCGCGCCAGGTGCAGGCCGGCATCTCGCACGGGGTCGACGCGATCGTCTGCCGCTGCCTCGGCATCGGTGCCGCCGAGCCGCTCGCCACCCCCGCCGACCTGGCCAAGGCGCTGCGCGGCGTCCCGCGCACCCCGCTGCCGCTGTTCGCGGGGCTGGGCAACGCGTCCCCGCGTCCCGCTCCCGCGGCGCCCGCGGCGCCCCGGCGTAGTCCAGGGCGGCGGCGATCAGCCCGGTGAACAGCGCGCGCGGGCGACGCGTGAGCGGGGACCTCGGCGTGGACGACGTCCGCGACCGTCCCGAGCGGTGGACGGTCCTGGAGTCGTCCGGGGCCTTCCGGGGGCCGGTGTTCGGCGTCCGCCGCGACCGGGTGGAGATGCCGCGCGGGGACGGCACCGAGCCCGTCGGCCGCGACGTCGTCGAGCACCTCGGCGCCGTCGGCGTGCTGGCCCTGGACGACCGGGACCGGGTGCTGCTGCTGCGCCAGTACCGGCATCCGGTGGGGCGGCTGCTGTGGGAGCCGCCCGCCGGGCTCCGGGACGTGGACGGCGAGCCGCTGCACCGGCTCGCCGAGCGGGAGCTGCTGGAGGAGGCCGGCTACCGGGCCGGCCGCTGGGACACGCTGGTGGACGTGTACACCTCGCCCGGCATGGCCGACGAGCGCGTCCGGATCTTTCTGGCCCGCGACCTCACCGAGGTGCCCGCCGACGAGATCGACTTCGAGCGCGTCCACGAGGAGGCCGACATGCCGGTCGTGTGGGTGCCGCTGGAGGAGGCGGTCCGCAAGGTCTTCGCGGGCGAGCTGCACAACATGATCGCCTGCATGGGGGTGCTGGCGGCGCGGGCGGCCCGCGCGAACGGCTTCCGGGACCTGCGGGCCGTCGACGCGCCCGAGGACTGAGGCCCGCCGAGATCACTTCCGATGTCGAGGGCCCCCTCCGGCGGCCGGAGGGGGCATGATGGGCGGGTCCCCGGAGCCCACGGCCGGAAGAGGTGCCGCACTGTCCCCGTCCCCCCGGAGCACCGCGCAGGACGCGGGCACGGGTTCCGCGCTCGACTCGGCCGTGCGCGCCTACCTCGCGCATCTGGCGGTCGAGCGGGGCCTGGCCGCCAACACGATCCACTCCTACCGCCGCGACCTGCGCCGCTACGCCGAGGTCCAGGCCGCGCGGGGCCGCGCGGCGATCGGTGACATCGCCGAGGACGACGTCCGCGCGTTCCTCGTGGGCCTGCGGGAGGGCGACGCCGGCCACCCGCCGCTGTCGGCGGGTTCGGCGGCGCGGGCGCTGGTCGCGGTGCGGGGGCTGCACCGGTTCGCGCTGCGGGAGGGCCTCGCCGCCGGTGACCCCGCCCACGACGTCAAGCCGCCCACGCCGCCGCGCCGCACGTCGACGACAACCCCCGCACCCCCCGCTGACGCCCTCCCCCCGCCGCCCCGCCCCCACCTCCCCGCGTCCCTTTCCCCCGACCCGGTCGCCGTCTCGCACCTCCACCACTCCCGCCCGCTCC
>NZ_JABXFD010000370.1 GCF_013372625.1 Actinomadura sp. BRA 177
AGATGTGTATAATATACAGGGCGGCGGCGGCCCGTCCTGACCGGGTGCCGGGGGATAAGGCCCTCCGGGCGCCGGCGGCGGGACGTGACCTGGTGTGGGCGGCAGGCCGCCGTGTGCCGAGGGCGGTGCGGCTCCGTACGGCGCAGGTGCTCCGCCAGGTGCCGGGGGCGGTGTGGTCCCGTATGGCGCCTGTCCGGGCGCGGGCGGTGGGCCGTTGTATCCCGCGCCAGGAGGGCCGCCTGGCGCTGAGGGCGGTGTGCTCCCGTGCGCGAGCTGCCCGGGGGTCGGCGGGGGCGTTGTGCTTCCGTACGGGACTTGGCCAGGTGCGGATGCGCCCCCGAAGGGCGGTGGGGTGGTTCCGTATGGTGCCTGGCCGGGTGCGGGGTTGTTGTGCCCATAGCCGGGACTGCCGTCTGGGGCGGGGAGGGGAGCGCCGTGGTCAGGTGTGGGCGCTCCGCGGCAGCGCGGCGGCTGCCTCCAGCCATTCGCCGATCTTGGTGTTCCATTCGGTCTCGGCGGCCTCGGCGTGCGCGACCTGGAACACGCCGAACGACTCGTCCCGCGGGGCCTCGCGGTCCTCGGCGCGCAGGACGAAGGCCATGCTGCGCGGGCTGGCCACGAAGCTCAGCCCGACCTTGTCGATCCGGCCCTCGTACGCGGCCGGCGGGTTGAGGTGGATCTCCTGGTGGAACGGCAGCTGCTGGGCGACGCCGCGCAGCTTCGACTCCTCGAACGTCACGTTCGCGACCTGGAAGCCGAGCTGGGCGATCGAGGCCAGGACCCACTGCTGCGACTCCAGCGGCTCCACCGAGATCGGGTCGATGTCGCCCGGGTCGGGCTGCCCGACGGCGTCCACCTCGGTGCACATCCCGATCGTGAAGCCGGGCAGCTCATGGCCGAGGACGGTCGTGAACGGCAGTTCGTACGGCAGCGGGATGGAGAACGCGAGGTCGCGATGCTGCGCGGCGTCCAGCTGGAAACCACGGGTGAGGGCGCCCCGGTACACCTCGGGCCCGGCGGTCTCGCCGCCGTAGCCGTTCTGCATGCGCGGCATCAGCGCCAGCGTCACGTGCCGGATCTCCACCGGCCCGGAGCCGCCGCGCAGATGGACCTTGCCCGCGACGACGCCGCCGGGTTTGCAGTTCGGTTCCGCCAGGATCGTGTCGACGGACGGCCCGCCACCCGCCATCTGCCCGTAGGACACCGGCCGTTCCCTTCTCCCCGACGGCGAGGACGTCCTCCCCGCGCAAGTCAGCCCGCGCACCGTAGGCCGCACGTTTCGGCCCACGCAAGTTAGACCTACTTCACCATGCCATCGGTTCACCCCGGAACCGGAAACCCGCCCCATTTCCTCCCCGTAGCACGGGCGGTGTTGTGGCTGGTTCGCTATCTGAGGTGATCGGCGTCCTGGCTGCGGTGGTGTTGACGGAGGCCGGAGCACCGTTTGTAGCTGGTCGAAGGGGGTCCTTCGGTCGGTGCTCTGGGCCCTGTTGTCGTCGATTCCGGACCGGTGATTGGACGGCGGGTCATTCTTCCTTGGTGGTTACGGTGGTGGTGGCGTAGCCGAGGTTCTCCAGGGGCTCGCGGATTTGGGCTGCGTCGCCTACCGCGATGACGGTGAGGGCCTCCGGGTCTACGTGTTTGCGGTAGGCGCGGGCCACGCCGTCGGGGGTGGAGGCGCGGACGGCGGCCAGATAGGCGCTCGGGTAGGTGGCGCCCAGGCCGTTGGCGGAGGCGTCGGCCAGTTCGGCGGCGACGGCGCGGGCCGTCTCGTACTCGGCGGGGGCCCGGTCGGCCAGGGCACGGACGGACATGCCGTGCTCCTCCGAGTCGATGCCCCGGGAGATGACGCTGCGCAGTTCGGTCAGCGCGTCGGCGACGGCGTCGGCGGTGACCTCGGTGTGGACGGAGCCCTGGGCGATGAAGACGCCGCAGTGCCGCATCCGGAGCAGGCCCGCCCGCATTCCGTAGGTGTAGCCCTTCTCCTCGCGCAGCACCGCGTTGAGGCGGGACGTGAGGCCGCCGCCGAGCACGTGCGCGGCGACCGTCAGGGACGGCCAGTCGTGGTGCGAGCGGTCGGGGACGCCGTGCCCGAAGCTGAGGTAGGTCTGGACGGAGCCGGGGCGGTCGACGACGACGATGCGGGGCGCCGACTCCGGCAGGACGCGGTCGGCGGTCGGCAGCGGGTCGCCGGTGGACGCCCAGGACTCCAGAGCGCCGCTGAGGGCCGCGTCGGCGTCCGTCCCGGAAAGATCACCGGCGACGACGGCGGTGGCCTCCGCGGGGACGACGGAGCCGTAGAAGGCGCGGATGTCGGAGCCCTGGAGCGCGCCGATCGAGGAGCGGGTGCCGCCCGTCGGGCGGGACGCGCGGGCCTCGGCCGGGAACATCACCGCGCGGAGTTCGCGCATGGCGCGGGAGCCGGGGTCGGCGTCCTCCTGGGCGATCTCCTCCAGGCGTTCGCGGACGAGGCGGCGGACGTCCCCGTCGTCGAGGGCCGGGCGGCGGACGACCTCGGAGAACAGGTCGAGGGCGGCGCCGAGCCGGGAGGTGGGGACGTCGAGGGCGATGCGCAGGGCGGTCAGGTCGGCGTGCGCGTAGAAGCTGGCGCCGAGGCGTTCGAAGGCGGCGGTGAGCGCGGTGCCGCCGCCGGGCTCGGTGCCCTCCATCAGGGCGTGCGCGGTGAGGGTCGCGACGCCGTCCAGGTCGGCGGGCTCGCGGCCCGCGCCGGCGTTCAGCACGAGCCGGACGGCGGCGAGGCGGCGTCCGGGCAGGTCGCAGCGGAGCGTCGCCGGGCCGGCCGGGACGCGGCCCTCGGTGCCGGCCGGGAACGCCCAGGCCGGGACGGGGCCGGGGACGGGACGGGGCTGCAGTGCCAGGCCGCTGCTCACGAGGTGCCTCCGTAGGTCAGGGCGGTGCGGCCGCCCGGGGCGAGCCAGCGGCCCGCCATCTGCTTGATCGCGTCCCCGGTGACGGCGGCGGCGCGCCCGGGGGCGGTGAAGACGCGGGCCGGGTCGCCGAACTGGGTGGCGTTCTGCGACAGCGCGTTGGCCAGGCCGGTCACCGTCTCGGTCTGCTCCAGGAAGCCGCGCTCGGCCTGCGCGGTGGCGCGGGCGGTCTCGTCGGCGTCGGCCCGTGCGCGGCGAAGCGTTCGAGCTCCTCGTCGAGGACGGCGGCGATCTTGTCCGGTTCCGGCCCGATGGCGTCGACGATGGCGAGGGACGGCCCGGACGCGAGCCGCGTCACGCCCGCCCACACTTCGGTGGCGATCTGGTCGCGCCGCACCATCCGGTCGTAGAGGCGGGAGCCGGAGCCGCCGCCGAGGATCTCGACGGCCAGCTCGGCGGCCTCGACGTCGTCGCCGCCGTCGGTCGGCAGCGCGAACATCGCGAAGTAGGCGGGGGACGGGACGTCCTCGTTCAGTGTCTCCTCGTGGACACCGGTCAGCGGCCCCAGCTCGCCGGGACGTGCCGCTGGCTTCTCCGGCCCGGTGGGGAGGCCGCCGAAGTAGCGTTCGACCGCTTCGATGGTGGCCGCCGGGTCGACGTCGCCGACGACGGACAGGACGGCGTTGCCCGGCGCGTACCAGGTGGCGAAGAAGTCGGCGCAGTCTTCGAGGGTGGTGGCGTCCAGGTCTTCCATGGAGCCGATCGGCGTGTGCGCGTAGGGGTGGCCCTCGGGGAACGTCAGCGCGCACAGCCGCTCGAACGCCGTCCCGTAGGGCTGGTTGTCGTAGCGCTGCCGGCGCTCGTTCTTCACGACGTCGCGCTGGTTGTCGAGGTTGGCCTGGGTGAGCGCGGCGGGCAGCGTGCCCATCCGGTCGGCCTCCAGCCAGAGCGCGAGCTCCAGGTGGCTGACCGGCACCGTCTCGTAGTAGTTCGTGCGCTCAAAGGACGTGCTGGCGTTGAACGCGGCGCCCGCGCTCTCCAGCAGCGCCGCGTGCTCGCCTTCGGCGACGTTCTCCGAGCCCTGGAACATCAGGTGCTCGAAGAGGTGGGCGAGGCCGGTCCGGCCGGACCGCTCGTGCCGCGAGCCCACCCCGTACCAGATGTTCACGGCGGCCAGTGGTACGACGTGGTCCTCGCAGACCACCACGCGCAGGCCATTGCCGAGCGTGTGCTCATGCAGCGGCTGTTCTGCCACGGAGCGCTCCCGTCCGTTCGGAGTTGCGGACAGCACCGCGCGCGTCGAACGGGACGTGCCCGGGCGGCGGGCTTGATCTCGGTCTCACCGTACCGGGTACGTCCGGCCCGGGGCGCCGCTGCGCCAACCTGTGGATAACCCGCCGGACAAACCGGCGCGAGCGCGGACGAAGGGGAGCGGAAACGGGGGGTGGGTCAGGACGCGGGGGACTCGTGCGCCGCGATCGCGTCCGCCAGTGACCGGTGCAGGACGAAGATCTTCGTGAGCTGGGTGACGTGGAACACCCGGCGCACCCGGTCGTTCACGCCCATGAACGACATCGAGCCGTCGCGCGCGCGGAGCCGGTGGTAGATGCCGACCAGCACGCCGAGGCCCGTGGAG
Organism: Actinomadura sp. BRA 177; assembly: GCF_013372625.1. Taxonomy (GTDB): domain Bacteria; phylum Actinomycetota; class Actinomycetes; order Streptosporangiales; family Streptosporangiaceae; genus Spirillospora. The sequence continues at coordinate 4,525 of NZ_JABXFD010000370.1, forward strand.
TCGAGGAACGTCACCTCACCGAGGTCGATGACGAGGTGCGTGCCGCCGTTGTCGATGATGTCGAGCAGCGCCTCGCGCAGCCGGGGGTTGGTGAAGACGTCGATCTCACCGCTGATCTTGACGACCGTGAGGCCCTTCTCGACGCGGTGCTCGACGGCGAAGTCCACCGGTGCTCCTCTCGTCCGCTCGTCTCGCCGGGCCCTTGCCGGGTGCCCGCCGGGGGAAATGAATAGGTACCCCGTTCAGGGAGAACGGAACAGCGCCCACACCACCTTGCCGTGGTGCAGCGCCCGCCACCCCCACCGGACGCTGAACGACTCGACGAGGTGGAGCCCGCGTCCCGTCTCGGCGATGTAGTCGGGCTCCTTGCGGCGCGGCGCGGTCCGGCTGGCGTCGATGATCCCGCAGAGCAGCCACGGGGCCTCGTGCCCGAGCCGCAGCCTGATCGCGGACGGCGCGGAGCCCAGCGGGTCGGCCGGGTCGCCGTACACGCCCTCGCGGTGCACGTCGACGCCCGGCCGCCCGCCGGAGTTCACCCCTCCGCTGTGCCGCAGCGCGTTCGTGACGAGTTCGGAGACGACGAGTCCGACGTCGTCGGCGAGCTCGGCGAGACTCCATTCGGCGAGCCGGGAGACGGCGAAGTGCCGGGCCGCGGTGACCGATTCCGGATCGGGCTCGACGGTGAACGACACCGTGGACCCGCGCAGCTCGGTCAGCGCCGTGACGGCCGTGTCCAGGCGTGGCGGCAGGTCGGCCGACTCCGGGACGGGCGTCGAACGCCCAGCGTGGTCCCGTGGGTCTGCCGGCCCCGCGACAGGGCCGAGCTCCCACCGCGTGTCGTCGTGCGCGTGGCGTGACGTCATTCCACCGGACCCCGCAGAGTGATCTCGTTGTGCAGCCGTGGCTTGGAAGTCTCGTGCGTTATCCTGCGCATCGTAGCGTGCGAATGCAAGGCCCAATGCACGTGCATCCGCGTTGTGAGGGTGTGGGGCGACGCGGGCCGCGCGCGAGTGAACGGAGGTAACCGCAGGACACTCATGCCAGTGGCACACTAGGTTCGCTGTCCGCCGAATAGCCGGAGGTTGGGCGTGACTCCAGAGACGCCGGGAAGCGGGTCGACGGTCCGTCGGATCCTGCTCGGGTCCCAGCTGCGCCGTCTGCGCGAGCAGAAGGGCGTGACCCGTCAGGACGCCGGCTACGTCATCCGTGCGTCGGAGTCGAAGATCAGCCGTCTGGAGCTCGGCCGGGTCAGCTTCAAAGAACGCGACGTGGACGACCTGCTCACGTTGTACGGCGTCAGCGACAAGACCGAGCGCGAGGCGCTGCTACAGCTTGCGCGGGAGGCCAACACCCCCGGTTGGTGGCACCGGTACAACGACGTGCTGCCCGGCTGGTTCCAGACCTATGTGGGCCTGGAGGAGTCGGCGGCGTTGATCCGCACATATGAACTGCAGTTCGTCCCGGGACTGCTGCAGTCGGAGGGGTATGCGCGAGCGGTGATCCGCCTGGGCAACGCCGGTGCCGCCGAACACGAGATCGACCAGCGCGTGGAACTGCGCATGCAGCGTCAGGAACGCCTGACCGGCCCGGACGCGCCGCGGCTGTGGGCCGTGGTGGACGAGGGGGCGCTCAAGCGCCCCATCGGCGGTCCGGAGGTGATGCGGGGCCAGTTCGAGCATCTCATCGAGATGTCCAAGCTGCCCAACGTCACCATCCAGATCATGCCGTTCCGGTTCGGCGGCCACGCCGCCGAGGGAGGGGCCTTCACGATCCTGCGCTTTCCCGAGCAGGACCTGCCGGACGTGGTTTACGTCGAGAACCTCACCGGCGCGATGTACCTGGACAAGCGCGACGACGTCGACACCTATCTGCAGGCGATGGAACGCCTCTGCGTCGACAGTGCGACCCCGGAACGCACCGTCGAGCTTCTCGGTGATCTTCTCAGAGAGACATGATGCTCCAATCCGATTACGACAACGGGATGCCGGCCGCCGACCTCTCCGGAGCGCGGTGGCTGAAGTCCCGGCGAAGCAACTCCCAGGGGAACTGTGTGGAAATCGCCGAACTGCCCGGTGGGCGGGTGGCGATGCGCAACTCCCGTCATCCCGACGGGCCGGCTCTCATCTACACCCGCCCGGAGATCGAGGCGCTGATCCTTGGAGCCAAGGACGGCGACTTCGACCATCTGATCGCCTCCCGTAACTGAAGTCAGCCAGGAAAACCGCCAACAGTCGAACAGCGGCGGGTCGGCTTTGGAGAACCGAACGTCGACCCGGCCGCACACGAGAGCAGAGGCCACCCCGGCGCGAGGGTGGCCTTTCGTACTTCCCGGCCAGGTCAGTCTCGGCCAGGTCAGTCCAGGCCAGGTCAGCCGCAGTTGCCGAACGGCGAGCTGCGGTCGTTGCCGCCGAACCGGACGCACGTCCCGGGGGCCTTCACGTACACCGGCCCCGCGTACCAGTCGAACGATCCGCTGTCGGCGATGGAGCTTCCGCCCTTCTTCTGGATCCACACCGAGACGGGTGACGTCTTGCCGACGTTCTTCGTCTTGATGGTGACCGCGCAGTTGTAGGTGGAGCTGTTGTAGAGCAGGTAGGCCACGCCGCCGGAGACGCTCAGCGACCGCTGCACGTAGTAGCCGCTCCCATGGCCGCCGCTGTTGCACACCTGCTGCGGCGTGTACTTGTTGGCCGGCTCCTGGACGGGAGTGGTGCCTCCGCCTCCACCGCCGCCCCCTGCCCTCTTCGTCGGTTTCGACTCGCCCGGCTGCTGCGGTGACCCGGGCTTCTTGGACGCGGTAGGGGACGTGGGCTCTCCGCTCTTGTTGCTCTGCGCCTGCCCCGGGTTCTTCTTGGCAGAGTTCTCCCCGGCGCTGCCCGCACCGTTCGCCGTCCCGGTGTCGCCCTGCGCGCCCCGGTTCTGGTCGGCGGCCGCGACCTGCTGGTCCTTGCCCTTCCCGTCGCCGCCCCTTGTCGCGGCCCAGGCCGCGCCGCCCGCGATGACGACCGCGACCGCTGCCGCCGCCGCGATGGGCACGATGAGGCGTCCGCGCTTCCTGCCGTCCGGCCCCTGGCCCTGCGGTCCGGCCTGCGGCGGGCCAGGAGGCGGCGGGGCCGTGCCGTCGAAGGGCGGCGGCTGCGGAGCCGTCCAGCCCCTGGCGCCGGACGGGTCGGTGACGTGGTCGGGCGGCAGCACGGCGCCCGCCATCGCGGACGGCGAGGCGTGCGGGTCCGTCGAGTTGCGCGGCACGTGCGCGTCGGCCGGGAGCCCGGGGAAGGCGGGCAGCGGCGGGACGGGCGACCCGGCCATCGACGTGCCGCTGGCCGCGCCGACCAGGCGTTCCTGGGCCTCGCGCGCGGTCGGGCGCTGCGCCGGCTCCTTGGCCAGGCACGCCAGGACCAGTCCGCGCATCGGGTCGGGCAGGTCGCCGAGGTTGGGCTCACCGGTCAGGATCCGGTGCATGACCGTGGCCATCTCGTCGTTGCCGAACGCGGGACGTCCCGTCGCTGCGAACGCCATCGTCGTGCCCCAGGCGAACATGTCGGACGCGGGGCCGACCTCGCCGCCGGTGAAGTGCTCGGGCGACATGTAGGCGGGCGTGCCGACGTTCTGCGTCTCGCCCGCCGCGCCCAGCGCGCGCGCCACGCCGAAGTCGATGACGCGGGGGCCGTCCGGGCCGAGCATCACGTTGTGCGGCTTGAAGTCACGGTGGACGATCCCGGCCTGGTGGATCGCGGTCAGCGCGGTCAGCGTGCTGATGGCGAGCCGTTCCAGTGCGCCGCCCGTACGCGGACCCTCCGTCCGCACCACATGGTGCAGGGACAGGCCCGGCACGTACTCACTGACGATGTAGGGCTGATCGCCCGCGACGTCGGCGTCGAGCACCTGCGCGGTACAGAACCGGGCCACGCGCTTGGCGACCTCCAGTTCGCGGACGAAGCGCGCGCGGGTGGACTCGTCACCGGCGAGCCCGCCGTGCAGCAGCTTGATCGCGACGTGGTCGGCGGCGGGGACCGTTCCCGTCTCGCCGGCCCGCCGGCCCAGGAAGACCGCGCCCTGCCCGCCCTCCCCGAGGCGGCCCAGGATCTCGTATCCGCCCAGCTCAGTCGGGTCCCCCGACCGCAGTGGAAGGGCGTCCGGCATCGTCCTGTCCGTCACACCACTCGCTCCCCGTCGCGTCCGGCCCGTCCGTAAGACCGTTCGGCAAGACTACGGGCACAGAATGGTAGGTGCTCCGCAGATTAGTTGATCTCGGACCCGGCGGGCGCCGCGCCCGCCGGGGGCGGCCTCGAACAGGACTAGAGTCCGGTTGACCCGAGGAGGGGCTCATGGACCGCGGAGCCGCAGGCGGGCGGCGTGTCGACCTGGAACTGATGCGGACGCCGCAGCCGAAGGAGCGCGCCGACGCCGCGCGCAACCGCGTGAAGGTGCTGGACGCGGCCGCAGAGCTCTTCGCCCGGCACGGGGTCGAGTCGGTCTCGATGGACGCCGTCGCCGCCGCGGCGGGCGTGGGCAAGGGAACGCTCTTCCGCCGGTTCGGCGACAAGGCGGGCCTGGCCGCGGCCCTCCTGAACAGGCGCGAACGTGATCTGCAGAACGAAATCCTGTCTGGATCGCCCCCGCTTGGGCCGGGGCAAGGAGACGCGGCGGTCTCGCCGTCCGACCGTATGCACGCCTTCGCCGACGCCTACCTCGATTACGTCCTGGACCATCTCTCCCTAGTACGCATGGCGGAGACCGCCTCGCCGGGAGCGCGGTACCGCATCGGGGCCTACGGGTTCTGGCATCGGCACCTGACGATCCTTCTCGACCAGATGGGCGAGACCGTCCCGGACGGCGAGGCCACGGCGCACGCCCTTCTGGCCGTCCTCGGAGCCGAGCACCTCACCGCGATGGTCGAGGGCGTGGGACGGGAACGCGCGCGCGCCGCCGTCCACACGGTCTTCCAGGTGGCCGACGGCTAGACCCTCAGAAACGGCGAAACCCCCGTGCGCGGTGCACGGGGGCTTGGCCGAACTGTTGTCAGGCCGGGTCGGGCGTCCGCCGCTCGGGGTGGGACTCCTCCCGGCCGTCGACCTCGCCCGGTGGACCCTCCAGGGCGTGGTTGCGTTCCAGCTGGGCCGCCACCGCGAGGGCGCGCAGCGACGTCGTCTTCACAGGTTTGCGTTCGCGGTTGGAACGGGTGCGGGGGATGCTGCTCGGCACGGTTCACCTCCATGGTCGTGGACAGGTGCTACCCGGATCGCCGGTGTTCGCACGGTAGTTGCAACCGCAAGATCCTTCTCGCTATTCCGAGTGATCGGCGCTTTTATTCACGTCCGGTTCCGGCCGCGCCGCCCCGTCCCGCCCCGCGCGAGGTAACGCCCCGCGATGGGAACAATCGTGCGTTTTTCCCTCTAAGCGTCATCTATCACTTTGTTCACACATCTCGGCCACGCTGCGGGGCTGCGCCGGCCGCTCAACTGGGTAGGTATCGCAAGATTCGGTTCGCCCGCCGGGTTGGTCCCGCCCTGAGCGGCTCAGCGTGGAGCCCAGGAGGCCTCGGACGCGGGCGGACGCGCCCGAGCCGTCTCCTGGGAGAGATACGTTGATCAGAAAGCTGCTCGTCGCCAACCGGGGCGAGATCGCCGTGCGCGCCTTCCGCGCGGCCTACGAACTCGGCATCGCCAGCGTCGCCGTCTACGCGCACGAGGACCGGCTGTCCCTGCACCGGCAGAAGGCGGACGAGGCGTACGAGATCGGCGAGCACGGCCATCCCGTCCGCGCCTACCTCGACGTGGACGGCATCGTGGAGACCGCGCTGCGCGTCGGCGCCGACGCCGTCTACCCCGGCTACGGGTTCCTGTCGGAGAGCCCCGAGCTGGCGGAGGCGTGCGAGCGCAACGGGATCAAGTTCGTCGGCCCGCCGTCCCGCGTGCTCAGCCTGGCCGGCAACAAGATCGAGGCGGTCGCGGCGGCGCGGCGCGCGGGCCTGCCCGTGCTGCGCTCGGAGACCCCGGCCGCCGGGGAGGAGCTCGCGGCGGCCGACGAGGTCGGCTTCCCGCTGTTCGTGAAGGCCGCGGCCGGCGGCGGCGGGCGCGGGCTGCGCCGCGTCGACCACCGCGAGGACCTGGAGGCCGCCGTCGACACGGCGCGCCGCGAGGCGCAGAGCGCGTTCGGCGACCCGACCGTCTTCCTGGAGCAGGCGGTCGACCGGCCCCGCCACATCGAGGTGCAGATCCTCGCGGACGGCGCCGGAACCATCGTCCACCTGCGCGAACGCGACTGCTCGGTGCAGCGCCGCCACCAGAAGGTCGTCGAGATCGCGCCCGCGCCCCGGCTGGCCCCGGAGGTCGCGGCGCGGCTCTGCGAGGACGCCGTGAAGTTCGCCCGCGAGATCGGCTACGAGAACGCGGGCACCGTGGAGTTCCTCGTGGACGAGCGCGGCGAGCACGTGTTCATCGAGATGAACCCGCGCATCCAGGTCGAGCACACCGTGACCGAAGAGGTCACAGGGGTCGACCTGGTGCAGAGCCAGTTGCGCATCGCGGGCGGCGAAACGCTCGCCGGCCTCGGCATCGCGCAGGAGAACGTGACCGTCAGCGGCTTCGCCGTGCAGTGCCGCATCACGACCGAGGACCCGGCGAACGGGTTCCGTCCCGACACCGGGAAGATCTCCGCGTACCGGTCGCCGGGCGGCGCCGGGGTGCGGCTCGACACCGGCACCGCGTACGGCGGCGCGATCGTGTCCCCGCACTTCGACTCGCTGCTGGTCAAGCTGACCTGCCGGGGCCGGACGTTCGAGGACGCGGTGCGGCGGGCGCGCCGGGCCGTCGCCGAGTTCCGCATCCGCGGGGTCGCGTCGAACATCCCGTTCCTGCAGGCGCTGCTGGACGAGCAGGACTTCCGCGCGGGCGGCGTCACGACGTCCTACATCGCCGACCATCCCGAGCTGCTGACGGCCCGGTCGAGCGGCGACCGCGCGACGCGGCTCGTCCGGTACCTGGCGGACGTGACGGTCAACAAGCCGCACGGTGACGCGCCGACCGATCTGGACCCGGCGACGAAGCTGCCGCCGCTCAACCTGGACGGCCCCTTCCTCGAAGGCTCACGTGACCGGCTCCTGGCTCTCGGCCCCCGCGCGTTCGCCGAGCAGCTCCGGAACCAGAACGCTCTAGCCGTCACCGACACGACGTTCCGGGACGCGCACCAGTCGCTCCTCGCGACACGAGTACGCACGTACGACCTGCTGTCCGCGGCGCCTTACCTGGCGCGTATGACGCCGCAGCTTCTCTCCGTCGAGGCTTGGGGCGGGGCAACGTACGACGTCGCGCTGCGCTTCCTGGGCGAGTCGCCCTGGGACAGGCTTGCCGCGATCCGTGAGGCCGCCCCGAACCTGTGCATCCAGATGCTGCTGCGTGGGCGCAACACGGTCGGCTACACCCCGTACCCCGATTCGGTCGCGCGCGCCTTCGTGAAGGAGGCCGCCAGTACGGGCGTCGACATCTTCCGTGTGTTCGACGCCCTGAACGATGTGGAACGCATGCGTCCGGCCATCGACGCCGTCCTCCAGACCCACGCGCTGGTCGAAGGGACCCTCTGCTACACGGGCGACCTCTCGTCCCCGGACGAGAACCTCTACACGCTCGACTACTACCTGCGGCTCGCAGAGGAACTGGTCGAGGCGGGCGTCCACATCCTGTGCATCAAGGACATGGCCGGTCTGCTCCGCGCCCCCGCCGCGCGCACACTCGTCAAGGCCCTGCGCGAGCGGTTCGACCTGCCCGTCCACCTCCACACCCATGACACGGCCGGCGGGCAGATCGGCACCTACATCGCCGCCATCGAAGCTGGTGTCGACGCCGTCGACGGAGCCGCCGCACCGCTCTCGGGCACCACGAGCCAGCCGCCCCTCCAGGCGATCGTGGCCGCGACCGACTTCACCGACCACGCGACCGGAATCGACCTCGACGCGCTCACCGTCATGGAGCCGTACTGGGAGGCCGTCCGCAAGCTGTACGCGCCGTTCGAGATGGGGCTGCCGTCGCCGACCGGGCGCGTCTACCAGCACGAGATCCCGGGCGGGCAGCTGTCCAACCTGCGGCAGCAGGCCGTCGCGCTCGGACTCGGCGACCGCTTCGAGGAGATCGAGCGCTGCTACGCGGCGGCCGACGCGATCCTCGGCAGGCTCGTGAAGGTCACCCCGTCCAGCAAGGTCGTCGGCGACCTGGCCCTGCACCTCGTCGCCGCCGGCGCCGACCCGGACGACTTCGCCGAGAACCCGGACCGCTACGACATCCCCGACAGCGTCATCGGCTTCCTCAACGGCGAACTGGGCGACCCGCCCGGCGGCTGGCCGGAGCCCTTCCGCACCAAGGCGCTCGCAGGACGCCAGTACACGCCCACCCGGGCAGAACTGGACGGCGCCGAAGAGAAGGCCCTGGCCGGGCCGGAGGTCCGCGACACCCTCGACCGCCTCCTCTTCCCCGGGCCCGCGAAGGACTACCGCGAAACCCGCGCCGCCTACGGCGACATCTCCGTCCTGCCCACGGGCCCGTTCCTCTACGGGCTGCGCACCGGGCACGAGGTCGCGTTCGACCTCGAACCCGGCGTCCGCGTGCTCGCCGGGCTGGAGGCGGTCGGCGCCGTCGACGAGGCGGGCGTCCGGCAGGTCATCTGCACGGTGAACGGCCAGCTCCGGACACTGTCCGTCCGCGACAAGTCCGTCGCGTCGGACGCGCCGCCGGTCGAGCGCGCCGACCCGTCCGAACCCGGCCACGTCGCCGCCCCCTTCGACGGCTCGGTCACCCTCCGCGCCGCCAAGGGCGACGAGGTCGCCGCCGGCGACGTGGTGGCCACGATCGAGGCGATGAAGATGGAGGCCGCCATCACGGCCCCGGTGGCCGGCACGGTCGCCCGCCTGGCCGTCCCCGAGGCCACCCCGGTCCAGGCAGGTGACCTACTCCTGGTAATCCAGCCCGACTGACGACCAGCGGCAGGTGCGGCGGTCTCAGCCCGTCGCGCCTGCCTCGGCCATCAGCTCGGCCACGCGACCACATCGGGCGCCGCGATCGCGTCCGAAGGCAGTTTCGAGCTCGCGAGAAACTGATCGCGCAGCGAGCCGCCAGGCGAGTCGGAGCGATGCAGCGATCGCCGCTGCGCCCGTTGAAGGGAGGGCGTTCTAGCGCCCGACCGCCGAGGGCGGAGCAGACAACACCGCGTAGGTGCCAAGGGCGGGTTCGAGGAGGGTGAAGGCTGTGCGGCCGGTCTTGGTCAGGGCGGCGGCTATTTGGTCGTTGGGTTCTTTGTTGAGGGTGCGGCGCAGGGTCTCCTGGAAGAGGACGCGGTGCAGGGCGCCCAACTGGGCGGCCACCAGGCGGGGGAGCGGGTCGTCCGGGGCGGCGGCGGTCTCCCTGGCCAGGACGGCGGCCAGGGCGTCCTCGCGCTCCTCGTGGAACTCACGGAGGCGGGAGACCAGGGCGGGGCTCTCGGTGACCATGCGGGCGAAGTCCGGGCCGGCGAAGCCGATCACCGGGTCGTGCCGGGCGGCGGCGTCCAGGAAGGCGCGGCGGAGGGCGGCGAGCGCCGACTCGCCGGGCGCGCGGGCGGCGACCGTGCGGGCCAGCAGGCCGGTGAACTCCTCGTGCAGGTCGAGTGCGAGGTCCTCCTTGCGCGGGAAGTAGTTGGTCACGGTCATCTTCGCGACCTGTGCCGCCGCCGCGACGTCGGCGATCGTCACCCGGTCGAAGCCGTGCCGCAGGAAGAGGCGCGTCGCCTGGTCCGAGATGCTCCGCCTCGTCTGCTGCTTCTTCATCTCCCGCAGTCCCATGCCGGCAGCTTCTCATACTTCGACCTAAATTTGTACTTGACCTAGCTATTGGTCGAGTCTAAGTTTATGTCGCAAGGCGGGCGGGTACCGAGATCGCGTGACCCGTTCCCTCCCGGCCGGACGAGCAAAGGACACCGCCCTGAACGCCAGCCACGCGCCGAGCGCGTCCCCCCGCGCCACCGTGAACCTCGTCGACCCGATGAAGGACTACCTGTCCCGCATCGGGCGCACCGCGCTGCTCACCGCCGAGCAGGAGGTCGACCTGGCCAAGCGCATCGAGGCCGGCCTGTTCGCCCGCGAACGCCTTGAGACCATCGGCGACGACCTCAGCCTCCAGGACAAGCAGGACCTGGAGTGGATCGCCGTCGACGGCGCGCGCGCGAAAGCGCACATGGTCGAGGCCAACCTGCGCCTCGTCGTGTCGCTCGCCAAGCGCTACATGGGCCACGGCCTGCAGCTGAACGACCTCGTCCAGGAGGGCAACCTCGGGCTGATCCGCGCCGTGGAGAAGTTCGAGTACCGCCGGGGCCTGAAGTTCTCCACCTACGCCGTCTGGTGGATCAAGCAGGCGATCAGCCGCGCCCTCGCCGACCAGAGCCGCACCATCCGCATCCCCGTGCACGTCGTCGAGGTGCTCAACCGGATGACGCGCGTCCGGCGCCGGATGATGCAGGACCTCGGCCGCGAGCCCACCTCGAAGGAACTGGCCGCCGAACTGGACGTCACCGCCGAGAAGGTGGAGTGGCTGCGGCGGCAGGCCCGCGAGCCGCTGTCCCTGCACACCCCGCTGGGCGAGGACGGCGACGGCGAGCTGGGCGACGTCATCGAGGACCCGGACGGCGGCGACCCCGCCGACGTCGTCGCGTCCACGATGCTGCGCGGCAAGCTCGACGCCGTCCTGGAGACGCTCACCGAACGCGAGGCGGGCGTCATCTCGATGCGGTTCGGGCTGGCCGGCGGCGAACCCAAGACCCTCGAAGAGGTCGGCAAGGTCTACGGGGTGACGCGCGAGCGCATCCGGCAGATCGAGTCCAAGGGCATGCACAAGCTGCGCCACCCGTCCCGCCGCGAGACCCTCGCCGACATGCTCAGCTGACGTCACTTGGAACGCGCGGTCCGGTTCTGTGATGAACCGGACCGTTGAATTCTCACGTATTGGGATGACAGAGCGGCTGATCGCCGAGGACACTTTCTCTGGACGTTCCGTGCGTGGAGAGTTGGGGATGATGGCGAGGCGGTTAGGACGGTTCGTGGCGGCCGCGGGTGTCGCGGCGGCGCTCACGATCGCGTCCGCGCAGGTCCCGGCGCAGGCCGCGGGGCCCGGTGCCCCTCCCGTCGCGGTCGCCACGCAGCGGCCGCCCACCATGCCGTTCGATCCGGCCAAGCTGCGCGCGACCCTGGACGCCACCCGCGACGCCGGCATGTACGGGCTGTTCTCCGAGGCCCGCGACGGCCGGACGGCATGGGACGGCGCGTCCGGTGTCGCCGACGTGCGGACGGGACGCCCGGTCACGCCCGGCATGCGGCAGCGCGTCGGCAGCATCACCAAGTCGTTCGTCGCTACCGCGATCCTTCAGCAGGTCGAGCAGGGGCACATCAGCCTCGACGCATCGGTCGCCCAGTACCTACCCGGCCTCATCCCGGGGCGGCTGGGGCAGCAGATCACCGTCCGCATGCTGCTCAACCACACCAGTGGGATCGGTGACTACGTCGTCACGGCGTTCCCTTCGCTGAAGGAACTGTCGCCGCAAAGCCTGGACGAGTTCCGGTTCCGCAACGTCCCGCCGGAACAGCTCATTCAGTGGGGGTTGAGCGCACCCCGCACCGGGATGCCCGGCGAGCGCTGGTCGTACTCCAATACCAACTACATCATCGCCGGGCGGCTCCTGGAAAAGGTGACCGGAACCAAGGCGGAGCAGTACATCACGCGGAACGTCATCGAGAAGGCCGGGCTCAGGCACACCTACTTCCCGGACTCACCGTGGGTGGTCGGGCCCCACTCGCGGATGTACGAATCGCTGTACCAGCACGTGAAACCACCGCGCGACTACAGCGTCTTCAACATGAGCTGGGCTTGGACGGCGGGCGCGCTGGTCTCCACCATGGACGACCTCAACCGCTTCTACCGCAAGCTCCTCACCGGCCGCATCATCGGTATGGACGCCTTGGCGCAGATGAAGCGCACCGTCCCGGTGAAGGACGCGGACGGCAACGTCCTCATGAACTACGGTCTAGGCCTCTACTCGCTCGACCTGCCATGCGGGACGTTCTGGGGCCACGACGGCGCCGTCTTCGGGGCCGGCACCCAGTCGCTGACGTCCGCCGGCGGCGCGCGTCAGGTCTCGGTCGCCCTCAATCTGATGAAGTACCAGCAGCTCAACGCCAACGGCACGCTCGTCCCGCACCCGATCGACAGCGCGCTCGGCGCGCACGTGGTCGAGGCCCTCTGCGGCACGCAGCCCGGGGTGCGGACGGCCGGTCCGGACGAGCTCGTCCGGCTGCTGCCGCTGCAGTTCGCGCGCACCGTCCGCTGATTGTCGGAGGGGCCGCCTAGTGTCCCGGGCATGCCGAGCGCGACCGAGACGCATGACACCGCCGCCTGGGAGAAGATCGCGGCCCTCATCGAGGAGCGAGACCCCGAAGTGGTCGCGGACGCCGTCCGCGACCTGGACGACGCCGGGCGGCGCGCGGTCGCCAGGGCGCTGCCGGGCCACGTCAAGGCGGTCCGGGCGCGGCGCGAACCGTGGGAGGACATCGACGACTTCGCGCCCACCTTCCGCGCGGCGGGCGCCGTCGCGCTGGGCGGATCCTCCGCCGTCGCGGCCTGGCTGACCCGGCGCGAGTTCAACTCGCGCTGGTCGGGCGGCCACGACGACACCGACCTGCTCCTGGAGCTGTGGGTCGATCGCGACGACGCCTGGCTGGCCGACCTCGCGCGGCGGCTGACGCTCCGGCTGCGCGGTCCCCGGCACCTCGGGCTCGACCTCGTCCTGGCGCTGCTGGCCGAGACCGGGATCGAACCGCCCGAACACGACGCCCTCGTGGTCGGCTGGGTGTCGTCCGGGCCGCCCCGCCCGAAGGACCCGCTGCTGCCCGTCCTGCTGCCGCGCATCTTCGAGGCGGAGGGCGTCGGCCGGGAACTGCGCGACAATCCGTCCTGGCCGCGGACGCTGCCGACACTCGCCGAGCGGGGCGTGATCGACCGCCGGATGCTGCTGGACGGCTGCGTCCGCCGGTTCCTGCGCGGCGGGACGACCCTCGACCTGCGGTTCTTCGTCCGCCTGCACGGCCTGCTCATCCCTGCGGACCCGGCCGTACGGGAACGCGAGATCCTCGAATACGCCCGCGACTACGTGCGGCTGCCGCCCGCCGCGCCCGGCCCCGTCGCCGACGTCGCGCTCGGCCTCCTGATGGAGCCCGCGGAACTGCCCTCGCAGCACGTGGCGGAGGCACTGGACGGGGTGCTGTTCCGCGCCGAGTCCGGGCTGGTGAAGTCGGGGCTGTCGTGTCTGGAGAAGACGATCAGGGGCAGGCCGGAACTGGCCGGCGACTGCGCCGCCGCCCTCGCGCAGGCGTTCGCGCACGAGTCGTACACGGTGCAGGAGCGCGCGGTCCGGATCGCGCTCAAGCTCCCCGAGAGCGCCGACACGACCGTGCTCGTCGACGCCGTCCCGCTGCTCGCCCCCGACCTCAGCGCGAAAGCCGCCGCCCGCTTCGGCGGCGACGTCGCCGAACCGGACGACGACCTGCCGCCCGCCCTCGCCGTCGCGCCCCCGGACCCGCTTCCGCCGCTACCGCCGCCGATCACCCGGCCGGTGGAACTGGCCGAGGCGCTCACCGCCTACCACCTGGACTGGCCGGTGCTCGAACGGGTCCTTGACGCGTTCCTCCGGCTCGCCCGCCGGGACGCAGACGACCTGCGCGCCGCTCTCCGGCCCAACCATGAGGTGGACCTCTACTACCCGAGGCTGGCCGAGGGAGGCTGGCTCTCGCCGCGGGAATGGCTCCAGGTGGCAGTGCGGCTGCTGACCGGCTCGGCGCCGGTGCCCCCCGACTGGCGCGACCGGCTGTCGGCGCTCCACAGCCTGGCCAACCCGTATGCGCTCGAACTGCACCGGTGCGCGGAGATCGCCGTCGCCGTCGCCGATGGGACGCTGCCGCCGATGCTGCTCGCCACCCCACCGAGCCGACCGGCCATATCGACCCGGGCACGTTCGTGGCCCGGCTGGAGACACTGCAGGCCACGGGCATCGCGCCCGGGTCCGCCGACCTCCAGCAGGCCCTGCTGCGGCTGCCCCGCGAGATCGACGCGGACGCCGTCCGGCGCGCGTCCGAACTGACCTCGCCCGCCGGGCGCGTCGCCGCGCGCTGGCTGGCCGAGGGCGGGCTGCCCGTCCCCGAGGTGTCGATGCGGCCGCTGGCGGACGGCCTGCCCGAGCCCGTGATAGCGGCCCCGCGGACGGGACTGCCGCTGGTCGACGCGGTGTTCGAGGGACCGCCGAAGTACGCCGACTGGCGTCATGAGGCGGGCCGGAACAGCTGGCCGCTGCAGCTGCCGTCCCATCCCGAGGTCGTCGCCGCGCACTTCCTGCCTCATCTGCGCCCCAAGAACCGCTATTTCGGGCTCGGGGCGCCCGTGGGCGAACTCATCAGGCTCACCCCGGGGGACGGGCCGTTCGCCGAGGCCGTCGCGCACTTCCTGGCTCGTCAGCTCGCCGATCGGCGCGTGGACGGCGCCGACGAGACGCTGCTCACCATGGCCGCCCGGGGTGACCTGCCCGCCGCCGCACTCGGCCGCCACATCGGGCAACTCGTACGGGACGGCGAGATCCGCCCGGTGCGGATCATCGAGGCGCTCGAACGCGCGGCGGACGCGGGCGCCTACCGCCAGGTGTGGGACACGATCGCCGCCGCCCTGCCCGTCCTGTGCCCCGAGCCGGGGGAGCGGCCGGTGAACTCCCTCGACCGCCTGATCGCCCTCGGCCTCAAGACCGCACGCTGGTCGGATGCCCATGGCGCCATCCCCGGGATCGAGCAACTCGCCGGACGCAAGGGCTCGTCCAACGTCGTCCGCGAGGCCCGCGCCTTGTCCACCCACCTCGCCGCCGCGCCATGACCAAGCCCCATATGTCGCCGCGACTCTGGCCTGGTGGCGGTCAGGTGAGATCTGACGGGTCGGTGTTGGCGCCGCAGAGGACGACCACCACGCGTTCGCCCGGGGACGGGCGGTAGGCGCCGGTGCGGAGGGCGGCGAGTGCGGCGGCGGTGCCGTGCTCGACGACCAGGCGGTATTCGGCCCACAGGTACCGGCGGGCCTCGATGATCGCCTCGTCGGAGACCAGGACGGGCCGGACGCCGGTGCGGGACGCGACCGAGAACGCGATCTCGCCGAGCCGGGTCGCCCCCAGCGAGTCGGCGGCGATCCCGGAGACGTCCACGTTGACGGGACGTCCGGAGTGGAGGGCGCGCTCCATGGTCGGGATGGTCTCGGGCTCCACGCCCACGACCCGCGCGGTGCCTTCAAGCGCGGCGGCGACGCCCGCCATCAGCCCGCCACCGCCGACCGCGATCAGGACGGTGTCGACCTCGCCGCCCGTCTGCTCCAGGATCTCCAGGCCCAGCGTGCCCTGACCGGCGCAGACCTCGGGCAGGTCGTAGGCGTGGCAGAGCAGAGCCCCGGTGTCGGCGGCGCGCTTGGTGGCGGCGTCCTGCGCCTCGGCGTACCGCGTCCCGACCTGGACGACCGTGGCGCCGAGCGCGCGCAGCCGCGCGACCTTCACCGCCGGCGCCGTCTCCGGAACGAACACCTCCGCGGGCACGCCCACCTCCGCCGCCGCGTACGCGAACGCGAGCCCCGCGTTCCCGCCGGAGGCCGCCACGACACCGACGCCCGGCAGCCGCCCCTCGTCCCGCGCCGCCAGGATGTGGTTGAACGCGCCCCGCGCCTTGAACGACCCCGTGTGCTGGGTCAGCTCAAGCTTCAGCCACATCCGCCCCGCCGACCCCGGCTCAACCTCCATCACCGGCGTGCGCCGAACATGCCCCGCCACCCGCCGCGCCGCCACCTCAACGTCCGAATGATCGATCACGCCACTCCCTCCCGAGCTCCTTTAAGTAGCAAAACACACCTTGGCGCATGACCGTCCCGAGCCGCCATCGACCACCCGCTGACCACGCTCACGCTCGGCGACACACTGCTGACGAGCAGAGGGGGACGGGCGGCCTTCGGGAGAGCCTCAACTCGTTGCGGGGGGAGGAGAAGCGAGGGCGGCGGCTCGGGACAGGAGGGTGGTGCGTTCGGGGGCGTTGCGGGTGAGGGCCGCGGCGCGCTCGAATTCTGTGCGGGCCTCGTCGGGGCGGCCCAGGCGTTCCAGGAGGTCGCCTCGGACGCTTGGCAGCAGGTGGTAGTCGCGCAGGGTCGGCTCGTCCATCAGGGGGTCGACGATTTGCAGGCCCTTCTCTGGGCCGTGTGCCATGCCGACCGCCACCGCGCGGTTCAGTTCCACGACCGGGGACGGGGCGATGGTCGCGAGGATCTCGTAGAGGGAGGAGATCTGCGCCCAGTCGGTCTCCTCGGGGGCGAGGGCCTGGGCGTGGGTCGCGGCGATCGCGGCTTGCAGGACGTAGGGGCCGGGGGGTTCGCCGATGTCCTTGGCGCGGAGTAGGGCGGTGAAGCCGCGGTGGATGAGGAGGCGGTCCCAGCGGGCGCGGTCCTGTTCCAGGATGGGGATGGGTTCGCCGGACGGGCCGGTGCGCACGCGTGTGCGGGACGCCTGGATCTCCATCAGGGCGGCGAGCCCGTGGACCTCGGGTTCGCCGGGGGCGAGTTCGGCGAGGACGCGGCCGAGGCGGAGCGCCTCCTGGCACAGGTCCGTCCGCACCCAGTCGTCGCCGGCCGTGGCCGCGTACCCCTCGTTGAAGATCAGGTAGACGACCTCCAGGACGGACGACAGCCGAGCGGCACGGTCCGGTCCGGTGGGGACCTCGAACGGTACGCCGGCGTCCGAGAGAGTGCGTTTCGCCCGGACGATCCGCTGCGCCACCGTCGGCTCGGAGACGAGGAACGCGTGCGCGATCTCGTCGGTGGTGAGGCCGCCGAGCATCCGCAGCGTCAGCGCGACCCGCGCCTGCACGGACAGCACCGGATGGCAGGCGGTGAAGATCAGCCGCAGGACGTCGTCCTCGATCTGCTCGTCGTCCGGGACGTCGAGCTCCGGCGGCGCCTGGCTCTCCAGGTCGCGGCCGATCTCCTCCAGCTTGTGCTCGAGGCGCTGCTGCCGGCGGATGCGGTCGATGGCGCGGCGCTTGCCGACGGCCATGAGCCAGGCGCCCGGGTTGTCCGGGACGCCCGACTCCGGCCACTGTTCGAGCGCGGCGACCAGCGCGTCCTGCGCGAGTTCCTCGGCGAGCCCGATGTCGTGCACCATGCGGGCGAGCCCGGCGATGATGCGCGCGGCCTCCAGCCGCCACACCGCGTCGATGCTCGCGTGCACGCCGGGCGCGTTCGAAGCCGTCACGCTGCCGATGAGAGCACCCGCACCGGCCGCCGCGCAAGCTCAGCGGGCGCTCACTGCCCGGGGAACGGGTCGTCCGGGCCGAACACCTGCTTGATGACGCCCGCGCCGTCCCCGACGATCGAGTAGAACCGCTTGGACAGCTCGATCGCCTCCTCGCGGGTGCGCACCTCGACGAGCGCGAAGCCGACCACGCCCTCCTTGGCCTCGGTGAACGGGCCGTCGGTCACGGTGACCTTGCCGCCGGACGAGGTGATGCGGGTGCCGTACGGCTCCAGCCCGCCGGTCGCGAGGAGCACCCCCGCCTTGGCCGTCTCCTCGATGAACCTGCCCATCTCCCGCTGGAGCCGCTCGTCCGGCTGGGCGTCGTCCGGGCCGGCGTCCGTGGTCATCAACAGGAACCGCATGGGTGCCTCCTCTGTCGTGTGTCCGGGTCATCCCCGGCCTTTGCTGACGCGTCGAAGAAGGGGAGACCGGATCGACATCCCGCCCCGATCTTTTTCAGATTTTTCTTCGAGTCGGGATCCTGCCAGGTCAGCGCCCGGCAGGCTGGAAATGCCGCGTGCTGTTCGTCCAGATCACCACAAACCGGGAGGATCGGGACAGGTGGGCAAGCGGCCCGGGGTCGAGTAACTTCTCCCCGTAGGTAGTTTTCTTGCGCGCCGAGGAGGAGTTCCGTGGGAGAGTCAGCACCGGACGACGGTGCCCGGCCCGAACCCGGCATCGACGACACCGTGCCGCAGTCCGCGCGCATCTGGAACTACTGGCTGGGCGGCAAGGACAACTACCCGGTCGACCGCGCCGCGGGCGACCAGTTCGTCTCCGTCTACCCGCAGATCGTGGACGTCGCCCGGCACTCGCGGGCCTTCCTCTCGCGGGCCGTCCGGTACATGGCGGGCACCGCGGGCATCCGGCAGTTCCTCGACATCGGCACCGGCCTGCCCACCGTCGACAACACGCACGAGGTCGCGCAGCGCGCCGCGCCGGACGCCCGCATCGTGTACGTCGACAACGACCCGCTCGTCCTCTCGCACGCCCGCGCCCTGCTGACCAGCAGGCCGGAGGGCACCACCAGCTACGTGGACGCCGACCTGCGCGACCCGGACCGCATCCTCGCCGAGGCCGGCCGGACGCTCGACCTCGGCCGCCCCGTCGGGCTGATGCTGCTGAACATCCTCGGGCACATCGCCGACTACGACGAGGCGCGCTCGATCGTCCGGCACCTGGTGGACGCGCTGCCGCCCGGCAGCCACCTCGCGGTCGCGGACGGCACCGACGTCGTCACCGGCGAGGCGTTCCGCACCGCCATCGGCCTGTGGAACCAGGCCAGCGACACTCCGTACCACCTGCGGACCCCCGAGCTGATCGGCGGCTACTTCGCGGGCCTGGAGGTCCTGGAGCCGGGCGTCGTGCCGGTGTCGCGGTGGCGCGCCGAGCCGGGCCCGTTCGGGGAGCCGGACGACGTGGACGAGTTCTGCGCCGTGGGGGTGAAGTCATGAGCCGCCGTCCCCGTCCGGACGAGCCGGCCCGCGTCGCGCCCGACCTCCGGGACGCCGGGCCGACCGTGCTGCGCATGGTGGTCGGCGCGCAGCTGCGCCGGTTCCGCGAGGCCGCCGGGATCTCCACCGAGGCCGCCGGCTACGAGATCCGCGGCTCGCACTCCAAGATCAGCCGGATGGAGCTGGGCCGCGTCGGCTTCAAGGAACGTGACATCGCCGACCTCCTCACCTTCTACGGCGTGACCGACGGCGGCGTCCGCGAAACCCTGCTGGACCTGGCCGAGCACGCCAACACGCCCGGCTGGTGGCAGGCGTACGGCGACGTGGTGCCCGGCTGGTTCGAGCCCTATCTCGGGCTGGAGCAGGGCGCCGGGGTCGTCCGCGTCTACGAGGTCCAGGACGTCCCGGAGCTGCTGCAGACCCCGGAGTACGCCCGCGCCCTCCTCACCGTCCGCCACCCGGATGCGTCCAAGGAGGAGATCGAGCGGCGGGTCGAGCTGCGCATGGCGCGCCGCCGCGTGTTCGACCGCCCCGAGCCGCTGAAGCTGTGGGCCGTCCTGGACGAGGCGGTACTGCGCCGCACCGTCGGCGGCCCCGCGACGATGCGCGCGCAGATCGAGCACCTGATCGAGACGGCGGAGCGGCCGAACGTCACCGTGCAGGTCCTGCCGTTCACTTCCGGCGGCCACGCGGCCGAGAGCGGCCCGGTGACGCTGCTGCGGTTCGCCGAGCGCGAGCTGCCCGACGTCGTCTACCTGGAGCAGCTCACCGGCGCCCTCTACCCGGACCGGACGGCCGACATCGCCCGCTACCGGGACGTCCTCAACCGCCTCGGCGTCCAGGCCGAACCGCCGTCCCGCACCGGGGAGATCCTCCGCGCCGCCCTCACCCGCTGACCGGCGCGGCGGCCGGGACGTAGGTCGCGATGATCACGCCGGTCTTGAAGACCTCCGTGCCGGCCAGCTCGAAGGACGCCGCGAAGCCCGCCCGGGCGAGCAGCTCGCCCGGGTCGGCGGAGCCGACGATCACCGGGTGGATCCACAGCCGCACCTCGTCCAGCAGCCGGTGCCGCACCAGCGTCCGCGACACCGGCCCGAACCCGTACTGCAGGATGTCCTGCCCGTCCCGCTCCTTCAGCGCGGTGATCTCGGCGGCGGCGCCGGCCCGCCGGATCACCGTGGTGTCGCCCCAGCCGGGCTTCCGCAGCGAGTCGGACACGACGTAGTGCGGCAGCGTGTTCATCCGCACGCCGAAGTCGCCGGCCGCCTCCGCCATCGCCGGCCACGCCTGCGAGAACCCGTCGAACGTCCGGCGCCCCATCAGCAGCGCCCCGCACGAGAACAGCAGGTCCCGCGCGTAGTCGGCGGCCTCCTGCTGGAAGAACGGCGACGTCCAGTTCTGCGGCTTCTCGATGACGCCGTCCAGCGACACGTACGTCGAGTTGACGATCTTGCGCATGCTGCCCTCCGCGGCTCGGCTCCTCCTGCTCTTCTCGCCCCGGGCCACCACCGCGCGCCACCCCGTTTACGACATCCTTACGCTCCCTTGCGCACGACCTTCTCCGATCCGCCCGCACACGCCTGCCGGGCGCACCCTCCGCAGGGTGGGAAGTTGATGGCGATTTGTTCGTATTTCGAGAAGGTTGCGAAAGGTCAAAGAATCGTCACGACGCCTTGTAGGCCCGGCCGGGCATGGATGATCATGAGCCTTCGTGGGGCGACGGGGGCTTGTACTCAGGCGGATGGCCGGCGATCGGACGCTGGTGCTGGCCGCCTGCGCGACCGCGCTGTTCGCCACGACCGTCCTCGCGGCCCTGGTCGGCTACACCGGGTCGGTGACCCGCGAGGGGCTGCGCCGGACGCTGGCGGACGCGACGTTCGCCTCGGTCGGGACGACGATCGGCACGCACGTCCCCGCGAACGGCCTCACCGAGGTGCAGGGCGAGGTCGATCAGTCGCTCAAGCAGATCTACCGGGACGTCCCGCTGGCGATCTCGATGAGCGTGCGCAGCGACTCCTACACCCTCCCCGGGCAGGAGAAGAGCGACCACCCCGAGCTGACCGCGTTCGAGACCTACACCGGCATCGAGAAGCACGCGCGCCTCACCGAGGGACGCTGGCCCGCCGCGTCCGCGAACGAAGTGGAGGCGGTGCTTCCCGCCGCTGCCGCCAAGGCCATCAAAGCCGACGTGGACGACGTCCTCACGCTGCACGGCCGCGTCGACAAGAAGTCGGTCGTGAAGGTGCGGGTCGTCGGGCTGTTCGACGTCCCCGACCCGGAGCACTACTTCTGGCAGGACGACCGGCTCATCACGACCGGTGTCGAAAAGCTCGACTACACGACGTACGGGCCGTTCGTGGTGCGTCCCGAGGTGTTCGCCGGCAAGTTCACCGGCACCGGGTCCGACGCCCGCTTCACCGTCATGCCCGACCTGCGCGGCGTCGAGTCCGGCGACCTCGGCCCGCTCGGCGACCGTGTCACGCACGCGGACGACACCTTCAAGGACATCGGCGACGGCGCGCAGTTCACCGTCGTGACGAAGCTCCCCGAACTGACCGGGCAGCTGAACGGCGCCGTGCTCGTGGCACGTTCCACGATGCTGATCCCGGTGATCCAGCTCGTCCTGCTGGCCGGGTGCGCGTGGCTGCTCGTCGCACGGCTGCTCGCCGACCACCGGCGCGGCGAGGTCGCGCTGCTGCGCACCCGCGGCATGGGGATGCGGCAGCTCGCGCGGCTCGGCCTCGCCGAGGGGCTGCTGATCGTGCTGCCCGCCGCGGTGCTCGGCCGCTGCTCGCCCGCCCGCTGCTGCGGCTCGCCGGGCACGCCCCGGCGGTGCGCGCGTCCGGGCTGCGGCTGGACGCCGGGCCCGTCGCCCCGCTGTGGATCGTGTCGGTGCTGACGGCGCTGGCCTGCGCGATCGCATTGACGATCCCGACGCTGCGCGGCGCCAACCGCACGTTCGTCGAGGCGCAGGCCGGGATCGGCCGGCAGGGGCGCGGTGGCCTGCGCGGATCCGGCGTCGACCTCGCGCTGCTGCTCATCGCCGGGCTCGCGATTTGGCAGCTCACCCGGTACGGGGCGGACGGCGCGGGCGGCACCGGGGGCGGAACGTCCGGCATCGACCCGTTAATCGTGTCCGGCCCGGCGCTCGCGCTGCTCGCCGGCGGGGTGCTGCTGCTCCGGGTCGTGCCCGGGGTGTCGCGCATCGCCGAGCGGGTCGCGACGCGCGGGCGCGGGCTCGTGTCCGTCCTCGGCACCCGGCAGGTCGGACGGCGCCAGCTCCGCTACGCGGGACCGGTCCTGCTGCTGGTCATGGCGATGGCAGTCGGGGTGCTGTCGGTGACGACGATGGCGACCTGGCAGCGGTCGCAGACCGACCAGGCCGACTTCCAGAGCGGCGCCGACCTGCGGCTCACCGCAGCCACCAGCGGCGGCGGCCCGGCGACGCTCGGGCAGGGCGGACGCTTCGCGGCGCTGCCCGGCGTCACGGCGGCGACGGCGGTGCTGCGCGCGGACGGCGACCTCGGCAACGAGCCCGCGACGCTGCTCGCCGCCGACACCTCGACCCTCGGGCAGGTGCTGCGCGTCCAGCCCGATCTGCGGAACGACCTGCGGCTGGACGAGCTGGCGGCGGCCCGTCCCGAAGCCCCCGCGCTGACCGTCCCCGGCAAGCCGAAGCGGCTGCTGTTCGACCTGAGCCTCACCCGCACCGGCCCGACGCCCGGAGGCGACGAGCCGTCGTCCGGCACGGAGTACGAGGTCGCGGTGACCGTCGTGGACGCGCACGGGCTGGCCCGGCAGGTGGAGCTGCCCGGCTTCCCCGCCGACGGCGACGAGCACACGGTCGCGCTGGACGCCGCCGACCTCGCGGGGCCGGGCGGCGTGCCGTCCTACCCGCTGTCGGTCAGGGGCGTCCACTACGCCTACGACAACAACGCCTACACCGGGCCGCTCGACCTGCGGGTCATGGGCGTGCACGGCGACGGCACCGGGGACGCCAAGCCGCCCGCAGACCTACGCTGGGACGTGTTCGCCTACTCGCCAGACCCGAGGAAGCTCCTCAAACCACGCCTCAAGGACGCGGAGGAGGGCCTCGCGGAGATCTCGCTGCCCGCGACCGCCGACCCGGACCCGAGCCGCGGCATCTACAGCAGCGCGACCGGCGCCACCGTCCACGCGATCCTCGCCACGGCCACGCCGCCGAAGCACGGGCTGCAGAACACCGACCTCCGGCCGACCGTGCCCGGCGTGATCACCGATGAGATGGCCGGGCGCGCCAAGGTCGGCGTCGGCGGCACCGTCACCATCAGCACCGTGGACGGCGACCAGCCGGTCAAGGTCCTGGGGATCGCGCCCGCGCTGCCGACCGTGCCGCCCGGCGAACCCGGCGTCCTCGTCGACCTGCCGACGCTCACCCAGAGTCGCCTCGCCGCCGGCGGCGCCACCACCGACAGCATCGAGCCCGGCGAATGGTGGGCGGCGGTGCGCGGCGGCCACACCGCTGCGGCCGTCCGGGCGCTCGGCGAGCACCCGGCCTGGGGCGAGGTCGCCGCCGACCGCGTCAAGGTCCGCGCCGAACTGCGGGACGCCCCGCTCGGCGCGGCGCTCCAGGGCGCGCTCGTGCTCGGCTTCGGCGCCGCACTCGCGTTCGCCGTCATCGCGTTCGTCGTGAACGCGGCGGTCACGGCGGGCGAGCGGACCCGCGAGTTCGCGGTGCTGCGCGCCCTCGGCGTCCATCCGAGGCAGGTCGCCGGGATGCTCGCGATCGAGCAGGCGTACCTGGTCGCGCTCGGCCTGCTCGGCGGGACGGTCCTCGGCCTCGTCGTCGCGCGGCTCGTCGTCCCGCACGTCGTGCTCAGCGTCCAGGCCGCGCAGCCGTACCCGCCCGCCGAACTCGTCGTCCAGTGGCCGGTGGTGCTGGCCATGCTCGCCGGTGTCGCAGCGGTGCTCGGCCTCGTCCTGCCGCCGGTGATGCGGGTGCTGCGGCGCCGTAACCTCGGCGCCGGCCTGCGCGTGGGGGAGGACCGATGAGAGGCTCCGCCATGCGGCTGGTCCGGGCGCAGTGGGCGCCGCTCGTCGCGCTGGCCGTGCTGTCGCTGCTGTCGGCGCTGCTCGCGGTCGCCGTCCCGTCCCGCACGGCCGCCGGCTACGACCGCGCCGCTGCCGCCGCCATCGGCTCGTCCGCCGACCTCACGGTCGAGGGCAAGGCGGCGGGGAGCACCGCGTGGTCGGCCGTCCCGAGCCAGGCCGCGATGGAGGCCAACAGCGTCACCTGGCAGCAGATGCTGCCGCGCTCGCTGGCGAAGGTCGCCGGCGAACCGGAGGCGTCCGCGATGAGCGCGCGGCTGCGCGTCCCCGGGCGGTTCTCCGCGCCCCGGCTGCTGTACCTGGGCTGGGATCTCGGCGCGTGGAGCCGCATCCGGGTCGTCGCGGGCGACCCGGCGGTCAACCCGCCGTCGGAGACGAGCGGCGACATCCGCGTCATGGTCTCCGCGAAGTACGCCCGGCAGCTCGGCTACAAGGTCGGCGACCGGATGGACCTCGGGGACCTCTCGGTCGAGATCTCCGGACTGTACGAGCCGGTGAACGCCGCCGACCCGTTCTGGGCGCCCCGCCCCAGCCTGCTGCACCCGGTGAAGGTGTCGCTCGGCGGCGACGGGGGGCAGGCCGACGCGGGCACCGCGCTGCTGGGCGTCAGCGGATACTCGCGGGTCGTCCGCGAGAGCGACACGCAGTTCACCTTCAGCTGGCGCTTCCCGATCCGCGCCGCGGACATCGACGCCGGGGACGCCGGTGCCCTGGCCGGCGACCTCGGCGCGTTCCGCTCCGCCGTGCGGGGACGCTCCGGACTCTTCCCGTGCGATGTCGTCTCCGCGCTCGACGACCGGCTGACCGGGTTCGCCGGACGGCTGCACACGGCGCGCTCCGTGCTCGGGCTGGCCTTCGGCGGGCTCGCCGCCGTCGCCGCCGGGGTGCTGCTGCTCGCCGCCGGGCTGCTCGCCGAGCGGCTCCGCCCGATCCTCGGCACGATGCGGGCGCGCGGCGCCTCGCTGCGGCAGCTCGCCGCCCCCGCCTGCGGGCTCACCGCGCTCGCCGTCGTCCCGTCCGCCGTGCTCGGATACGCGGCCGGCCGGCTGCTGGACGTCGGCCCGCCGCAGCTGACGTCCGGCTACGTGATCGCCGCGCTCGTGGTCGCCGTGCTCGGCGTCCCCGCCGTCATGGTGGGGCGGGAGCGCGGCGGCGGACTCGGCTCGGCCACCGATCGGCGCGACGACCTCGCCGCCGCCCGGCCCTCACCGCGCCGGCTCGTGCTGGACGGCCTGCTGGTCGCGCTCGCGGTGCTCGGCGTCGTGCTGCTGCGCGAGCGCGGCGCGTCCGCCGGGACCGACCCGCTGGTCGCCGCCGTTCCCGTGCTGCTCGGCGCGGCGCTCGGCGCCCTGGTCCTGCGCGCCTACCCCTACCTGCTCCGCGCGACCGGGCCAGTGCTGCGGCGGCGCAGCGGCGCGGTCGCGTTCCTCGGCCTCGCGCGCGCGTCCCGGCAGAACCTCGTCGGGGCGCTGCCGCTCGCCGTCCTGCTGCTGGCCGCGACCGTCGCCGGCTTCACCGCCACCGTGGACACCGGGTTGCGGGACGGCCAGGTGCGCGCGTCCTGGTGGGAGACCGGGGCGGACGCGCGCATCGAGGCCGGGCCGGTGGACGACGCGACGCTCGCCCGCATCCGGTCGCTGCCCGGAGTGACCGGCGCCCTCCGGGTCCGGGTCATCTCCACGGTGTCGACCGCCACGGACCAGGCGCCGCTGACCGTGGTCGGCGTGGACCTGGACGCCTACCGGAAGCTGGCGCCCGACGTGCCGGGCATCCCGTCCGGGCGGGGCGTCCTCCTGTCACCGCTCACCGCCCGCACAAGGGGCACGGGTCCCCTGACCCTGAGCCGGCCCGGGATGACCCCGATCCAGGTCAAGCCCTCCGGGCAGATCGAGCACTTCCCCGGACAGGGCCTGGGCACGGCGTTCGCCGTCGTCCCGTACACGATGGTCGCCGGTGAGACGGGCTTCCCCTCGCAGGTCTTCGTCACCGGTGACGTGGACGCCGAGGCTCTGCGCGCCGCCGCCCCCGGACGCGACGTCCAGCTGCGGCGGGACGTCCTGCGGGACATGACGCGCGACCCCATGGTGACCGTCGTCCACGAGACGTTCCGGAACGGGGCGCTCATCGGCGGCGTGTTCGGGCTGCTCGCGGTCCTGCTCGTCCTGGTCGTCGGCGCCCGCGCCCGCGGCCGCACCGTCGCCCACCTGCGCGCCCTCGGGCTCAGCCGGCGGCAGAGCCGCGGCCTCGCCCTAGTCGAGATCGCACCCGTCCTCCTCTGCGCCGTCGGTGCCGGCTGGGTGCTCGGCCTGCTCCTGCCCGAGATCACCGGCCCGGTCGTCGACCTGCGCCCCTACACCGGCGGCTTCGCCGTCACCGCGCACACCCCCGGCCTCGCCGCGCTCCTCGGCCTCATCGGCGCGCTCCTGCTGGCGGCCGCCGCGGCCATCGCCGTCGACCGCCTCTTCGACACCCGCCCCGGCACCGCCCTGAGAACGGGGGACTGATGACCAACGCACCCGACCTCGCCGAACTGGAGCGGCGCGCCGCCGAACGCGGCCCCGTCTACGGCGAGGGCGCCCACATCGTCTGCGACAACCTCGTCCGCATCTACAAGACGGACGGCGTCGAGGTCGTCGCCCTCCAGGGCCTCGACCTGCTCGTCGACCCCGGGGAACTCGTCGCCATCGTGGGCGCGTCCGGCTCCGGCAAGTCGACCCTCCTCAACATCCTGTCCGGCCTGGACGTCCCGACCGCCGGCGTCGCCCGCGTCGCCGGCTCGGACCTGCTCACCATGATGTCCAAGGAACGGCTCCGCTTCCGCCGCGAACAGGTCGGGTTCGTCTGGCAGCAGACGTCCCGCAACCTCCTCCCGTACCTGACCGCCGCGCAGAACGTCGAGCTGCCCATGAAGTTCGCGGGCCGCTCCCGCCGCGAGCGCGCGACCCGCGCCGCCGAACTGCTCGGCATGCTGGACGTCGGCGACTGCGCGAACCGGCGTCCCGCCGAACTGTCCGGCGGCCAGCAGCAGCGCATCGCGATCGCCGTGGCCGTCGCGAACGAACCCCACGTCATCCTGGCCGACGAACCCACCGGCGAACTCGACACCACGACCGCCGCCGGCGTCTTCGCCGCGCTCCGCCGCGTCAACGAGGAACTCGGCACCACCACCGTCGTCGTCACCCACGACGCGCAGGTGTCCGAACGCGTCGACCGCACCGTCGGCATCCGCGACGGCCGCACCAGCGTCGAGGTCCGCCGCGGCGGCGGCACCGCCGAGGAGTACGCCCTCCTCGACCGCACCGGCCGCGTCCAGCTCCCCGCCGCGTTCACCGAGGCCCTCGACCTGCGCGACCGCGTCCGCCTCGCCCTGGAAAGCGACCACGTCGGCGTCTGGCCCGACCGGGAGGAGACCTCATGACCGACCCGATGGTGGCCGTCCACGACCTGACGCGCACCTACCGCACGGGCAAGATCGAGGTCCCGGCCCTGCGCGGCGCGTCCTTCACCATCGCCCCAGGCGAACTGGTCGCCATCAAGGGCCGCTCAGGCTCCGGCAAGACGACGCTCCTCAACCTGATCGGCGGCCTGGACGTCCCCGACGGCGGCACCGTCCACGTCGCCGGCCGCGAGGTGGGCGAACTCCCAGAGGACGACCTCCTGGCCCTACGCCGCGACCACATCGGCTACGTCTTCCAATCCCACGGCCTGATCCCGGTCCTCTCCGCCGCCGAAAACGTAGAAGTCCCCCTACGCCTGATCCGCAAGAACCCTGCCGAACGCGACGAACGAGTACGCGTCCTACTCTCCCTGGTAGGCCTGGCAGACCACGCCGCCCAACGCCCGTACGAACTCTCCGGCGGCCAACGCCAACGCGTGGCGATAGCCAGAGCCCTAGCAAACCGCCCCAGGTTGCTCCTAGCCGACGAACCCACCGGCCAACTCGACTCCGAAACAGCCGCCGCAATAATGCCCCTGCTACGCGCAGTAGTAGCCAGCGAAGGCGTAACGGTCCTGGTAGCCACCCACGACCAAACCCTCCTCTCAGAAGCCGACCGAGTCCTAAACCTAGAAGACGGCGTAATCACCGAGTCCTCCGCAACTCAGATGGCCGACTGAACCGATCTTGTAATGCGGCCAGGTGTGCGAATCTGCGCGACGGCGCCTTCATAGTGATCGACAGCCAACCGAGCCACGCGGTCCCTCGTGCCGACGAGCCGCGCGCGTCCCCTGACGCTTCCGCAACATGGACCATGAACACCTGGCTTGGACGTGTAGGTTCTGGTGGCCACTCACGACGAACTCTTCTACGAGGGCGAGGGAGTCCTTCCTAGAAGATGGCGTCATCACAGAGGCAAGTCCTTTCTGTAGGGTGAACCTGGCACTCGACCCACGCGTCTGTACAGACGGCCCTTTCAGGATTTCGGATCCGAGGAGACCGAGTGGGGACTCCCCTCCAGGCTGGCGATCCCGACTCGATCGGCGGTTACCGCATCTTGGCGAGACTTGGCTCTGGCGGAATGGGCACGGTCTACCTTGCCGACGATGTCACGGGCACGTACGTCGCGGTAAAGATGATCAAGCCGGAGTTGGTGCGCCACGAGGACGGCGCCATCTCCGCTCGATTTCGGCGCGAGATTGCCGCCCTCCGCCGGCTCGGTCGCCGCTGCACGGCCGCGCTCCTCGACGCCGATCCGGACGGTGACCCGCCGTACCTGGTCGTGGAGTACATCGATGGGCTTGCCCTAAGCCAGGCCGTCCGGCGCGATGGCCCGCTGCGCGGCGCGGCGCTAGAGGAGGTTGCGGTCGGCGTCGCCGCCGCGCTGGAGCACATCCACGGGCAGGGCATCGCGCACCGCGACCTGAAACCCGCCAACGTCCTCCTTGGACCGCATGGTCCGCGCGTCATCGACTTCGGCATTGCCGTTCTCGCCGGACGTGACACCAGGATCACCGCCACCGGACAACTCTGGGGTACCCCCGCCGTACATGGCGCCGGAACAACTCCTCGGGGAGCGGGTCACTAATGCCGCTGACCTGTTCGCATGGGCGGGCACCGTTGCCTACGCGGCGTCCGGTGCGCCGCCGTTCGGCGACGACCGCCGCACCGTCCACACCCGGATCTTGCACGGCGAACCAGTCCTGGAAGGATTGCATGGGCCCTTGCTCGACCTAGTGAGGCGCTCCTTCGCCAAGGAGCCGGCCGCACGCCCGTCCGCCGCCGAGATAGTGGACGGCCTGCGCAACCTGTCAGGCACCGTCCTGCGCAACGCTTCCCTCGGCACGGGACGGCAAATGAGCGCCGACGATGCGGAGGGTTGGGCGGAAAGGGCGGGGCAGAGCCTTGCCGCAGGTAAGACTCAGCTTGCCCTTTACCAGGCACAGCGTGGATTGGCTTTAGAACCACTGCACCCACGTTGCCTTTTCCGGCGTGCTCAGGCAAACCTCGCCGAAGGCGGTCACGGCCTCCAGGATCTCCAACTCGCGTATGAAGTAGATCCGGACGACAGGGAAGTCCGCCGTGCCTTTGCCCGGGAACTCGTGGCGCGCGGCAGCGACCGGGACGTGAACAAGGCCCACAGTCTTGAGCCCGGAGACCCGTTGGTTTCGCTCGCCTACGCTCGCTCTCTGGCACGTCGCGGGCAAGCGGAGCGAGCATTCGAGATCGCTCCGGACGATTTGGAGGTTCGCCGCCGATATGCACGCATGCTTGCAGATGAACCGGCCGGGCGTGCTCGAGGCTTTGACGCTGTTACCCGAAGATCCGCACATCGTGTCCCGCTACCGCAGCCTCGCTCAGAGTACTGCCGGGTCGCCGGACGTCCCCCCGGATGCGCTTGCCGAAATCATTGCCCTCACCAGGGAACTAAAGCCACCGTTCGGCCTGAGACTATTCCGGCATGTCGATCTCGATCTCGACCGCGTCAACGATGCGTTGGTGGTGCTTGCCAAGACGAACTCCAGTCTTCCTATCGAAGCCCGGGCCCACCTGCGTCAAACGTTGATCGAAGGGCTCCGGGCAGTGATACACGAGAACAGTGCCGTTCGCTTTTCTCTTGAACGCGCCGCCAAAATCGAACGCACGGCCGAACTCGCCGACTTTCTCTACCCTGGGAAGGCGTTGTTCAGGAGCATCGCCCGGGATGCGTACGGTTCCTGGGCGTGGACTGAGCAGATACCCGTCGGCTGTGGTTGCGTCGCGACTCTGTCGATCTCGCTGGTATATCCCTTGGTAGCAGTGGCCTGGCTTGGCTGGGCAAGAGCGGTGCCGGTAGCCTTCCTGTCCTGGCTGGGACTTGGACTGCTGATCTTTTTGGGTCTATCGGTCGGACACATTATGCGGCGCGAAGCCCGTCGTCGGAAAGCCCGCGCATTGCATCAGTCGCAGCCTGATCGGTAGCGGCGCAGCCCCGAACGGCCGGAGATCGCACCCAAGACCGCGTGACCAACTACCTCAGCCGCCGTTAATCGACGGGGATGGTGTAGGCCAACTCGTAGCGGTCGACGGGCACCACGATGTCGGCGGTCTCGACCGGACGGTCCCCGGTGTAGGTGCGCTGGATCACCATCACGATGGATCCCACCGGCTCACCCAGTTGCTCGGCCTCGTCCGCGAGAATGGCCCGCGCCGTCACGACCTCGGTGGCCAGCGTGACCTCTTGCCCGATGGCCCGCATCCGCGCGATCACGCCGGCACCCGCGTACGGCCCCTCTTCGGGCAGCATCGCTGGCGTCCCACGCGTGATGTCCAGCGGCTCCCAGGAGGTCGAGAGCATGACGGGCTGCTCGTCCGCGAGAAAGGTGTACCGCGTCGCCAGCACAGGGTCGCCCTCCGCAATGCCAAGCCGCCCGGCCACGGCCGGCGACGCCGGGCTCGTCTCCGAGGTGGAACGCCACGCCCCTGCCCGTCCCTGCGCCTCCATATCCGCCCGGAACGGAGAGCTTCCCCGCCCGCGCGCCTCGCGGTACCAGCTCCTGGTAAGGCGCTTCACCTGCGGGCGCTGACGCACATATGTGCCGCTGCCGGAACGAGACTCCACGTAGCCCTCGGACACCAGAAGCCTGACGGCCTCGACGGCCACACGATCGGAGACGCCGTGCTCCCGCGCGAGTTGGTGACGGGAGGGAACCCGGTCGCTCGGTGCCAGGCGGCCGTCGACGATCTGTTGGCGCAGATTGTCGGCGATGCGTAGATATGCGGGCTGGGTCACTGTGACTCCGGTGGCGAAGTGGGTGCGTTTTCTCGACGCAAGCTTGACAAGCTGCGTACTCAACTCTCAAGCTGAGTACTCAGCTTGACTGTCACTTACCGTCATTACGTGATCACTTTGGGGGTGCCTCCTGTCATGGAATGGTCCCAGACCTACCCAGGTCTCCCATCCATGGTTCCTGCGATCCGCGCATACGTGCGCGGGCTCCTCGACGGCTCCCCGCGGACGTCCGACGCCGAACTGGTCGTTTCCGAACTTGCGGCGAACTCTCTTCGGCACACCATCAGCGGAGCCCCCGGCGGAGAAGTGTCGGTCGCCGTGGCCTTGCGGCCTGGATGGGCACGCATCGCTGTGACGGACGCCGGCGCAGGAGTGTGGAAGCCACCGGACGCGGTCCTGGACGCGGTTTCCGAGTACGGACGGGGACTGTTCATCGTCGAGCAGACCGCCGACAAGATCGGGCATGACATCACCGAGTCCGGCCAGACCATGTGGGCCGAGTTCACCTGGGACGTGGAGTCATGAGCCTGGGGCCGTTGGAGGCCGCGGCTGTGAGCGACGTGCGGCCGATCCAGAACGACATGACTCAGGTGCTCGCGCGGAAGTACGGCGTCCTGGTGTGGTTCGGGCATCACACGCGCGAGTGGTGGGCGCTGGTGGACGGTCGTGTGCTTGTCGGGGCGCGGTGCCCTGAGCGGCTAGGCCGGGCCATCGCGTCGGTCAGAAGGCAAGGCGCGTCCGGGTCTCCGTAGAGCCGGAGTGGTGCGGTCGGTTGAGATGCCCCCCATTCCCGACCGCGCCACTCCGGCTTACTGGAATGCGGGTTGCTTGGGGGTTGTGGAGCGGGCTCGCTTTATGACTACGTAGATGCGGGTGGCGATGGTCATGATGGCGGTCATTGGGAGCCAGACGGCTGCTACCGGCCAGAGGTTCTCGCCGGCGGAACTCACCAGGAGCGGGCAGACGAGGCCGCCGAAGAAGATGGTCATGGCCAGGCCGAGGGTGGCGGTCATGCCGTGGGTCGGGTCGTGGGGGACGCGGCGGTGGGTCCACTTGTCGCCCAGGCGCCAGACGCACACGGCCATGATGAGGAGGCCGGGAGGGATCACGATCAGGGCGCCGATGAGGATGCGTGCTCGCAGGTCGTCCGGGGCGGCCTCCGTGTCCTGGGAGTCGCCGTTCATGGCGACCTCGGTCACCCGGCCGCGCCAGATGGTGCCCGTGAGCCGGTCGCCTTTGTCCATGTCGTCCAGGACGGGGCCGGTGGTGGTGTAGGCCGTCTCCCATTTGGCGCCGTTCGCGTCCGTCAAGGTGGCGCGGTCCAGTTTGCCCCGCTTGTACGTCAGTCGGATGTCGGACACCGTGAACTCCTGCGTCCAGCGGCATTCGGCGGGCTCGGCGGGCGCGGACGGGCAGCGCGGCGCGGCCTTGTAGGCGTCCAGGTCTCGGTTGCCGTCCGGGACCTCGGTCGCTACGAGGCCGACCATGAGCGCCACCAGTCCCGCACCGACCAGCAGCGTGAGGACGGTCGCGATGGTGCTGCGCAGCAGTCCGGCGAGGGAGGCGTTGGCCATGCCTCGATTGTCCCATTTGATCGATCTTGCTCGTGATGGTGCCGGCAGGGTTTGGTCGGTTGGGGGGTGGGTGGGGTGAGAAGTGGTCGTGCATGGCGACTGTGGTTCTGGTGGGGACGCTCGATACCAAGGGGCCGGAGTACGTGTGGCTTCGGGAGCGGGTGCGGGAGCTCGGGTGCGATGTGGTGTTGGTGGACGCGGGCGTTGGGGCGGCTGAGGTGGAGGCGGACGTTTCCGCTGAGGACGTCGCGCGGGCCGGGGGCGCTTCGCTGAGTGCGTTGTGGGACGCGGGGGATCGGGGCGCCGCCGTCACTGTGATGGGTGAAGGGGCTGCGGTTGTGCTCGCCGGGTTGGAGCGGGTCGATGCCGTGCTTGCGGTCGGCGGAAGTGGTGGGTCTTCGATTGCGGCTCGGGCCGTTCGGGATCTGCCTATTGGGGTGCCCAAGATTATTGTGTCCACTATGGCGTCCGGGGACGTGTCGCCTTATGTGGGCGCTAAGGACGTGACGCTGATGTACAGCGTCGTTGATATTGCGGGCATTAATCGTGTGTCGCGGCTCATTCTTGGTAATGCGGCGGGTGCCGTTGTTGGGATGGCCAAGGCTTATGAGGAGACTCGGGCCGCGGCCGTGGTGGACGAGCGGCCGCTGGTCGGGGCGTCCATGTTCGGGGTCACGACGCCGGCGGTGGAGGCGGCGCGGGAACGGCTGGACGAGCTGGGTTACGAAGTGCTCGTCTTTCACGCGACCGGGGCCGGTGGGCGGGCGCTTGAGGGGCTTGTGGAGAGCGGGCTGCTTGCGGGGGTGCTCGATCTGACGACGACGGAGCTG
The DNA here is from genome assembly GCF_013372625.1 of Actinomadura sp. BRA 177. Lineage (GTDB taxonomy): Bacteria > Actinomycetota > Actinomycetes > Streptosporangiales > Streptosporangiaceae > Spirillospora. The sequence continues at coordinate 38,046 of NZ_JABXFD010000370.1, forward strand.
GCGGACGATCTGGTGGGCGGTGTCCTTTCGGCCGGGCCTGAGCGGCTTACGGCGGCGGGGCGGTTCGGGATTCCGCAGGTCGTGGCGCCCGGGGCCTTGGACATGGTCAACTTCGGGCCGCTGGAGACGGTTCCCGAGCGGTTCGAGGGGCGGAACCTCTACGTCCACAACCCGACCGTGACGCTGATGCGGACCACTCGGGAAGAGATGGCCGAGTTGGGGCTGCGGGTCGCGGAGAAGTTGCGGGCGGCGACTGGGGCGACCGTGCTGTTCCTGCCGCTCGGGGGAGTGTCGGCGTTGGACGCGCCGGGGATGCCCTTCCATGATCCGGAGGCGGACGAGGCGTGCTTCGCGGCCATGGCGGGTGCCGTGGAAACGGAGCGACTCGACATGAACATCAACGATCCGGCGTTCGGCCGCGCGATGGCCGACCGGCTGCACCAGATGATCTCGGGGGGATCGCAGTGAACCGTGACACGGTGCTGTTCCGGCTGCGGAACGCGGTTGCGGAAGGCAAGCCGATCATCGGCGCGGGGGCGGGGACGGGACTGTCCGCCAAGTGCGCCGAGGCCGGTGGTGTGGATCTGATCATCATCTACAACTCCGGCCGGTACCGGATGGCGGGGCGGGGGTCGCTGGCCGGGCTGCTGCCTTATGGGGACGCCAATCAGATCGTGGTGGAAATGGCGTCCGAGGTGCTGCCGGTCGTCAAGGAGACGCCGGTGCTTGCGGGAGTGTGCGGTACCGATCCGTTCCGGGTGATGCCCGTGTTCCTGGATCAGTTGAAGGCCATGGGGTTCGCGGGGGTACAGAACTTCCCGACCGTCGGGCTTTATGATGGGGTTTTCCGGGAGAACATCGAAGAGACCGGCATGGGCTATGAGTTGGAAGTCGAGATGGTGCGGCTCGCTCATCAGCGCGGTCTCGTCACCGCGCCTTATGTGTTCGACGAGGATCAGGCGCGGGCGATGGCGGAGGCCGGTGCCGACGTTCTCGTCCCGCATGTCGGGCTGACGACGAAGGGCAGCATCGGCGCGGGCACGGCGTTGACGCTGGACGAGGCGGTCGAGCGGGTCCAGGCCATGCGGGACGCGGCGTTCGCTGTGCGGTCGGACGTCCTCGTCCTGTGTCACGGCGGTCCCATTGCCGAGCCGGATGACGCCGCTTACGTGCTGTCGCGGACGGAAGGTGTCGTCGGTTTCTTCGGTGCGTCATCGGTCGAGCGGCTGCCGACCGAGCGGGCCATTACGCAGCAGGTGGCGGCCTTCAAGAATCTGGAGATCTGAATGCTGGTCAATCCCGGTGACGTGACGACGATGGCCTTCGACTGGGGGTCCATCAAATGGTTCGTCACCCCGTCGAGCGTCGAGGGCGCGAGCAGCACGCTGGGCGAGGTGATCGTCAATCCGGGGAAGGGGCACGCGCGGCACAACCACCCGAACGCGGAGGAGATCATCTACGTGATCTCCGGTGAGGCGACGCAAATGGTGGACGACGGGGAGCCGTTCCCGATCGGGGAGGGCGACGCCGTCCACATCCCGAAGGGCGTCTGGCATTCCACGTACAACACGACGTGGCGCCCGCTCCGGCTCATCGTGACGTACACGCCGGGCGGTGAGGAAAAGGCACTGGAAGGCGCCCCCGATCTCTGCCTGCACGAAGCGGGAGCCGTCCCGGAATGGCGTCAGGCCTAACTGCCTGACCAGGCGGCCAGGCCCTCCTCGGTGAGGAGGACGTCGAAGGCGGCGTCGGCGGCGCCCATCAGCGGGCCGCGCGGGCCGAGCGTCGAGAGCCGGACGGGCGGCGGGTCGGCGCGGCGGTAGCGCATCAGGCCCGCCGTGTAGCCGTCGGACAGGGCGTCCGACGCGGCCAGGTCGGTGGCCAGGCCCGAGAGCGTGACGACGTCCGGGTCCAGGGCGTTGACCAGGGCGCCCATGCCCCGGCCGAGGGCGCGGGCCGCCCCCGCGACGGCCTCCCGGGCCTCGGGTTGGGACGACGCGAGGATCTCCTCGGCCGCCGTGCGCGGGTCGCGGGGCGGCGGGCGGTGCAGGGCGCGGGACATGGCGCGGCCGTCGACCTCCAGGTCCCAGCAGCCGCGGGCGCCGCACGGGCATTCACGCGCGGGGTCGCCGAACGGCATGTGGCCGAACTCGCCGCCCGCGCCCCTCGCGCCGTCCACCGGCCGTCCGTCCACCACGAGGATGCCGCCGACGCCGACCTCCACGGTCAGGTGCAGGACGACGCGCGACCCCGCCCCGGCGCCGCGCCGCGCCTCGGCCAGGCCGGCGAGCGAGGCGTCGTTGCCGACCAGCAGGGGGATTTCGGCGGGTTTGAGCGGCTCCAGGGGGACGTCGCGCCAGCCCATGCCGGACGCCTGGACGACCGTCGTCCCGCTGACCGTCCCCGCGACGCAGGCGGACACCGCGCGCAGCCGCCGCCCGTAGCGGACGTGGAGCGCCGCGACCTGCTCGGCCAGCAGTCCGATGATCTCGGGCGAGCCGGTGTGGCGGCCGTCGGACCCGGTCAGGACGCCGCCGCCCAGCTCGACGGCCGCCACCCGCCATGCCTCGTGGCTGATGTCGACCACGCACACCAGCGGGCCGTCCGGGTGCGCCGTGATCGAGGGGGACGGACGGCCGCGGCCACCGGTACGGGGCGGTATGTCCTCGTCGATGAGCCGGGACGCCTTGAGGCGGCTCGTGATCTCCGTGGCGGACCCGCTGCTCAACCCCAGCGCGCGGGAGGTGTCCGCGCGCGTCGCGGACGGGTGCGCGTGGACGTACCGGAGCACGGCCAGCGCGCCCTGGCTGCGCAGCGCCCGAGCGGAGTGCGCGGTCTTCGACTGCATGGTGACATCCTGGCCTTCGCGGATTATCCTCGTTGTGCGAGCATAATCCGGGAGGCGTGCGATGGATCCTGCCGACACTGGCCCGAGCCCGGCCGCGGACATGGAACGAGCACGGCCTTTCACCGCGATCGCCGGACGCGGTGCGGGGAGGTTCGCGCTCTATGCGGCGTTCGGGTGCCTCGGCTACCTGCTGACCGCGCTCGGCGCGATCCTGCCCGAGCTGCGCGAGGAGCGGGGACTCCCGCGCAGCGAGGTCGCGCTCTACCCGTCGGCCTTCGCGCTCGGCCTCGTGGTCGTCGGGTTCGTCGGGCACTGGGCGGCGGGACGGCTCGGCCGCCTCGCCCTTCCCGTCGCCCTCGCCGCGCTGGTGGGCGGCGCCTGCGTCATGGCCACCGGCGGCGGACGGCTCGGCGCGGGTCTCGGCGCGCTCATCCTCGGGCTCGGCGGCGCCGGCCTCGTGCAACTGGTCCCGGCGGCGCTGCGGGCTGCCGCGTCACCGGGGGATGGAACGGTCCAGATCGGGGTGGCGAACGCGGTCTCCAGTTCGGCGTCCGTGCTGTCCCCGATCCTCATCGGCGTCACGCTGGCCCACGGCCTCGGCTGGCGCGCGGCCTTCGCCATCCCGCCCCTGAGCGTGGCCACCGTCCTCATCCTCACCGCCCGCACCACCGCGGCGGGACGGCCCGCCACCGCCCAGCCCGCCCAGCCGTCTGCCTTCGCGTC
>NZ_JABXFD010000514.1 GCF_013372625.1 Actinomadura sp. BRA 177
GGAGGGAGTGGCGCTCGCGGTCGTGCAGGGAGCGCGGGAGGTTGGCGGCGGTGAGGGCGGGGTCGCGGCCGGGGAAGCCGCCGAGGGCGAGGAGGGGGCGCCCGGTCGCCAGGGTGTTCGAGGACGCCTCCTGGGCGGTGGAGACGGGGACGAGCCAGGTGGCGCCGCCCTGGTTCCGCTCCAGGTAGGAGATCATCGCGGGGTCGGCGCGCCCGCCGGGCCCGCCTCCCCCGCCGAAGCCGCCGGGCCCGGCGGGCGCGCCGACACCGCGATGATCTCCTACCTGGAGCGGAACCAGGGCGGCGCCACCTGGCTCGTCGCCGTCTCCAGCGCCCAGGAGGCGTCCTCGATCATCCTGGAGACCGGGCGCCCCGTCATCGCCATGGGCGGCTTCACCGGCAGCGACCCCGCCATGACCGCCGACAAACTCCAGCGGTACGTGCAGGACGGCGAGCTCCGCTACATCCTCCTCAGCGGACGCATGGGACCGGGAGGCGGCAGCTCCGACGTCACCGCCTGGGTCCAGCAGCACGGAACCCTCGTCGACGCGACCGAGTACGGCTCGTCCTCCGGCACCACCGGCGCCCAGCTGTACAGGCTCGCCTGACCCACGGGAAGCAGCATGACCTCCACGATCCAGGCCGCCCCGCCCCCGCACCGCACCCCTTAAGCACATGCCC
>NZ_JABXFD010000085.1 GCF_013372625.1 Actinomadura sp. BRA 177
ATCCCGTGGCTGCTCGGCGCCGTGCCGGACGGGCGGCGGCGCCGGCCCCGGCCGTACTGGCGGCTGTCGGCGGCGGGCCTGGAGAAGCTGGGCCGCGGCGGCCTGGTCATGGTGTCCTACGAGCGGTCCCGGATCGACGGCCTGGCCATCACCACCGGCGACGGCGTGCTGACCGTCTTCCACCGGTTCGGGCGGACGGCCGTCGGCGGCATGACCGCGATGGGCCTGGAGCCCCTGGCCGTATTCGTCACGGCCCGGCGGCTCGGCATCCCGATGCACGTCCTGGACGGCGAGGCCACCGACCTGCTCGACCCGGCCCTCGACGAGGCGCTGCGCCTGTCCGGGCTGGAGGACGACGTCCCGGGCGGCGGCCCGCTGCCGCGCGACCACGCGGCCGAGAAGCGCCTCCTGGACCAGGAGGCCGCGCTGCTGGCGGCGGCGTACGAACCGCCCGCCGAGCCGTCCACCGACAACACCCCGGCCGCCGCCGGGCGGGCCGACGAGCAGCGGCTGGACACCCCGGAGCCATTGCCGAGCCGCCGCCGCATCATGCTGCTCGGCGCGCTGACCGCGCTGCTCGGCACCGTGATGATCGTCCGGATCGCGCTGGACGGGACGAGCGCGTTCAGCGCCCGGCTCGCCGCGGGCTGCTGGGCGCTGGCCGCGCTCGCGGGCGTCCCGCGGCTCGCCGCGGGCTGCTGGGCGCCGCCCCGGTCCGCTGGACGAGCCTGGCCCTTATACACATCTCCGAGCCCACGAGGCGGACCCCGATCCCGTATTGCGTCCTCTGGCTGAATACAAAAAACACAA
>NZ_JABXFD010000209.1 GCF_013372625.1 Actinomadura sp. BRA 177
GCGGCCCGTCGCCGGAAGGAAGATCGTGGCTGGTCATCGTCACTCTGCTCAGTACCCGTTCTCGCCCTGTTCACATCAGTTAGGGAACTTCATCCCCTTGTGTCCCACCTGAGCCTGACACAGAGGGTAGGGGCGGAAGAAGACGGGGATGCCCTCCTTGGCGGCTAGGGGCTGGAGCTCCTGGAACTGTTCGTCCGTGCTGAAGTGCGCGTCGAGGAGTTCGGCGAGTTGGGGGGACGGGGCCTGGGCGGCGGTCTCGACCTTGGAGATCGTGTCGTGCGAGTAGCCGACCGCGTCCGCGAGCTGGGCTTGAGAAAGTCCGGCTTTGTCCCGGAACTTCCGGAGCTTTGCCCCGAAAAGTGCGGCTGTCGACTCGGTCGGGTCGAGTCGCTTCCGATTCACCATGAGTTGACCTCCGGAAGTATCGAGTTGGGTAAAGCCGGTCCCACTTCCGACGGTAGTCGATGCGTTACACGATGTGTGTCGAATCACATGCATCGAGCGACGGGAGTGGTGAACGGAATGATCGGCCGACGGAAGAGGATGGGTGGGGAGTTCGACAAAACGGGCTCTTTGGTTCGAATGGAAAGGACGGTGGTTGGGCCGTGGGCCGTGGGCGGTGCGGCGGCGGTTTGTGGGCGGGCCGGAGGTCGTCCAGGAGGGACGGCTGATCGTCGAGGCGCAGGCGTTGCAGTGGGGGCTGGCTGAGGAGACGGTGCAGAATGCCGTGCTGGTCGCCTCTGAGCTGCTGACCAATGCGGTGCGGGCCACGCCCGGGCGGCCGGTGTCGTTGCGGCTGGCGCTGGCCGTGGACGGGCTTCGGGTCGAGGTCTGGGACACGTCGCCGGTGCGTCCGAAGGCGTCCACGCCGGATCTCTCGATGCCGGAAATGCCGGTGCCCGACGACGCGCCCGACCCCGGTGGGTGGGGGTTGGGGATTGTCGAATTCCTTTGCGCGGAGCACGGCGTTCGGGCGGGGTTCGAGGGGAAGAGCGTGTGGGCCCTTCTGAAGGCGGAGTTCCGCCGGGCGGGGTGAGCTTGCCCGGGTCGGGGAAGAGGGCCGGTGTGGGGGAGTGGTTCACGCGGGAGATTGCGGATACCGGACGGCTGCGGTTGTTCTGTTTCCTGCTGGCGTTCATCGCGGGGTTCCTGTTCATCCGGTTCAGCGTGCGGATGATCCGGCGGCAGGTGCGGTGGTGGCCAGGGAACGTCACGCCGGGCGGGCATCACATCCATCACGTCGTGTTCGGCCTGGTGTTCATGTGCGTGGGTGGTGTGGGCGGGCTGTCCGTCCAGGACGGGTCGTCCGGGTGGGCGGTGGCCACTGCGGCCGTGTTCGGGGTCGGGACGGCGCTGGTGCTGGACGAGTTCGCGCTCGTCCTCCACTTGGAGGACGTCTACTGGAGCGAGCAGGGCCGGCTGTCGGTCGAGGTCGTGTTCATCACGATCGCGCTGTGCGGGTTGCTGCTGCTCGGCCTGCGTCCCCTCGGCGTGGACGACGTGGCAGGGGACGGGTTGTGGGCGGTCGCGGCCGTCCTGGTGTTCGACATGCTCGTGGCCTTGGTGGCGCTGCTCAAAGGCAAGATCTGGACGGGCCTCATCGGTCTGTTCATCGGCGTCGTCGCGGTGGTCGGGGCCGTCCGGCTGGCGCGACCCGACTCGCCTTGGGCGCGACGGAGATACCGGCCGGGATCGCGGAAGGAGCGGCGGGCCCGGAAGCGTGAGCGCCGCTACCGGCGGCCCGTGCAGCGGCTCGGCGACTGGCTGGGCGATGTCATCGCCGGACGGCCGTCCATCAGTGCGGGTACTGGCGGGGCGGACGAGGACGAACCTCGTCGCGGAAAGATTCGACGATCGAGCTGATCTGGCGGATGATCCGCGTGTTCTCCAGGCGGTCGAGGTAGAGGGAGCGGCGGGCGAGGCCGTCCAAGTCTACGGCGAAGTACATCGCCATGAGTGGGTTGATGAACAGTTCGCTGTTGCGCGCCCGGGCGGTAAAGCGGACGTCGCCGAACTGGCCGCGTATGGCGGCTGAGATCGAGCCGTTCACGATGCTCGGATACCCCGGCGTCGCCGCCTGCGCGTATTCGACGGCGTCCAGGTAGAGGGCCGCCTCGCGGCTGTCGCGGGGGATTGACAGGGCGCCCAGGTAGGAGCCGTCGGCGGTCAGGGCGGCGAGATTTTCCAGGACGTGCGAGTGGTTTACGCCGTGGTAAGCGTCCACGCCGAAGCCCGCGCAGACGACGATCTTCTCGGGGACGTCCAGGCCGTGGACGGCGGCGAGGCTCGCCATGTCCTCCTCGGGCGTGCCGAGGCCGGACTCGTCGCCGCGCATCAGGATGTCCGTGCCGCCGTCCACGAGGACGATCGCGTCCAGGTTCAGGCGGTCGGCCAGGTGCCGGTACGCCTCGCGGAGCGGCTGTACGCCCAGCTTGGGGAACGCGTAGACGGTGGACGGGAGGCCGTGGAGGTCGAGCCAGCGCGCGAGCGTCCCTTCGGGGAAGTAGTCGTCGCGGCTGGGCGTCTCCGGGGTCACTGCGACCACGTCCACCTCCAGCCAGGCGTCGGACGGGAGTCCGTAGAGCGCACTGAAGGACAGGTTGGCCAGGTGGACGTCCTTGCCGTCGTCCAGCAAGGACAAGGCCAGGGGCAGGCCCGCGTAGACGTCGAATCCGCCGCCCGCGCCTGCGATGAGGATGCGCTGCGCCTTCTTGAGGCGGGTGAACAGTGGGGGTTCCTGGAGGGAGAACACCACGCGAAGGTAAGGCATCGCGAGCGAGATCGATCGAAATTTTTCGCCGGGGTGCGAACTCTCGCGGGGGGTGTGGACGTCTGACTATGTGGTGGCCGTGGTCATCGGGGGACCACGGCCACCACCAGTGGTCAGTACGGGGACGGGCCGCCGAACATCTCGCTGAGCCGCGGGGCCAGTTCGAAGTTGCCGCGCAGTTCCAGGTCGCCGTCCATGAGCAGGGTCGCCGGGTTGGCGTCGCCGGCGAGTATCCGCAGGAAGTCCGCCGTTTTCACGATGAGGGTGAGAGACGGCTCGTCGGCCGGCCCGGGGCGCGCGCGGGCGCGGTTCTTGCCGATGACGAGCGTCCATGTGGTGCGGGTCAGGCGGAACTCCAGCTCGCCCGTGAAACCGCCCGCCGCGGACGGGTCGTATGCGCGCGCCATTCCGGCGAAGAACAGGCGCTGCGCGCTGGGGCCGAAACGGCGTTCGATCTGCTCGTCCGTCCGGCCGTGGACGAGCCTGTAGAAACCTTGACGGAACCGCCTCCGGCTCGCGGAACGCACCTCCTCCCGCAACGGACGGCGCGAACGGTCCGCGCGGGCGACTTCCGCGTCCTCGTCAATGCGGTAACCGGCCGGTGCCGTGCGGGCGGGGGCGCGGCGGGCGAGGGCGGCCTCGATCGCGGGGGCGAGCCGTTCCGCCTTGGCTGCCTCGCGTTCCTCGCGCCCTTCGGTGAAGTGCGGCAGGACGGCCTTCCCGAACAGTTCGAGCGACTCACAGATGTGCTCGTGCTTGTTCGGCCCCGACTGCAGGACGAACGAGATCTGGTCGACGCCCGCCGACTCGTAGCGCTGGATCAGGTCGATGACCTGCGCGGGCGTCCCAACGGCGCCGCGCAAGGATCCGACGTTGACGTTGAGCGTCTCCGCGTTCGCGATGATCTGCTCGCGGGAGAAGCCGCGGGCGTCCCGGCGTTCCTGGAACTCCTCCCACACGTTCGTGCGCCCCGGATCGTGCGGCGTAGGCCCGTAGTAATGCGCCAGCGCGAACGCGAAGAAATGCGCCCCATCGATGCCGCGGTCGATCGCCGTCGCCTCGTCCTCGTGCAGCATCATCGGCAGGACGACGGTCACGTTCGGATTCACCGCGAACCCCGCTGGCACGCACTCATCGGACGCGATGATGCGGTAGTACTCGTCCACCCATTTCCCGGCGTCCTCGGGCTCGACGAAGGAGAACGTCAGGGCGCCGATGCCGTTGCGCGCCGCGAACTGGATCGTCTCCCGTCGCGAGCACGCCACCCACAGCGGCGGATGCGGCTTCTGCACGGTCTTCGGCAGCACGTTCCGAGGCGGCATCCGAACGTATTCGGACGACCAACCGGCGAACGGCTCCTCGACGAACATCCGGGTAATGGCGTCGATGGCGTCCTGCCACTGGTCCCGCTTCTCGGTGCGCCGCACCCCGAACCCGCCGAGTTCGGCACTCGAACTCGACTCGCCCGTCCCGAAGTCGACGCGCCCGTTCGAGACGAGGTCGAGCGTCGCGATGCGCTCCGCGATCCGCGCCGGATGGTTGACCGCCGGCGGCAATTGGACGATCCCGTGGCCGAGCCGAATCCGCTTCGTGCGCTGCGACGCGGCGGCGAGAAACACCTCCGGCGCCGACGAATGCGAGTACTCCTCCAGGAAGTGGTGTTCCACCTGCCAAACCCAGTCGAAGCCGATCCGGTCGGCGAGTTCCACCTGGTCCAGGGCGTCCTGGTAGAGCTTCAGTTCCTGCCCCTCGCTCCACGGCCGCGGCAACTGGTGCTCATAGAAGAGTGAGAATCTGATCTGAACCACCTCCACCCTTGTGACCAGCCAGAACGGGCGGCGACCTGGCTCCTGCACGGCCAGCATCACCCGAATTGGACGCTCCGTCAACGGCTCGGGGCGGCAACTGCCGGGCGTTCCGGGGCGGCCGGAAAGGCCTGGAGCGTGCCCGTTCTAGGCCGTCGGATCAGCCGGCCGGGACGCGCGGCGAGGTGTCAGTCCAGCCGACGTCGGTCGTCTTCGTCTTCGCCGCCGGGGTCTTGGGTGCCGTGGCCACCGACAGAACGAGCGAGGTCTTGGTGTCGATGATGTACCGGCCGGCGCCGATCTCGAACGCCTAGCCCGTCCGGCCGCGCGCGGGTCCTTGGCTTGGCCGAGGAACTCGACTCCATCGACCGTCGCCAAAGCCCGGTAGGCGGCGCTGCGCACCTTCGCCGGCGCCGGTGCCTCGGCGAGGAGATTGATGAGCACCTCGGCCGTGTACCAGTTGAAATTGCTCTTGGTCTCCTTCTCATCCAGAGGCGCGCCATGGGCCCTGACCTTGTTCAGGCCTGCCGCCCAGGCCGCGAGCGCTTCCGTGGGAAGCGCGGTCGCGATGCGGTCGCGATGCCGAGGAGCCGCGGGCGCAGCGATCCCGCGTCGGGGCCCAGCGCCTCGAAGGGACGGCGGGGCCGCCCCACGCTCCCATGCCGGGCCCGGCGGCGACCAAGCGCTCGCTTGACGGCGGACGGCGGCGACCGGCACCGTGAGCGCGACGACGTTGCGAGAGGAGCCCCATGGCGCTGCTGGACGGACTGCGCGTCCTCGATCTGACGATGTGGCGGCCCGGCCCGTACGCCACGCAACTGCTCGCCCAGCTCGGTGCGGACGTGATCAAGGTGGAGCCGCCCGGCGGGGAGCCGATGCGGATGTTCGGCGACCATTTCGACGTCCTCAACCGGCACAAGCGCAGCATGGTGCTCGATCTGAAATCCGGGGACGGGCGTGCGGCACTCATGCGGCTGGCCGAGGACGCCGAGGTTTTCGTCGAGGGGTTCAGGCCCGGTGTCGCCGAGCGGCTGGGAGTGGGCCACGAGACGCTTCGCGCGCTCAACCCGCGGCTCGTCTACTGCTCCATCTCCGGATACGGGGCGGAAGGGCCGCTGCGGGACGTTCCCGGGCATGACATCAACTACCGGGCGTATGCCGCCGCGCTTCCACCCGACGCCGTCTCCCCGGAGGCCGACGAGCTGCCGATCGCGGACATGTCGGCCGCCACGATGGCCGCGTTCGCGATCACCGCGGCCGTGCTCAAGGCGCGTGCCGGCGGTGCCGGTGACCGGATCGACCTCGGTATGGCGGACGTCCTGGCGCACTGGGTCGGCACCGTCCCGGAGGCGACCGCGCGGTCGGGCGCCGGGCCCGTCCCCGGCTACGGCGTCTACCCGACGAAGGACGGCCGGAAGATCACGCTCGGTGTCGTGTCGGAGGAGAGGCTGTGGGGCGCCACTTGCCGCGCGCTGGGCATCGAGGAGCACGCCGATGTCCCGTTCATGGAGCGGCTCGGGCGGATCGGCGAGCTGGACGCGGCCGTGACCGCCGCGGTGGCGAAGTTCACCATGGCGGAGGCGATCGAGCGGCTGAGCGCGGCCGGTGCGCCCGTCGCGCCTGTCCTCTCCCGCCCGGAGATGATCGGCCTTGACCACTTCCGGCAGCGGAAGATCCAGGTGGAGGGGCCTGTCCGGACGACCGTCCATCCGCCGCTGAAGGAGGGGACGGCCCCTGAACCGGACGAGCACCGCGGCCAGGGCTGGCGTCTCGCGGAGTGAAAATCAGGTGGGATTGTCGTACCTGTTTGGCATGCTTGTGACGTGAACGCGCGTGCGATGGGTCCGGGCCTGGTCGGCAGGGCGGTGGAGCTGGGGGAGTTGCGGGACGCCCTTGCCGCCGCGCCCGGGGCCGTGCTCGTCGGCGGTGACGCGGGGCTCGGGAAGACGCGGCTGATCAGGGAGTTCTCCCGGTCGGTGGCGGGGCAGGCGAATGTGCTCGTCGGGGGCTGCCTGGAGCTGGGGTCGGACGGTCTGCCGTTCGCGCCGTTCACGACCGTCCTGCGAAGCCTCGTGCGGGACATCGGCATTGAGGGGGTCGCCGGCCTCTGCCCGCGCGGCGACACCGGCGGCCTTGCCCGGCTGCTGCCCGAGTTCGGGGAGCCGGAGTCGGACGCGGCGTCCGGGGAGGAACGCGCCCGGCTGTTCGAGGTCGTGCTCACGCTGCTGGAACGGCTGGCCGAGAAGGGCCCGGTCGTGCTCGTCATCGAGGACGCCCACTGGGCCGACCGGTCCACCCGCGACCTGCTGGCCTTCCTGGTGCGCAACCTCGGCGGCGGGCCGGTGCTGATCGTCCTGACGTACCGGACGGACGAGCTGCACCGCACCCATCCGCTGCGGCAGTTGCTCGCCGGGTTGGGGCGCCTGGAGCGGGTGCGCCGGGTGGAGATCGGCAAGCTGAGCCGCGCCGAGGTGTCCGCGCTGGTCACCGAACTGCTCGGGCAGGCCCCGCAGCCCGGCCTCGTCGAGCGGATCGAGGCGCGCAGCGAGGGGAACCCGCTGTTCATCGAGACGCTGCTCCAAGACGACGGCGAGCTGGTGTGCGAGCTGCCCGAATCGCTGCGCGACCTGCTCCTCGCCGGTGTGCAGCGGCTCCCGGAGGAGACACAGGACGTCCTGCGGGACGCAAGCGGCGGCAGTACGCGTATTGAGCATGCGCTGCTGGCGGCCGTGTCCGGGCTGGATGACGCCGCGCTTACGCGGGTACTGCGTCCGGCCGTTGCCGCGAACGTGCTCGTCGTGGACGGCGACGGATACGCGTTCCGACATGCGCTGATCCGTGAGGCCGTCCACGACGATCTGCTGCCGGGCGAGCACACACGCCTACACACGCGCTATGCCGAGACCCTGGAAAACGACCCTTCGCTCGTCCCCGCCGGGCGGCTGTGGGTCGAGCTGAGTTACCACTGGAAACAAGCCCACAACAGCACGTGGGCGCTCGTCGCGTCCTGGCGTGCGGCACGTGAGTCGCGCAAAGCGCTCGCCTACGCCGAGTGCCTGGCGATGCTCGAACGCGTCCTCCAGCTGTGGGACCGGGTCCCGGACGCGGTGGAGCGCATCGGCGCCGACTACGTCAAAGTCCTGGTGGACGCCGCCGGCGCCGCCGACCTGGCCGGCGAGTTCGACCGCGGCATCAAGCTCGTCACCGCCGCGCTCAAGGAGATCGAGGCCGCGGACGGCGAACGCGACACCGAACGCTGGGCGATGCTGATGGAGCAGCGCGGCCGCATGCGGAACCAGATGGCGCGCCCCGGCTTCGTCGAGGACCTGCGCGCCGCCGTCGAGGCGCTGCCCGCCGACCCGCCCAGCGTGCTGCGCGCCCGGGTGCTGTCGACGCTCGCCAACTACGTGCGCATCACCACCGACATCTCCCAGGCGCGCAGCGTGGCGGGGGAGTCGCTGGCCATCGCGCGCAAGCTCGGCGACCCCGTCGCCGAGGCCGAGGCGCTGATCGCGCTGTTCTGCGCCGACACCGACTACGGGTACGACGACGACCTCGCCGAGGTCGAGGCGGCCGCCGACCGCGCCGGCCACCACCCGGTGCTGCTCCGCTACTACGTGATCAAGTCGCATTTCCTGGAGGGCGCCGGACGGCACGCCGAGGCCGCCGCCGTCGCGCAGCGCGGCAAGGAGCTGGCGCGCGAGTACGGGGTGGCGCGCACCCAGGGCACGTTCCTGTCCATCAACCAGGCCGAGCCGCTGGTCTCGCTCGGCCGGTGGGACGAGGCCATGCACGTGATGAACCACGCCCTGGAGCAGGACCCGGCCATCACCACCCGCACGTCGCTGCTCGTCCTGACCGGCTGGGTGTCGCTGGCGCGCGGCGACCTCGCGACCGCGAAGCAGCGGCTCGGCACGTCCCGCGAGATCAAGAAGCTGAAGATGAAGTGGCTGAAGACGCAGGACTACTTCAGCACGCTGTGGCTTGAGGCGAACATCGCGCTCGCCGACGGCCGTCCCGGCGCCGCGCTGGACGCGGTGCGGCCCGTCCTCGACCATGCGGGCCTGCCGGACGACGCCCGCTACGCGTGGCCCGTGCTGATCGCGGGCGCGGCGGCGTGCGCGGGGCTGGGCGACGCCGCCGCCGGTGACCTGCGCAAGATCGAGGAACGCGCCGCCGGGCTGCGCTCCACCGGACGGCTTCAGCGTGCGCACCGCTTCACGTTCGCCGCCGAACTGGCCCGCGCCCGCGGCGTCCTCGAACCGGCCGCCTGGATGGAGGCCGCCGCCGCGTGGGAGGAGCTCGGCAACCCCTATAACCGGGCCCTTATCCCCCTCTGACGCTGCCGACGAACAGGATAGGGGAGATCTTGGTGGTCGCCGTCGCAACCAAAAAAAACAAAACAAAAAA
>NZ_JABXFD010000681.1 GCF_013372625.1 Actinomadura sp. BRA 177
GGACCGGGAGGACGAGGCGCGGCGCCGCGCCTCGTCCTCCCGGTCCCGCTCGGCCGCAGCCGCGCGCCGCTCCGCCGCCTCCGCCCGGTCCCGGCGGCTGCGCACGTACTGCCCCAGCGCCACCGTCACCAGCAGCCCCAGCGACAGCGACGCCACCCCCCGCGCGTCAGTGATCGCGTCCGGGTCGCCGCCGCCGTCCCCGCCGCGCGCCAGCGACACCGCCAGGAACCCGGCGTTGACGACGATGACCGCGCCCAGCGACACCACCAGCCGGCACTCCACCGCGGCGTTGAACAGCGCCACCCACAGCACCGCCGCGACCGGCCCGTCCGGATACCCCATCGGGTAGTACAGCGGCGGCACCACCACCGCGACCACCAGCACCGCCACCGGCGACCGGCGCCGCCACGCCAGCGACACCGCCGCCACCGCGATCAGCGCCAGCCCGCCCGGCCACAGCGGACGGTCCCCGGGCCTGGCCGCCGCCGCGCTCATCCACACCGTCACCACCAGCGCCGCGCCCGCGAGCACCGCGTCGCCCACCGGGCCGCGCCCCAGCTCCCGCACCCGGCGCACCACCCTGCGCGCCCGGGCGCGCGCGGGAACGCGCATCGCGGGCCGCGCCGGGGAAGCCGTCACGCGCCAACCGTAGTTCAGCCGCACCCCGCCCCGCGATCTTCGCGCCCGCCCGGCACCCTGACTTTCGTCAGTAACACCGCATTTCACCGGCCAGTAGCGTGGACCCCGTGAACGACACCGCGGCCACCGGCCCGCGCGCCCGGACCGCCGCGGCCCGCCACACCGCCGCCC
>NZ_JABXFD010000402.1 GCF_013372625.1 Actinomadura sp. BRA 177
GTTCCAGCCGCCCGGTTCGGGCACCCGCCCGTCCGGGAGGGGCGGCGGCAGGCAGGCCATGCCGGACGGGCGGGTGCCCGAACCGGGCGGCTGGAACCGCATCTCGCTGACGGTGGACGACATCGAGGCGGAGGTCTCGAAGCTCACCGAGGCGGGCGTCTCGTTCCGGAACACGATCGTCGACGGGGTCGGCGGCAGGCAGGTCCTGGTGGACGACCCGTCCGGCAATCCCGTGGAGTTGTTCCAGTACAAGTAGGGCACGACATACCTGGTCGGTCTACGGGCAGTAGTGGTTGGTGACATCCACCCCTCGGCCGTGGGCGCGTGTGACCAGTGCGCTCACGGACCGGCTCGGCGGGAGACGGCGTGCCCGCATCGTGCTGCTGCTGGCGTGCGTGCTCGCGCTCAACACGGCCGACACGGGGGTCGTCGGGGCGATCGTCCAGGAGCTGCGCACGTCGCTCCACATCGGTAACACGCAGGTCGGGATACTCACGGCGGCGCCGGCGGCCGTCGGCGCGGTGGCGACGCTGCCGGTGGGGCAGCTGACCGACCGGGTGCCGCGGGTGCCGCTGCTGGCGGGCAGCATCCTGCTGTGGAGCCTCGCGATGATCGTCGGCGGGCTGGCGAGTTCGTACGAGTGGCTGCTGGCGTCGCGGGTGGCGCTGGGCGCGGTGACGGCGACGGCGGGGCCGACGGTCGCGTCGCTGATCGGCGACCTGTTCCCGCCGGAGGAGCGGGCCGGGACGTGGGGGCGGATCCTGGCCGGCGAGCTGGTCGGGGTCGGGTTCGGGCTGATCCCGGGCGGGAACATCGCCGCGTTCCTGAGCTGGCGGTTCGCGTTCTGGTTCGTCGCGGTGCTCGGCTTCGTCCTGGCCGTGCTGCTGTGGCGGATGATGCCGGAGCCGGAGCGCGGCGCGCAGGGGTCGGCGGCGGGCCGGGGCGAGGAGGAACTCGCCCAGCGGCAGGTCGACGACTCGGACGTGGAGCCGGATCCGCGGAACGTCCTGGACACCGATCCGGAGAGCATGTCGCTGCTGGAGGCGGCGCGGCACGTCCTCCGCATCCGCACGAACGTGATCATCATCATCGCGTCGGCGATCGGCTACTTCTTCTTCGCCGGGCTGCGCACGTTCGCGATGGTCTTCGTGCAGGAGCGGTACTCGATCAGCCGCGACGAGCTGTCGGCGTTCATCCCGGTCATCGGGCTGGCCGCGCTCGCGGGGGTGCTCATCGGCGGGCGGCTGGCCGACCGGCTGGTGCGCAGGGGCGTGGTCACCGCGCGGGTCAACGTGCCGGGGGTGGCGTTCGCCGTGTCCGCGCTGCTGTTCGTGCCGGGCCTGCTCACCGGCCAGGCGCTGATCGCGCTGCCGCTGTTCACGCTCGCCGCCGCGGCGCTCGCCGCCGCGAACCCGCCGCTGGACGCGGTGCGGCTGGACGTCGTCCACTTCCGATTGTGGGGACGGGCCGAGGCGATCCGGACGATCGTGCGGATGGCCGGGGAGGCGGCGGCGCCCGTGCTGTTCGGCTGGCTGTCGGGCGCGCTGGACGGCGGCCGGGGGTCGGCGACGGGCCTGGACCGGGCGTTCCTGCTGGCGCTGCTGCCGCTGCTGCTCAACGGACTGCTGCTGATCAAGGCCCGGCGCAGCTACCCGAAGGACGTCGCGTCGGCGCTGGAGTCCGAGCGCCGCTACGCCGACGGGAAGCGGTGACCGCTTATGCGGTTCTCATGTTCTCCGGGTAGACAGGGCCGCATGAGCGTGACACGTCGCGGTTTCCTGCTGTCCGGGCTCGTCGGAGGGGCTGCGCTCCTCAGCGGTGCCGGGTCCGGCCGTCCTCCCCCCGCCGAAGCCGATGTCCCCAACGGCTACGCCACCATGCCGGGCATACCGCCACCGGCGCTGAAGGCGCGGCGCCTCGGCCGTACCGAGGACGGCCTGCTGTTCGTCGCGCCCTTCCGCGGGACGGGCTCCGCCGACGCGCTCATCGTCGACGACACCGGCGAGCCGGTCTGGATCCACCGGTCGGAGCAGCTCATCACCGACGTCCGGGTGCAGACCTACGAGGGCGAACCCGTCCTCACCTACTGGGAGGGCGAACGCCGGACGGGCGGGCACGGCGCGGGCACGGGCGTCCTGCTCGGCCGCGACTACCAGCGCATCGCCGAGGTCCGGACGGGGAATGGGGTGCGCGGCGACTTCCACGAGTTCATCGTCACCGATCGCGGGACGGCGCTGATCATCGCCTATCCAACGGTCACCGCCGACATGCGTCCAATCGGGGGTCCGCACGAGGGGCACGTCCTCGACAACCGGGTCCAGGAGATCGACGTCCGCACGGGCGAGGTGCTGCTCGACTGGAGCGCGCTCGACCACCTCGACATCACCGAGACCCGCACCCCGCTGACCAAGGACGCGAACGGGACCAAGGGCAAGACGTTCGACCCCGTCCACATCAACTCGATCCAGGACGACGGGGACACGCTGCTGCTGTCGGCCCGCAACACCTGCGCCCTGTACTCGATCGACCGCCGGACGGGCGCCCTGCGCTGGCGGCTCGGCGGCCGGCGCAGCGACTTCGCGCTCGGGGACGGTGCCGAGTTCGCCTGGCAGCACGACGCCCGCCGCCGGCCGGACGGGACGATCACGCTCTTCGACAACCACATCGACAACCCTGGCGACGGCCCTTCGCGAGGGCTCGTCCTGCGGCTGGACGAGACGAACCGCACGGCGAACCGGGTCCGCGAGTTCAGCGACGGCAAGACCTTCGGCCAGTACATGGGCAACATGCAGATCCTGCCGGACGGGCACGTGCTCGTCGGCTGGGGATCGACCCCCGCGGTGACGGAGTTCACCGCCAACGGCAAGCCCGTCCTGGAGATCACGGGGCTCGGCGACGGCTCCTACCGCGCATACCGGGCCGCCTGGTCCGCGCGTCCCGCCACCGCCCCCGACGTCGCGGTGGCGCCGCTGCCGAACGACCGTATGCGGGTCAGCGTGAGCTGGAACGGCGCGACCGACGTCGCCGCGTGGCGCTTCCTCACCGGCTCCGGAAGCCGCCCGGTGGTCGCGAAGACCGTCCCACGCAAAAGCTTCGAGACGACCGTCACCCTCGCGCGATCACCGAACGTGACAGCCGAGGCCCTGGCCCCCGACGGCACCGTCCTTGGCCGGTCAGAACCCCGAATCGTCTAGCTAGTCGTCCTTCGGCGGGTTGTTCAGGGTGCGGTAGTGGTCGAGGATGCGTTCCAGTTCGCGGCGGTCGCGCTTGGTGGGGCGGCCCGCGCCGCGGTCGCGGCGGCCGACCGGGATGAGCGCCTCGCGCGGCGGCGGGGGCGGGCTCTTGTCGATCAGGCATTCCTGCGCGGCGGGCGCGCCGACCCGCTTGCGGATGATCTTCTGGACGACGACGATCCGCTCCCGTCCGTCGTGGCGGAGCCGCACCGTGTCGCCCGGTTTCACCGTGGTGGACGGCTTCGCGCGCTCGTCGTTGACGCGGACATGGCCCGCCCGGCACGCGGTCGTCGCCATCGAACGGGTCTTCAGCAGCCGCACGGCCCAGATCCACAGATCGACCCGCACGGACCCCTCGTCGCCCATGCGTCCATGATGTCACCTGGACGCGGGTGCCCGGTTTGCACTGATCCAGGCGTCGGCGCGTTCCCACTGCTGGTAGAGCCAGTCGATGCGGGCGTCCCGTCCGTCCGGGACGTCCTCGGCGGGGATGCGCCACCACTGGGCCTGGACGGCGCCGGTGAGCGGGATCCGCCGCCAGATGTCGCCGACCGTGGCCATGTGGTCGAGCCCGCAGTGCGCGACGAACACCACGTCGGCGGACGGCGCCGAGTCGAGCGCGGCCAGCACGCCGCCGGGACGCGGCGGCATCAGGTTGCGCATCGCGGCCGCCCGGGTCGCCTCGTCCGTGCGCCGGAGCTTGGTCAGCCGCCGGATCGCGCGGCGCCGCCGCTCCGGGGAGAAGTTGCCGCCCTCCGGGAAGATCAGCAGCGCGTCGCGCGGGCCGAGGTCGGCGGCGAGCAGGCCGATGTCGTCGACCGCGCCGCCACCGGGTGTGACGAACACGTTCGGCATGCGGTTCGCGGCGATGTCGATGCAGGGGTCGAACTGGAGTTGCGCCTTCATCACCACGCGGGGCCGCCGCCGGTAGTCGGTCAGCAGGTGGTGGACGAGGAGGAGCGCGTCACCGGGCCCGGCGTGCCGGCTGAGGACGATCAGCGGGCGGTCTTCGGGCGCCGCCTCCCCCTCACCGGTGATCTCCACGCGCAGGCCGAGCCGCCGCTCCGCCACCTCGTACAGGCCGGCGACGTAGCGGCGGATGATGTCGTAGTGCCGGTCGTCGTGGGCGCGGCGGCGGATCCACAGCCGGCCGCATTCGAGCACGGCCGCCGACTCCCGCAGCCCCCAGGCGAGCGTGAACCACAGCAGCCGGAGGGCGCGCCTGCGGTCGCGTCCGATCAGCGACGTCACCGCGAACGCGACCGGGAACAGCACGGTGACCAGCAGGGTCAGCACGAACAGCAGCGGCGTGAACACCAGCCGGCGGACGATGGGGGGAGGCAGCATCTCACGCTCGTTCTTTGAGGTACTCCAAGGATGCCCGGTAGCCGCGTTCGATGTGAGCCCGGATTCCGGACACGTTCCTGTACCGCATCTGGGCGAGGTCGACGCCGGACTTCTGCGGCTTGCCGCCCGCCGGCAGGACGTGCACGGCCAGGCCGTCCGGGAGGCTCGCCATCTCCTCGAAGAACCGGTGCCGGCGCGCGATCTCGAACGCGACCATGCCGACCTCCCAGGGGCGGCGCGGCGGCGGCAGGTCGCGCTCGATGCGCCCGACGTGCAGAATGTAGATGGTCGTCGCGCCGAGCATCACCGCGCGCCCGACCGGGATGCTGTGGACGAGCCCGCCGTCGAAGTAGTGCCGGTCCCCGATCCGGACGGGCGGCAGCAGTCCCGGCACGGCGGACGAGGCCAGTACCGCGGGCAGCAGCGGCCCGGACGTGAACCAGTGCGCCATCGCCGTCTCGATCCCGGCGGCGACGCACTCGAACGGGACGGCCATTTCCTCGAACGTCCGGACGGGGAGCAGTTCGTCCAGCATGCGGCGCAGCGGCTCGTTCGAGTGCAGGTGGGTGCCGGAGCGGGCGAGCGTCCACAGCCGCGCCCACATGCGTGCGCCGAACACGTCGCGGGTGGCGTCGTCCGACCACAGGCTGGTAAGGCGGTCGACGGCCGTGTCCGGGTCGGCCGCGACGAACGCGCCGTTCAGCGCCCCGATCGACGTCCCGACGATGATGTCGGGCCGGACGCCGCACTCGGCGAGCGCCCGCAGCATGCCGACCTCGTGCGCGCCGAGCACGCCGCCGCCGCCGAGCACGAACGCGGTCCGCGGCTCCCGATCAACACTTTCCACGGGGGCAGCCTCTCCCGAGCAAAGCGGCATAAACCCTGCTTATTTCGGGATGGACAGGGCCGGCCGCCCAAGGGGTGGTAGGCGGCCGGCCCTCGGCGGGGATGCCGGTCAGTGGTGGTGGTGATGGTGGTGGCCGCGGGTCCGGAGCCCGTAGCCGTAGGGGAACAGCGGCTTGTAGTCCCGGTCGCCGATGTTGATCGGCTCCTGGGCCTCGCTGCGCGGCCACGTCACCGGCAGGCGGCCGGTGAAGGGACGCTTGCCGAACAGGACGTCCGCGACGCCCGCGCCCTCGCTGCCCGGCAGCCAGGACATGACGAACGCGTCCATCTGGGACAGCTGGTCGGTGACGATCTGCGGCCGTCCCGCGACGTCGAGGACGACGCACGTCCGGATCGCGGAGCACACCTTGTCGATGTTGGCCTTGTCGGCGTCCGACAGGTTCAGCGTGTGCCCGTTGCCGACGTCGCCGACGCCCTCCGCGTACGGCTTCTCGCCGATGACGACGATGCCGACGTCATCGCCGGACATCGGCGCCGACGCGTCCGCGCTGTAGGTGACGTGGGACGAGTTCTGCTCGATGCCGTCCAGGATCGTCGTGCCTGGGATGATGTCGCCGGACGAGCCCTGCCACGTGACCGTCCAGCCGCCCGCCTGGTTGCCGATGTCGTCGGCGTTGGCGCCCGCCACGTAGATCCTGCTCGTTCTTGCGCAGCGGCAGCGCGCGGTGCGAGTTCTTCAGCAGGACCTGCGACTTCGCGACGGCCTCACGCGCGACCGCGCGGTGCTCCGGCGACCCGATCGTCTTGGCGAGGCTGCGGTCGGTGTACGGGTGCTCGAACAGGCCGAGCTCGAACTTCGCCGTCAGAATGCGGCGGACGGCGTCGTCGATGCGCGACATCTTCACGCGTCCCGCCTTCACCTCGGCGATCAGCGTCTCGACGAACTGCGGAGCGCTGTAGGGCTCCATGAACATGTCCATGCCGGCGTTGACGGACGTCCGCACCTGCGTGGCGTAGTCGCCGGGGATCTGCTGGATGGCCGCCCAGTCGCTGATGAGGAACCCGTCGAAGCCGATCTTCCCCTTGAGGACGTCGGTCAGCAGCTCCTTGTGCGCGCTCATCTTGACCGGGTTGCCGACGCCGTCCTCGGTCCATTCGACGCTGGAGAACGACGGCATGATGCTGCCGACGTCGTAGCGCTTCACGGCGGTGACGTAGGGCGCGAGGTCGATCTTCGCGAACGTCTTGCGGTCGGTGACCGTGACGCCCTGGTCGATCGTGTACGTCCCGCTGGTGGACGAGCCGAACACCGTGTCGCCGTCCCCGGCGAAGTGCTTCGCCGTCGCGAGGACGTGCCGGTTCGTGGCCATGTCGCGCTTGTGCTTGCCCTGGAAGCCCTCGATGCCGACGGCCATCTCGCTCACGAGCCGCGGGTCCTCGCCGAAGCTCTCGTAGGTGCGGCCCCAGCGCAGGTCACGGCTGACGCAGACGCACGGCGCGAACACCCACTGGGGCCCGCTCGCCTTCGTCTCGATGGCCGTGATCTCCTCTTCCCGCTTGACCAGCCGCGGGTCGCGGGTCGCGCCCATCCCGATGTTGTGCGGGAAGATCGTCGCGCCGACGAGGTTGTTGTGGCCGTGCACCGAGTCGATCCCGTACAGCAGCGGGATCTTCAGCCGGGTGGCGAGCGCCTTCGACTGGTAGGCGTCGACCATGTCGGCCCAGCCCGCAGGGGTGTTGTCGGCGGGCACCGAGCCGCCGCCCGAGAGCACCGAGCCGAGGGCCAGCTTCGTGATCTGGTCGCGGTCGCCGTCGATGGCGCCGCGCTCGGCCTGGGTCATCTGGCCGACCTTCTCCTCCAGCGTCATCCTGCCGAGCAGGTCGCCGACCCGCTTGGCGACGGGGAGCCGCGCGTTGAGATAGGCCGGCGGCCCATCGGCCAGCGCGGGCTGCACCGCGATGGCGGACGGGAGCGCCGCGATGGTCGCGAGCGCGACCAGTGATCGCCCGATCCGGGTGGCGATGACGCGTTTGTGGGGGTGTCGCAAGTCGTCCCTCCTGGGTCGCTCCGAGGACGCCGCACGGCCCGGCGGACCGCGCGCGGCCGTGCGCAGAGGCCGTGGCTCGCCCGGACGGCCACGACCTCTGCGCTCGGCGACGTCGTCACCCAGGAACCTCCCCCGGCTCCGCACCGGCTGTCAACGAACCTGTCCGGTGCGGACCGGAGCCTGGTGAAAACTGGGGAAGAGGAGTTGACGGGGACTAAATTCACACGTTGAATCATGTGCCGAACAAAGCCGGTCGGACGGTGGGGGCCATGATCGCCGCCACCACGTCCCGCGCTGCCCGCCCGGCACCGGCGGGCCCGCACCGGCCGGCACAGTGACCACCTCCGGCCACGCGAACGCCCGGGCGGCCGGCGGGTGAACAGCCGTCCCGGGCGCTCGCCATCCGGTGTGGCGCGTTCTCAGGACCGAATTGCCAGAGACGAGGGGCTCACTTGGACGGGCGGCCGCGCTCTCCGCGCTCTCCGCGATCGGTCCGCTCGGCCTTGATGTCGTCGTCGCGCGTCACCTCGATGCGCTCCTTGCGGAGCTCGCCGCGCACCGTCTGCTCGTCCTGCACCTGCTCGGTGCGCACGTGGACGCGCTCGACGGGGACGGTCTCCTTGGCGATCACCGGACGCTCCTCGTAGAGGATGATCTCGTGGTCGTCCTCGGAGATGGTGACCTTCGGGTTCGGCTCGCCGCCCACGATCGGCTCGCGGTCGATCTTGAGCTCCTCGTGCGAGACCGGGATCGTGCGCTCCACCATCTCCGTCTCGACGTACTTGTGCACCCGGACGCGGCCGGACTCGTGCCGCTCGGTGCCGATGCGCATCTGCTCCTCGGACCGGGTGATCTCGGTCATCGGGGCCTCGGCGCCCTCGCGCGCCGACTGCGCCGGCATGGTGCGCCCGGTCTGCTCCTGCCCGGTCTGCTCGGCCTGCTTGGCCTCCCCGCGCGCCGCCCTGTCCGGGCGGACGGCCATCCCGGCGGCACCCGCCGTGCCCGCGGCCCCGGCGGTGCCCGCGGCGGCGGCCGGCCCGGTCGTCCCGGTCGTCCCGGTGGTCCTGCCCTCGCCGGCCGTCCGGTCGGTGTCCCCGGCCGTGTCCGCCTCCCCGCCCTGGCGGCGGCCGCCCGGGGGACGCACGCCGTAGTGGCGGTACAGGTCCACGATCTGGGCATGGGACAGGTGCTCGTCCGCGTCGACGTTCGGCGCGCCCTTGATGGTCTCCTTGTCGTACGGGACCTGCAGCATGTCCTGGTTCTTGCGCGCGCCGGACAGCGGGACGAAGCTCTCCCGCATCCCGAACCATCCGGTGTGCACGGTCACCCACTCCGGCGCGCCGGAGTCGTCGTTGAGGTAGACCTGCTTGATCGTGCCGACCTTCGTCCCGTGGGTGTCGGACACGCTCATGCCCATGAGCTCCCGCACCTGTGTCTGCGTCTGCACGTTGAACACCTCTGCTTCCGTGAACGCTGCCGGGCGGAGGGGGCCGGGGGAGGTG
>NZ_JABXFD010000336.1 GCF_013372625.1 Actinomadura sp. BRA 177
GGACGACCGTGTCGATCGCGCGGGTCGACTCCAGCACCTCGGGGCCCTTGATCAGGATGCCGAGCTGCGCGCCGCGTCCCGTCCCGACCATGAGGGCGGTCGGGGTGGCCAGGCCGAGCGCGCACGGTCAGGGGATTATCAGTTCGGCGACCCCGGCGCGGTAGGCGCCGGCGGCGGGGCCGGGCGTCCCGGGCGGGCTGTGGCGCGCGTCGCAGCGCTGGTACGGGATCGCCGCCGCGTCCTGGTTCGTCGGCGCGGTCGGCAGCGCGGTGTCGGACGGCACCGGCCGCAGCGCCCTGTCCCTGTCGGTGCCCGACCTGTTCTACCTGGTCGCGCTGGTCGCGCTGGTCACCGGCCTCGTCGTGCCGATCCGGCTGCCCCGCGACGCGGGGACGTGGCTGCGCTATGCCGCGGACACCTATGTCTGCGCCTGCGCGCTGTTCGTGCTCGGCTGGGTCGCGCTGTTCGGCACCCTCTACCACCGGTCGGGCGAGTCGCCGACCGAGTTCTCCCTGGAACTGCTGTATCCGCTGATCGACATCGTGTTCGTGTGCGGCGCGCTGCCGTTCGTCCTCGGCGCCGCGCGCGGGCACCGCCGGCTCGCCTGGATGGGGTACGGCGCGCTGACCGCGATCGCGGGCGCCGACATCGTGTCCACGTTCGTCCGGCTGGACGGCGGCGGACCGGCCGACGACCCGTCCGACATCCTGCGCCTCGCCGGGCTGCTCCTCCTGCTGCTGGTGCCGTGGACGGGCCCGGCCGCCGAGCCGGACCTGCCCGTCGACGACATTCCCGCGGACGTCGAGGTCGAGGGCGAGGAGTGCGGCCGCATGATCGGCCCGGGCATCGCGCCGGCCGCGGTCGCCGCCGCGGCGGCGCTGTTCATCGCGGGCCACTCGCTCACCGGGCGCAACGGCCTGGAGCCCGGCATCTCGATCGCCGCGGGCTCGGCCGCGCTGGTGCTGATCGCGCGCCTCGCCGGGCTGCTGCGCGAGAACGACGCGCTGCGGCAGGCCGTGGAGACCGGCGAGGAGCACTTCCGGGCGCTGTCGGAGAGCATCAACGACGCGGTGCTGATCTGCGACCTGGACGCGACCGTCCAGTACGCCAGCGCGGGCGCGCTGCGCATGTACCACTACACGTCCGACGAGCTGCTCGGACGGCCCCTGAACGAGCTCGTCCACCCGGAGGACGTGCCGCAGGTCCAGGCGGTGTTCACCGAGTTCCTGGACGAGCAGGCCGGCCTCGGCGGCCCCGACGACGTGCTGCGCGTGTCGTGCCGGGTGCGCGCGGCCGACGGCACCTGGCTGCCGACCGAGTCGACGATCTCCCGGTACAGCGGCTCGGACGGGACACCGGCCCGGCTGCTGGTCACCACCCGGGACCTCAGCGAGCGGGCCGCGCTGCAGCGGCAGGTCGCGCACCTGACGTTCCACGACGGGCTGACGGGCCTGCCGAACCGGGCCTACTTCGAGGAGCGGACGCGGGAGGTGCTGTCCCGGCAGCCGTCCGGCGGCAAGGTCGCGGTCGTGTTCGTCGACCTGGACGGGTTCACCGCGGTGAACGACTCGGAGGGGCACGCGGCCGGCGACCAGGTGCTCGCGCAGGCGGCGCGGCGGCTGCGCGCGAACGTCCTGTCGGACGACACGGTGGCGCGCTGGGGCGGCGACGAGTTCGCCGTCCTCGTGCAGCTGCCGCCGGACGACGGTGAGACGCGCGCCACAGTCGAGCTCGCGGGACGGCTCCTGCGCGTCCTTTCGGTCGACCCTTACCAGGTGGGCGACAAGCACATCGTGCTCACCGCGAGCGTCGGCATAGCGTTCGCCGGGGACGACGAGGAGCCCGCCGCCGCCGCGGACGGCGGCCGCAGGCTCCGCCGCACCGCCGCCGACCTGCTGCGCAACGGCGACCTCGCGATGGCGCGGGCGAAAGAGATCGGTGGCGGCCGCGTCGAGGTGTACGCGCCGCACATGCACGCCGACGTCGTCCGGCGGCTGGAGCTGGGCAGCGACCTGCAGGCGGCGCTCGCCGAGGAGCAGTTCGCGGTCGAGTTCCAGCCGGTGGTGGACCTCGGCACGTCCCGGGTGACCGGGGTGGAGGCGCTGCTGCGCTGGTGGCGCGGGAACGAGGCGGTGCCGCCGGAGGAGTTCATCGGCCCGGCGGAGGAGTCCGGCCTGATGGTCCCGCTCGGCAACTGGGTGCTGCGGGAGGCGTGCCGGGAGGTCGCCCGGTGGCGCGGCGACTCGTGGGATGTGGGCGTGTCGGTGAACTTCACCGCCCGGCAGATCGCCGCGCCCCGGTTCGTGGAGTCGGTCGCGGCGGTGCTGGAGGAGACCGGGCTGGCGCCGAGCGCGCTGACGCTGGAGGTCCGCGAGGAGGTCCTCGTGGAGGACGC
This sequence comes from Actinomadura sp. BRA 177, assembly GCF_013372625.1. Taxonomy (GTDB): domain Bacteria; phylum Actinomycetota; class Actinomycetes; order Streptosporangiales; family Streptosporangiaceae; genus Spirillospora. Next base: position 2,396 of record NZ_JABXFD010000336.1, read on the forward strand.
CGGACAGAACGTGGCGCGGCTGTCGGAGCTGCGCGACCTCGGCGTCCGGCTGGCGATCGACGACTTCGGCACCGGGTACGCCTCGCTGGCCTATCTCGGTCAGCTCCCCGTCGACATCATCAAGATCGACCCGTCGTTCGTGGCGGGCCTCGGCTCGGACGAGACGCTGACGCTGCTCACCCGCACGATCGTGCGGCTCGGCAGCGACTTCGGGCTGACCGTGGTCGCGGAGGGCATCGAGCGGCCCGAGCAGCTGGAGCTGCTGCGGGAGATGGGGTGCCCGCGCGGCCAGGGCTTCCTGGTGGCGCGCCCGATGGCGGCGGGGCGGGTCGAGTCGCTGGTGCGGACGAACCTCGCCGCCCGGAACAGGCCCGGCGACGTGGCGCTGCCCCTCCCGGGATGAGGCACCGATATCTCAGATAGTGAGATATCGTGTCCACGGATTTGACCGGCGGCCGGACATCGGCGAAAGTAGGCCCGTGCAGAGCACTCTCACCATCCTCGTAGTACTTGGTCGGCGCGCGGGCTGACCAAGCTTCTCGTCCTGCGCGCCTCCCCTCGACCGCTTCACGGCGGCGGGGGTTTTTTGTTGCCCGGCGAGCCAAGACTCACTCCCCAAGGAACCGCAGAATCATGACGACCGAACAGATGACGGGAGCCCAGGCGCTGGTGCGCGCCCTGGAGAACGTCGGCGTCGACACCGTGTTCGGCATTCCGGGTGGCGCGATCCTCCCGGCGTACGACCCGCTGTTCGACTCCGAGAAGCTGCGCCACATCCTCGTCCGGCACGAGCAGGGCGCCGGCCACGCCGCCCAGGGCTACGCGATGGTGACCGGCAAGGTGGGCGTGTGCATGGCCACCAGCGGGCCCGGCGCGACCAACCTCGTCACGGCGATCTCCGACGCCTACATGGACTCGGTGCCGATCGTGGCGATCACCGGCCAGGTCGCGTCCTCCCTCATCGGGACGGACGGCTTCCAGGAGGCCGACATCGCCGGCATCACGATGCCGATCACCAAGCACAACTTCCTGGTCACCAAGGCCGCCGACATCGGCCGGACGATCGCCGAGGCGTTCCACATCGCCGCCACCGGCCGTCCCGGCCCGGTCCTCGTCGACATCGCCAAGGACGCCCTGCAGGCCACCGTCGAGTTCGAGTGGCCCGTCCAGCTCCAGCTCCCGGGCTACCGGCCCGTGACCCGGCCGCACTCCAAGCAGGTCCGCGAGGCGGCACGGCTCATCGTGAACGCCGAGCGGCCGGTGCTGTACGTCGGCGGCGGCGTGCTGAAGGCCGGCGCGTCCGCCGAGCTGAAGGTGCTCGCCGAGCTGACCGGCGCGCCCGTCGTCACCACGCTGATGGCCAAGGGCGCGCTGCCCGACAGCCACCCGCTGCACATGGGCATGCCCGGCATGCACGGCGGCGTCGGCGCGGTCGGCGCGCTGCAGCGCGCCGACCTGCTGGTCACCCTCGGCGCCCGGTTCGACGACCGGGTCACCGGCAAGCTGGACGGGTTCGCGCCGAACGCCAAGGTCGTGCACGCCGACATCGACCCGGCGGAGATCTCCAAGAACCGGCACGCCGACGTCCCGATCGTCGGGGACGCTCGCGAGGTCATCGCCGACCTGATCGTCGCCGTGCAGAACGAGCACGAGCAGGGCCACAAGGGCGACTACACCGACTGGTGGCGGCAGCTCAACGCCTGGCGCGAGACCTACCCGCTGGGCTACGACACGCCGGACGACGGCTCGCTGTCCCCGCAGTACGTCATCGAGCGGATCGGGGAGATCGCCGGGCCCGAGGCCTACTACGTCGCGGGCGTCGGCCAGCACCAGATGTGGGCCGCGCAGTTCATCAAGTACGAGCGGCCGGGCGCGTTCCTGAACTCCGGCGGCGCCGGGACGATGGGCTACGCCGTCCCCGCCGCGATGGGCGCCAAGGTCGGCGCGGCGGACACGACGGTCTGGGCGATCGACGGCGACGGCTGCTTCCAGATGACCAACCAGGAGCTCGCGACCTGCGCGATCGAGGGCATCCCGGTGAAGATCGCCGTGATCAACAACGGCAACCTCGGCATGGTCCGGCAGTGGCAGACGCTCTTCTACAACGAGCGCTACTCCAACACCAACCTGCACGCCGCCAAGCGTATCCCCGACTTCGTCAAGCTCGCCGAGGCCTACGGCTGCGTCGGCCTGCGCTGCGAGAAGGCCGAGGACGTCGACGAGGTCATCGCCAAGGCCATGGAGATCGACGACGCCCCGGTCGTGATCGACTTCGTGGTCCACAAGGACGCCATGGTCTGGCCGATGGTCGCGGCCGGCACCACCAACGACGACATCCAGATCGCGCGGGACATGGCGCCCGAGTGGGAGAACGGAGACTGACCCCGATGAGCCTGCACACCCTCTCGGTGCTGGTGGAGAACAAGCCCGGCATCCTCGCCAGGGTCGCGGCGCTGTTCTCCCGGCGCGGCTTCAACATCGAGTCGCTCGCCGTCGGCGTCACCGAGCACCCGGACATCTCCCGGATGACGATCGTGGTGAACGTCGCCGGCCTGCCGCTCGAACAGGTCACCAAGCAGCTGAACAAGCTGATCAACGTCCTGAAGATCGTCGAGCTGGACTCCTCGGCGTCCGTCCAGCGCGAGCTCGTCCTGGTCAAGGTGCGCGCCGACGCGGAGACGCGCTCGCAGGTGCTGGAGACCGTCAACCTGTTCCGCGCCAAGGTGGTGGACGTCGCGCCGGACGCGGTGACCATCGAGGCGACCGGCAACCGTGACAAGCTGGACGCGTTCATCAGGGTCCTGGAGCCGTTCGGCATCAAGGAACTGGTGCAGTCGGGCATGGTGGCCATCGGCCGCGGCGCCCGCTCCATCACCGACCGCTCGCTGCGGGCCATCGAGCGCAGCGCGTAAATCCGAAGACAACGCGTGACACGTGAAGACAACGAAAGGCGACAGCACTGTGGCTGAGATGTTCTACGACGACGCCGCCGACCTGGCCGTGATCCAGGGCCGGCACGTGGCGGTCATCGGCTACGGCAGCCAGGGGCACGCGCACGCGCTCTCCCTGCGCGACTCCGGCGTGGACGTGCGGGTCGGGCTCCGCGAGGGGTCGGCGAGCCGGGAGCTGGCGGAGGCCGAGGGCCTGCGCGTCGTGACCCCGGCGGAGGCGGCCGAGGAGGCCGACCTCATCATGATGCTGGCCCCGGACCACCACCACCGGGAGATCTTCGAGAAGGACATCAAGCCGGCGCTCGTCGAGGGCGACGCGCTGTTCTTCGGCCACGGCTTCAGCATCCGCTACGACCTCGTCCAGCCGCCGGAGGGCGTGGACGTGGCCATGGTCGCGCCGAAGGGCCCGGGGCACCTCGTCCGCCGCCAGTTCGTCGCCGGGCGCGGCGTGCCGGTGATCGTGGCCGTGGAGAAGGACCCGTCCGGCAACGCCTGGCCGCTGGCGCTGTCCTACGCCAAGGCCATCGGGGGTCTGCGCGCGGGCGGCATCAAGACGACCTTCACCGAGGAGACCGAGACCGACCTGTTCGGTGAGCAGTCCGTGCTGTGCGGCGGCGTCTCCGAGCTGATCAAGACCGGGTTCGAGGTGCTGACCGAGGCCGGCTACCAGCCGGAGGTCGCCTACTTCGAGGTCCTGCACGAGATGAAGCTGATCGTCGACCTCATGTACGAGGGCGGCATCCACAAGATGTACTGGTCGGTGTCCGACAACGCCGAGTACGGCGGCTATAGCCGCGGCCCGCGCGTGATCACGCCGGAGACCAAGGCCGCGATGAAGAAGATCCTCGGCGAGATCCAGTCCGGGCAGTACGCCAAGGAGCTGGTGGACGAGTTCGAGGGCGGCCAGAAGCAGTTCCAGCAGTACCGGGACGAGCTGGCCGCGCACCCGATCGAGAAGACGGGCGCCGAGCTGCGCCCGATGATGAGCTGGCTGAACGACTGAGCCCGTTCTCGGAGGCGCGGGGGCCGGCCCCCGCGCCTTCGCGCTTCACCGGCCGAACCGGCGCAGCAGCCTGGCCCGCAGCGAGGTGCCGCCGGGCGCGCCGGTCACGAAGAGCGCCAGGTGCCCGCCCTTGGTGAAGTAGACGGCGACGTCCTTCGGGCCGGCCGCGCGCCGCTGCGGGCCGGTCCGCACGCCCTCGGCGCGGACGGAGCCGAAGCGGGCCTCGCGGGTGACGCCCAGCGAGGTCGCCGCCACGTGCACGTCCCAGCGTCCCGGCTCGACCTCGGCGGGGTCGGCGACGGCCTCGAAACCGCGGGCGGCGTCCGGGCGGGGTTCGGCGGTGATGCCGTGCTCCCTGCCGGACGTCCGCTCCCGCAGGATGAGGTCCACGGCGGTGTGGTGCGTCTCGACGCGCTGGAGCGCGGCGACGCCGCGGATGCGCAGCCTGCGGCCCTGCCAGCCGACCGCGTCCAGCCGGTGCTCGACGCCGACCTCGGTGGTGATGTCGGCGTCCTGGCGGGGGACTCCGCGCAGGTAGGGGTACATCGCGTAGATCCGGCCGCCGACCACGACGGCGCCCGCCGGGCTGCCCTCCGCCTCGTCGCGGATCAGCCGCTCCAGCTCCTCGCGCAGCCCGTGCTGGATGCAGAACGCCCGGAGCCGGACGGACGCGGGCATCGCGGCGCGGGCGGCCTCGCTCAGCCCCTCCTCGCCGATCACGCGGCGGGTGCCCTCCACGAGCCGCTCCCGCTGGACGCGGTCGAGGCTCAGGTAGCGGTGGTCGTACACGCGCAGCACGTCGTGCAGGACGCTGATGGTGCAGTCCGAGGTCACGGGTCTCTCCTGGATAGGCCGGGGACAACGGTCACGTTAAGGCTCCGTGCGGTCGCGCACAGTGAAAACCCGGTGGTGTGTCCTCCTGGATGCATACTCGGTATTGTCCAGGGCATACTCGGTATGCATACTTGGTAGGCATGTCGATCCGTCACGGCCTGCTGGCACTGCTGTCCCAGGGGCCCCGCTACGGCTACCAGCTGCGCGCCGAGTTCGAGACCTTCACCGGCGCCACCTGGCCGCTCAACATCGGGCAGGTCTACTCCACCCTCTCCCGGCTCGAACGCGACGACCTCGTCACCCGCGTCGGCGCCGACGACGAGGGCCGCTTCGTCTACCGGATCACCCCGGCGGGCGAGGAGGACGTCCGGAGGTGGTTCGCCACCCCGATCGTCCGGGCCGACCGGCCCCGCGACGAACTGGCGATCAAGCTGGCGATGGCCGTCACCGCACCGGGCGTGGACGTCGTCCAGGTCGTCCAGGCGCAGCGCACCGCCACGCTGCGCACGCTCCAGGACCTCACCCGGCTGAAGGCCGACGCGCCCGCCGTCCCCGCCGACCAGGGCGACCGCGCGTGGCGGCTCGTCCTGGAGTCGATGATCTTCCAGGCGGAGGCCGAGGTGCGCTGGCTCGACCACTGCGAGACCTACGTCGCCCGCGCCGAGCCCGCCGCCCCGTCCGCTCCCGCCGAGGCGCCCGCGCGGACCGACGAGGAGGCGCGGCGATGACCGTCCTGTCCCTGCGGGACGTCTCCCGCGACCACGGCGGCGGCCCGGCCCTCGTGCACGCCCTCGTCCGGGTGACCCTGGACGTCGCGGCGGGCGAGTTCGTCGCGGTGATGGGCCCGTCCGGCTCCGGCAAGTCGACCCTGCTGACGCTCGCCGGCGGCCTCGACACGCCCACGTCCGGGCAGGTCGTCGTGGCCGGCGCGGACCTCGGCGCGCTGAGCCGCGCCGGCCGCTCGGCCCTGCGGCGCCGCGCCGTCGGCTACGTCTTCCAGGACCTGAACCTCATCCCCAGCCTGACCGCCGCCGAGAACGTCATGCTGCCCCGTGAACTGGACGGCGTCCGCTCCCGCCGGGCCCGCCGCGAGGCGCGGCAGGCACTGGACGAGGTGGGCGTCGGCGAGCTGGCCGACCGGTTCCCGGACGAGATGTCCGGCGGCCAGCAGCAGCGCGTCGCGATCGCCCGCGCGCTCGTCGGCGACCGCCGGCTCGTCCTCGCCGACGAGCCGACCGGCGCGCTCGACAGCCACACCGGCGAGGACGTCATGCGGGTGCTGCGGGGCCGCTGCGACGCGGGCGCGTCCTGCCTGATGGTCACGCACGAGTCGCGGCACGCCGCCTGGGCCGACCGGGTCGTGTTCCTGCGCGACGGCCGCCTCGTCGACGCGACCCCCGGCCGCCCCGGCCCCGAGACCCTGCTCCAGGAGACGACGTGAACCGCTACGGATTCGCCCTGCGCCTCGCCCGGCAGGACGCGCTGCGCGCCAAGGGCCGCACCGCACTCGTGCTGTGCATGATCGGCCTGCCGATCGGCGTCGTCGTCGCCCTCTCCGTCCTGCAGGCCACAACGACCGCGCGGGACCGGTCGGCGGGCCCGGCGTCCGCCGCCGAGACGGCCGTCCTCGCGCTGATCGTCGCGATGATCGTGCTGGAGGTCGTGCTGCTGGCCGGCCCGGCGTTCGCGGTGGACGTCCGGCGGCGGCGCCGCGACCTCGCGCTCGTCGCCGCGTCCGGCGGCGCGGGCCGGCACCTGCGCGCCATCGTGCTGACCAGCGGCCTGCTCCTAGG
>NZ_JABXFD010000053.1 GCF_013372625.1 Actinomadura sp. BRA 177
CTATCCGCCGTCGCCGTCGCCGCGCCCCGCCTCACCCTCGGCACCGCGACGCTGCTGCCCGCGCTCCGCCACCCGATCCTGCTGGCGCACCAACTCGCCACCCTGGACCGGCTCGCCGGCGGCCGGCTGATCGTCGGAATGGGCGCAGGCTTCCCCACCCCCGCCACCGAGGCGCAGTTCAACGCGATCGGCGTCCCCTTCCGCACCCGCTTCAGCCGCCTGGAAGAGTCGATCGAGGCGATGCGGCGGCTCTGGAGCGGCAAGGGGTCATTCACCGGCCGCCACTTCGCTTTCCACGACGCCACCATCGCGCCCACTCCGTCCCGTCCGGGCGGACCACCGATCTGGCTGGCGGGAGGCGGCGCCCCCGCCTTGCAACGCGTGGCCCGCCTGGCCGACGGCTGGCTGCCCTACCCACCCGCCGTCACCGACTACGCCCGCGACCGGACGACCATTCACCGCCTAGCGCCCCGCCCAGTAACCGCAGCCCTGTACGCGACACTCTGCCTGGACGACGCCCCGGGCCAAGCACGCAAGCAACTGCGCAAGAGCATCGAGCCCTACTACAACGCCCCACTGGAGAAGGTGGAAAAGATCCAAGCCATGTTCGCCGGTCCCCCAGCGGACGCCGCCGCCTGGCTGAACCACTACATCGAGGCAGGAGCCCGCCACCTGATCATCCGCCGGGCGACCGACGACCACCACACGTCCCTGGAACGGTTCACCGCCCGCGTCCGCCCCCTCCTCAACATGTGAGGACGGCTCGCCACCACACACGTTCTTCTATCCTCGATCCAAGTCAGGAGGAAAACGGGTGGCAACGAACACAACCGCGCGCCGAAGCCAGCAGGAACGCACCAGGGCGACCACGGGCGCCCTGGTCGCGGCGGCTCGCGAACTCTTCATCGAGGACGGTTTCTCCGCCACCTCCCTGGACGCGATCTGCGCCAGGGCCAAGGTGACGCGCGGCGCCTTCTACCACCACTTCAGCAACAAGGAACAGATCTTCCGCGAGGTCTACGCCGCAGACCAGAAGAAGCTCGCCGCGACCGTCCGGCAGGCGTTCCAGGCCGAACAGGACCCGTGGGACGGAATGTTCGCGGGCTGCCGCGCCCTGCTGGAGGCGTCGCTGGAACCCGCCGTCCGCCAGATCACCCTCCTGGAGGCGCCGGGCGCCCTCGGCTGGTCGGCCATGCGCGACATCCAGGCAGGATGCAAGGACCAGATGCGACGCGGCTTGGCCATCGCGATCGAGGCCGGCTGCATCCCCGACCGCCCCCTAGACCCCGCAACCTCGCTCCTCTACGGCGGAATCTGCGAAACCGCCCTGGACATCGCCCGAGCCCCAGACCAACAAACCGCCCTGGCCGACGCCCTGACAGAACTCCGCCACCTCCTATCCGGCGTCTCAGGCCACACAACCCCAGGCTGCGCCCACAACCCCCTCTCCTAACTCCCGGCGAGTTGCGGTACCTCGCTCAAGGACTTCACACAGCCGACCTGGGGCGAGTTTGGCTCCCTAGACCGGCGGCATCCCAAGCCCCTGGGCCACGCCAACCCGATGGCTGAGACGGACGGCCGACTCGCCCGGATCGCGCAGGCTGCACGATGGGCCTGCCGTCCAACCCTTCGAGTGCTGTCTGGAAGCTGGTGGAGAAGATTCGCGAAGCCAAGTGAGGTGAAGGACGGACCATGGCGGTGGACGGCGGTGCTTGGGTGGGTTCGCGCAGGGTTCGTGTGGCGGCCTACGTGATCAGGTGTGGCGTGGGGCCTGAGCTGCTTGTCTTCGATCATGTGGGGATGCCTGAAGCCGGTACACAGATTCCCGCGGGCGGCGTGCGTCCCGGCGAGGGTCTTGAGGCGGCCGTCCTGCGGGAGGTCGTCGAAGAGACCGGTCTCGCCACCGCCTCGGTTATCCGGCAGGTCATCGTGGAGGACTCGCCTCACCCGCACACGCGGCAGCCGCGTCGGACCACCTACTTCCAGCTTCGGGTACCGGCCGAGACGTCCAGTGCGTAGGAGCACGTGGTGGGCGGCTCGGGGGACGATGTGGGGCTGACGTTCGCGTGCCGTTTCGCGCCGCTGCCACTGGCCCGCCCCCTCGCAGACGATCAGGATGCCTGGATAGGGCACATCGACCCACTATGGACGACCCTCATCCGCGGACCCCGATGACCGGAGGGCGCAGCAGGCCGGACAGCAGGGGAGTTGGCCGTCCAAGCCGCGGCAGATCGCCAAGTGGATAGGACGCTCGACGAGATGATCGCCTTCGTCCGGGAGGGACAGCAGGCCGAAGTTGACGGCACCGCCATCGTGCAGGTTGGGAGCAGGTGGCGGACACGTCAGCGTGACCGGCAGACCGGTGGCCGGACGCCTGAGGACGCGGCGGACGCGGCGGACGCGGCGGGGGTGTATCAGCGCTCTCTTCGGTTGAGCGGCGGTGATGCGGCTAGCGGGTCGCGGCGGACGTGAGCGTGGTGTGGCAGCGCTCTTTGCGGTTGAGCGGCGCTGATGTGGTTAGTGGGACGCGGCGGACGCGGGGCTGGTGTGGCAGTGCTCACTTCGGTTGAGCGCTGGTGGTGCGGTTAGTGGGTCGCGGCGGGGGCGAGCATGGCGTAGGCGTCGCGGACGGCTGGTCGTCGGACGTCCTTGGGGGATGCCTTGGAGAGGGCGGTGATGGCGTTCTTGCGGACGGTGTGGGTTTTGCGGTGTCCGGCTGGTAGTCCTTCCAGGACATGCATCACGTGTTGTGCGCCGGCGTCGGTGTCGCCTTCTTGGATGAGGGTGGTCGCGCGGTACATCTCGACCTGCGCCGGCCCTAGGACGCTCTTGGACGTGTAGGCGGCTAGCGCATCGTCTTGGGCCTGAAGCGCACGGGCTTGGTCGCCCGTGTGGGCGTACACGAAGCTGGCTGTGTGATGCAGTCGCTTGATAGACCATCCGAGTTGTGACTCTCGGCCGCTGAGGACGCGGTCGGGGAGACGCTCGAACACCTGCTTGAGGTCGTCCAACGCCGCCCGTGCCTCGGTGTCACGTCCCATCTGGGCGAGTGCCTGTGCCCTGCTTGCGTGTCCGCCTGCCAGTCCTGCGCACGGTGTCCTTTCGGAGATCGCTATGGCTTCCTCGGCGAGGTTTAAGGCGAACTGCTCGCGGTGGGCGTCGCAGAGCGCGAACACCGCCTGCCGTTCACGGGCGTACGCGGCGGCTTGGGGGTCGCCGGACTCGTCGGCGGCTCGGATGGCGGTGCGCCACCAGCGGCGCGCCGAGCGGACGTCGCCGAGGCCGAGCATGCCAATGGCGGTGAAGGCCGAGAGGTACGCGGCCGAGTGGATGAGGCGTGGGCGGGCGGTGGCGTTGGCGCGGGAGATCAGCAGGTCCAGTTCGGAGAGATCGGCGAGCATCTCGGGGAGCACCTGCTCGGGCGGCAGGTAACCCGCCTCGTGTGCGTAGTCGAAGACGACGCGTTCCCAGGCGTCGGCGTCGTGGCCGGTGGCCTCGGTGGTGAGCGTGCCGGTGAGGGAGGCGCGGAGGCGCGCGGGGTCGCCGTGGAACGGGACGGTGGCGGTGGCGGCGGCGATGACACCCAGGAATTCGCGGCGCCTCACGTCGTCGTCCTCGAAGGATTCGGGGTCATACGTAGAGGATGCACCCGTTGTCGGCCCGGTTGGGAAGAGGTCGGAAGGGTCTAATTTGAACGCCTTTGCGTAGGCGTGTGCCCAGTCGCGGGGAAAGTGGAGGCCCCTCTCCCAGTCGTAGATCTGGCGTGCGAGGTTGGCCGCGTTGCCGCGCTCCAGGCCGTCCGCGCGCAGGAGTTGCCTGGCCATCTCGTGTTTGCTCCAGCCCCGCGCGTCACGTTCGACGCGCAGGCGGGTTGCCCATATTGGGGGGTTTTGGGCCGTCATTGGTGTCTGCCCCCTTTGTGGACCCGGAGACTTTGAGTCTCCGGGTTGTCTCCGGGTCTGTCTCCGCATTCTCATCTTTTCTTGCGCGCTGTGACGTGGATTTACTGAGAGTCGCGGGACGAGTTGACGTGCGTCCCCTCCCCGGAAACGAAAGCGGCCCCGACCCGGTGCAGCAACACCGTGTGGGTCGGGGCCTGACCAGGAAAGAGGTCCTGGCTGTGGACGATCGTACGACTCCCTTGGCGCGGCTCGCGGCGCTTGGGGCACATCTGGCCGCGCGCAAGTTCGACGTCCAGCTCGACTCGGACGGGCTTCGGGTGACGAGTCCGCAGGTCAAGGAGTGCTGCGGACGGCGTGAGAGCGACACGATCTCCTGCCGCGTCCGAGACGAGGACGGCGGCCGGCTCTGGTACTTCACGATGTCGGGGCAGCCGATCGCGCCTGCCGACCGGGTGACGGACGCGGCCGTGTTCGTCCTCGGCCACCTCACCGGGGAGGAGCGGTGACCCCCTGGGCGGCGGCCGAACTCGACCCCGAGCGGGTCGCGGCCGAGATGGCGCGCCGGTTCCCCGGCTGCTGCGTATGGCGGGGCGAGTTCACCGGAAGTTGGTGGGCGCTGGCGGGAGATCGGCTGGTCGAGGCGCCCGACCCTGCTGCGCTCGGGCGCCTGCTGGACGAGTCGACCCGTCACCTGGGCCGCTACTCGCGGGCGGCCCTCCAGAACCGCACGGCCGGACGGGCCGTGCCCGCGCCCCCGAGGACGCCCCGTCCGGCCGTGCACTCCAGGCCCCCGGACCGCCGTCCGCCCGCGCGGGCCAGGCGTATCGAAAGGCGACCCCGAGGCGGCTGGCTGCGGCGGATGCTCGGCTCCTTCGTGGTCCTGGACGCGTCCTGATCGCGAAGGCGGACGGCCATGTGGACGAGGAAGAACACGCCTGCCAGCAGGTAGCAGTTCGCGACCGGCGTCAGCAGAAAGTGGAAGCCGTATTCGAGTGGGTGGCCGTTGTGGGGCGTCCACCAGAGGGGTGACAGCACGAAGAGGAGGTAAGCGGTCAGGGCCGTCTTCCGGTTGTTGTTTCGGAGGAGGACCGCCAGGGCGGGGACGACCCATACCCAGTGGTGTGCCCAGGAGATGGGGGAGACCAGCAGGCTGGTTGCGCCTGCTGTCGCTGTGGCGGCCAGCCAGTCGCCGCGGCGTGCCCAGATGGCGGCGGTCGTGAGGCCGAAAATGCCGATTGTCAGCGGAATGGCGGTGTACCAGTCGCCTACCTCGGTCGTCCTCCACAGGATTCGGGTCAGCGCGCCCAAAGGGGATTGGTTGCTGATGTACGGGACGCCCACACGCGACGTGTCGTAGAAGGTGTGCAGCCAATAGACGCGGGACGCATCGGGCGCGATGAAGTAGGCGAGCAGGGTGCAGACGGCGAAGGTTGCGGTGGCCGTGACCGCGTCCTTCGCCCGCCGTGTCATCAGGAGCAGGACGACGAATATGGCCGGGGTCAATTTGATCGCGGTCGCTATGCCGATGCCGATTCCGGCGGGACGGCCGAGGGCGACGCGGTGCATGTCCGCGAGGACGAGGGCCAGCAGGAACAGGTTGACCTGGCCCAGGAAGAACGTGTGCCAGACCGGTTCGAGGAGAAGACCGGCTGCCACCACCGGCACGATCGGGACATGGCGGCCGGCCATGTGGAGCGTCGTCCAGCAGGCCCATATGAAGGCCGCCAGCGGGGCCAACTGCCACAGCAGCCGGGAGACGGTCAGCGGGAGCGCGGCCAGGGGAGTGAACAGGGCCGCCATGAAGGGTGTGTTGGTGAACCAGTGATCGGCGAGTTGTTCTTGGTAGAGGTCGGCGCCGTCCGTTATGGCGTGGCCGCCTAGCCAGTAGATGCGGAAGTCCAGCGAGTCGTATACGACGGAGAAGGCCACGATTCCCAGGACTTCAAGCACGAATATCAAGGACACCCAGCGTTTCATGTTGATGAACGGTGCCGGTCGTCATGGGCAACGGTCATCGGGCCGCCGGACACATTCCCGAAAAGCGCTTGTAGCCCGCAGGATTAAGCCCGCAGGCCAATGTGCGGGACGAGGTCGGCGGTTACGATCGCCGCATGTTCACCCTCCCGTTGGGCCGAATGCGCCGCATTGCATGGATGGTCCTCGCCTGGCTGGGGGCGGTCCTGTACCCCGGCATTCTCTTCGTCACGGTCAGCCATGGCACGCAGGGTTTCGATGGGGTCGAAATCCTGCTTTCGGCCGCTCTCACGGGCTTGGTCGCGGCCCTGCTGATACGCCATCCGCTGCCCGTGCACGTGATCCTCTTCGCCGCCTGGACTCTCGCGCTCCTGGAGATGCCGAACGGGACGGTCGCCGGCCTGTTTCTGCTGCTCACCGACCTCGCCGTCGCTTACATCGCGGCGACCCGCCCGCGAAGTACCTCGGTCCCGGTCGCCGTCGTGACCGGGGTCCTGCAGGCTCTGGCCGTCTCCGCCTTCCTGGTTCCGAGCGAGAGCTTCCTCATCACGATCGTCCTGGCGATGGCCATCACCTGGATGGCGGGCAACTCGGTCCGGGTGCGGCGCGCGCACGCCGAGGCGATGCGTGTGCAGGCCACCGCGCAGGCCGTCGCGGCGGAGCGGCTCCGGATCGCCCGCGAGCTGCACGACATGGTCGCGCACAGCATCGGGATCATCGCGATCCAGGCGGGCGTCGGCGGACGGGTGATCGACACGCAGCCGGCCGAGGCCCGCAACGCGCTGGACGCCATCGAGGCCACCAGCCGCGACACCCTGTCCGGATTGCGAAGGATGCTCACCGCCCTCCGCAAAGACGACCCCGGCACGGCCCCGCTCGGCCCGGCGCCCAGCCTCAACGACCTTGACCGGCTGGCAGAGGCCACCAAGGACGCGGGCGTGCACATCGACGTCCAGACGACAGGCACCCCCAGACCCCTCCCGCCGGACGTCGATCTCTCCGCGTACCGGATCGTCCAAGAGGCGGTCACCAACGTCGTCCGCCACGCGGGCACGGAGAATGGCCGTGTGACGATCGACTACCGCGACGACGAACTTGTCGTCGAGATCGAGGACGACGGGCAGGGCGGCATGGTCGGCACCGGCTACGGCCTCGTCGGGATGCGCGAACGCGTCACCCTCCTCCGCGGCGAGTTCACCGCCGGGCCGCGTCCCGGAGGCGGCTTCCGGGTGACGGCGCGCATCCCGCTGGCGGGACGATGACGGTCCGCATCGTCCTGGCCGACGACCAGCCGCTGATCCGCGCCGGCCTGCGCGTCCTCATCGCCGACAACCCCGACCTGGAGATCGTCGGCGAGGCCGGGACGGGCGTCGAAGCGGTCGAACTGGTCGAGAACGTCCAACCCGATGTGGTCGTCATGGACATCCGCATGCCCGACATGGACGGCATAGAGGCCACCCGCCGCATCACCACGGCCCATGTCCTGATGCTGACCACGTTCGACGACGACGAATACGTCTACGCCTCCCTGAAAGCGGGCGCCAGCGGCTTCCTCGTCAAGGACATGGCGCTGGAGGAGATCCTCGCGGCCATCCGCGTCGTCGCCGGCGGGGACGCCCTGATCGCGCCGAGCGTCACGAAGAAGCTGATCGAGGAGTTCGCCGCCCGTCCGGAACCGCGGCCCGAGCCCAGGCGGGTCGACGGCGTCACCGACCGCGAGCGCGAAGTCCTCACCCTGGTCGGACGCGGCATGTCCAACCAGGAGATCGCCGCCGACCTTTACATCAGCGTCGCGACCGCCAAGGCGCATGTCGCCCGCCTGCTCACCAAACTGGACGCCCGCGACCGCGTCCAGCTGGTCATCATCGCCTACGAGCTGGGCCTCGTCGTGCCCCCTACAGGCGGTAGTACTACCTGACGTGGTGACCTTCGTCTCGGTCAGATAACCTTAAAGGCGTGAAGGGTCTGGGAGAGCTTGAACGCACGGTCATGGAGGTCCTGTGGGCGCGGGAGGATGCCGGCCACGAGGCGGCGACGGCCCGTGACGTGAGCCGCGCGCTCGCTGGCGACCGGGACCTTGCGCACACTACGGTCATGACCGTGCTGGACAGGCTTGCCAAGAAAGGCTTCCTCGAGCGCGAGCGCGACGGCCGCGCCTGGCGCTACCACCCGGTCGCGAGCCGCGAGATGTACGTGACCGAGCTGATGCTGGGCGCGCTGAACGAGACCGGTGACCGGGACGCGGCGCTCGCGCACTTCGTCCGGTCCGTCTCGCGGGACGAGATCGACGTGATCCGGCAGACCCTCGCAGGTCTCACACGCAAGGAACCGCCCGCATGACCGGCGCCGCCCTGCTCGCATTGATCTCACTCGGGACCGTCGGCGGGGCGCACTTCCTGTCCCGGGCCCAGTGGACGTGGCGGGCGCCGCGCATCGGGATCGCGCTCTGGCAGGCCCTCGGGCTGTGCTGGGGCGTCGCCACGATCGGCGCCCTGCTCGGCCTGGCCCTCCTCCCGTACCGCAAGGGCGTCCTCGGCGGGCTGCCCGGCCTCTACGACGACCAGGCCGCCCGGCTCAACGCCGTCCAGGTCGCCTCGCTGCTCGGCGCGATCAGCCTCACCGCCGTGCTGCTGGTCATGCTGATGTTCGCGGTGCTGCGCGTCGTGCGGGCCCGGCGGCGGCACCGGGCGCTGCTCGCGCTGGTGTCGCGCCGCGACTCGTCCGTGCCCGGCACCCTCGTCCTCGACCATCCCGGCGCCGCCGCGTACTGCGTGCCGGGCGTCCGCTCGCACAAGGTCGTCGTCAGCGCTGGAACCCTCGAACTGCTCGACCGCGGCGAGCTGGCCGCGGTCCTCGCGCACGAGCGCGCGCACGCGCGCGAGCGGCACGACCTGGTGCTGCTGCCGTTCGCGTCGCTGCGCCAGGTGTTCCCGCAGTTCCGGCTGGTCGGACGGTGCCTGGACGCGGTGGAGCTGCTGATCGAGATGGCCGCCGACGACCGGGCCCGGCGCGGCCGCCCGGCGCGCGAGCTGGCGACCGCGCTGCTGCGCTT
>NZ_JABXFD010000088.1 GCF_013372625.1 Actinomadura sp. BRA 177
AGATGTGTATCAGAGACAGTCGCCGGACCCGCCGCACGCGGCCGCCAGCCCGGCCACGCCCGCGAGGCCCGCGCCGATGAGCAGCCCCCTGCGGCTGCGCGCGTTCCCCGGTTCCCGCTCCGTCCCGTCCGCCTTGCTCTCGGACCCCTGTGGCATGTTCGCCCCTCCGGTGACATGTCGTGGTTCTTTCATCACCTGGAAACACGAACGAGCGGCCGAATTGGTTCAAACCGGAACCAATTCAGGTGACGACGATGCCGCCGTTCTCCACCTGGACGGGGTACTCCTGCAGCGGCCGGTCGGCCGGCCCCTTCGCCACCGAACCGTCTGTGATCTTGAACTCGCTGCCGTGGCACGGGCAGTGGATGATCCCGTTCCGGACGCTGCCGACCGTGCAGCCCTGGTGGGTGCACACCGCCGTGAACGCCTTGAACGCGCCCTGGGTGGGCTGCGTCACGACGACCTTCTCGTCCCCGTAGATCTTGCCGCCGCCGACGGGGACGTCCGCGGCCTTCGCGATCTGCTTGCCCTTGAGGTCCGCGGCGGACTTGGCCCCGCCCCCGCCGCTGCCGCCGCATCCGGCGATCACGGTGGCGCCGACGACGCCGGCGCAGCCGCACAGCGCGGCGCGCCGCCCGATCCCCCCGTCCCCGGCCGCCCGGGGCATCACGTTCTCTCCCATGGGTTCCATCTTGGTGGACGGTTCCGGGAAGCCCGCACCGGCCCCTCGCCGTCCTAGCCGAGGATCTTCTTGAGGAACTGGCCGGTGTGGCTGGCCTCGACCTTCGCGACGTCCTCGGGGGTGCCGGTGGCGACGACGGTGCCGCCCCGCGAACCGCCCTCGGGGCCCATGTCGACGATCCAGTCGGCGGTCTTGATGACGTCGAGGTTGTGCTCGATGACGATGACCGTGTTGCCCTTGTCGACCAGGCCGTTCAGCACGCCGAGGAGCTTGCGGATGTCCTCGAAGTGCAGGCCGGTGGTCGGCTCGTCCAGCACGTAGATGGTGCGGCCGGTGGAGCGCTTCTGCAGTTCGGACGCCAGCTTGACGCGCTGCGCCTCGCCGCCGGACAGCGTCGGGGCGGGCTGGCCGAGCCGGACGTAGCCGAGGCCGACGTCGTTGAGCGTCTTCAGGTGCCGGTGGATCGCCTTGATCGGCTCGAAGAACTCGGTGGCCTGCTCGATCGGCATGTCGAGCACCTCGGAGATCGTCTTGCCCTTGTAGTGGACCTCCAGGGTCTCCCGGTTGTAGCGGGCGCCGTGGCAGACCTCGCACGGGACGTAGACGTCCGGCAGGAAGTTCATCTCGATCTTGATGGTGCCGTCGCCGGAGCAGTTCTCGCAGCGGCCGCCCTTGACGTTGAAGGAGAACCGGCCCGGCTGGTAGCCGCGCACCTTCGCCTCGATGGTCTGCGCGAACAGCTTGCGGATGTGGTCGAACACGCCGGTGTAGGTCGCCGGGTTGGAGCGCGGCGTGCGCCCGATCGGCGACTGGTCGACGTGCACGACCTTGTCGAGCTGGTCGACGCCGTTGACCCGCTTGTGCTTGCCGGGGACGGTCTTCGCCCCGTTCAGCTTCTTGGCCAGCGAGTTGTACAGGATGTCGTTGACCAGCGTCGACTTGCCCGACCCCGAAACCCCGGTCACCGCGGTCAGCACACCCAGGGGGAACGCGACGTCCACGTCCCGCAGGTTGTTCTGCTGCGCGCCCCGGACGGTGACCTCGCGGCCCTTGGTGCGCGGCCGGCGGATCTGCGGGACGGCGATCTCCCGCCGCCCGTCCAGGTAGGCGCCGGTCAGCGAGCGGTCGGACTTCTTCAGGTCCTCGACGGTGCCGGACACGACGATCTCGCCGCCGTGCTCGCCCGCGCGGGGGCCGATGTCGACGATCCAGTCGGCGGCGGCGATGGTGTCCTCGTCGTGCTCGACGACGATCAGCGTGTTGCCCATGTCGCGGAGCCGGATCAGCGTCTCCAGCAGCCGGTGG
This sequence comes from Actinomadura sp. BRA 177, assembly GCF_013372625.1. Classification (GTDB taxonomy): domain Bacteria; phylum Actinomycetota; class Actinomycetes; order Streptosporangiales; family Streptosporangiaceae; genus Spirillospora. The sequence continues at coordinate 1,988 of NZ_JABXFD010000088.1, forward strand.
TTGTCGCGCTGGTGCAGGCCGATGGACGGCTCGTCCAGCACGTACAGGACGCCCACCAGCCCGGAGCCGATCTGCGTCGCGAGCCGGATGCGCTGCGCCTCCCCGCCCGCGAGCGTCGCGGACGCCCGGTCGAGGGTCAGGTAGTCGAGGCCGACGTCGAGCAGGAACCCGAGCCGGGCGTTGATCTCCTTGAGGACGCGCTCGGCGATGTGCGTCTCGCGCTCGTTCAGCTCCATCGCCAGGAGGAACTTCGCGGCCTCGCCGATCGGCATGGCGGCGACCTCGGCGATCGACATCCCGCCCATGGTGACGGACAGCACGACCGGCTTGAGCCGGGCGCCCTCGCACGTCGGGCACGGGATCTCCCGCATGTAGCCCTCGAACCGCTCCCGGCTGGAGTCGCTCTCGGACTCGGCGTGCCGCCGCTGGATGTACGGGATCACGCCCTCATAGGCCGTGTAGTACGACCTCGTCCGTCCGTAGCGGTTCTTGTACCGCACATGGACCTGGGTCTCGTGCCCGTTGAGCACGGCCTTGCGCGCCTTGGCGGGCAGCTTGTGCCAGGGGGTGTTGAGGTCGAACCCCATGGCGTCGCCCAGCGCGGACAGCAGCCGCAGGAAGTAGTCGCTCACATGCCCGTTGGACCACGGCTGGATAGCGCCCTCGCCGAGGGTCAGCTCCTCGTCCGGAACAACGAGCTCGGGGTCGACCTCCATACGCGTCCCCAGCCCGGTGCAGTCAGGACACGCGCCATAAGGCGAGTTGAACGAGAACGACCGCGGCTCCAGTTCCTCGAACGAAAGGTCGTCGTAGGGGCAGTACAGATGCTCGGAGTACATCCGGGTGCGGTTCTCGTCACCCTCGTCAAGGTCGACGAAGTCAAGCACAATCGTGCCGCCCGCAAGCCCGAGCGCGGTCTCCACCGAATCCGCGAGCCGCTGCCGCGCCGAATCCTTCACCGAGAGCCGGTCAACAACGACGGAGACGTCGTGCTTCTCCTGCTTCTTCAGCTTGGGCGGCTCGTCCAGCCGGATCATCTGCCCGTCGACCAGCGCCCGCGAGTACCCCTTGGACTGCAGCTCGCGGAACAGCTCCAGGTACTCGCCCTTGCGCCCGCGGATGATGGGCGCGAGCACCTGGAACCGCGTCCCGGACTCCAGCTCCAGCACCCGGTCGACGATCTGCTGCGGCGCCTGCCGGCTGATCGGCCGGCCGCACTCGGGGCAGTGCGGGTGCCCGATGCGCGCGTACAGCAGCCGCAGGTAGTCGTACACCTCGGTGATCGTGCCGACCGTCGACCGCGGGTTCTTGCTGGTCGACTTCTGGTCGATCGACACCGCCGGGGACAGCCCCTCGATGAAGTCGACGTCGGGCTTGTCCATCTGGCCGAGGAACTGCCGGGCATAGGCCGACAGCGACTCCACGTACCGGCGCTGGCCCTCCGCGAAGATCGTGTCGAACGCCAGGCTGGACTTCCCGGAACCCGACAGACCGGTGAACACGATCATGGAGTCCCGCGGGAGGTCGAGCGAGACGTCCTTCAGGTTGTGCTCGCGTGCTCCACGCACGATGAGTCGGTCATGCACGGCGTTATTCCGGTTCCTCTTCTGGGGCGCGGCGATGGGGAGAAGACAGCCCGCTCTCAGGCTAGCCACGGGGTACGACAGAATCCCCCGACTCCTCAACGGCGGCGGCCGCCGCCGCATTTCCTGAAGCTACCCGCCCGTCCCGAACGGTCCGGACGACCCTCCGCACCGTACACGTGTTCGAACACCCCCCGCCACCACAACACCCTCGCGAGTGCCTCGGACACCCCTCTCACGTGGTCGCCGATGGCTTATGCTGCCCGCATGAGCAGTCCCGCGGCGTCAGACCCGTACCCGCCTCTCGGCGAGCACGACCTCATTCATCTTGGCGGCGAGATGGCCGTGGTCGTCCCTGTTGAGGAATTCCAGAACCTCCGGCGAGCGGCCATGCACGCGCGCTTCCTCCGGGCGAAGGCAGCAGGAGAGACCGAGCGAATGACGGTCGAGGAGTTCATCGAGCGGACGGGGCTCCCCGAACACATCAAGCAGGAACTCAGGGAGATCCCGGAGACACGCGGCTGATGTCGTTCCACATCGAGTGGGAGAGGCTCGCGGGCCAAGCGTACGACATGCTGGGCAAGGACGCCCAGGCTGCGATCGCCCTGGCACTGGTACGGACGGCCCGGCAAGGGATAACCGACGATGCCCAGCCAGGTCAGGGTGGCCAGTGGACACTGCGCGCCGGTGACCACATCATCGTGTTCACAGAGAATGAGTTCGACCTCTATCTGGTCGCCATCGAACCGGCATAGACCGGATCGTCGGATCCCGCTTCCAGTACCGACCTACTTCGCGCCACCAGCCCTGGCGGGGGCGGAGGGCGCCGATGACCTGGGGCAGGACCATGATCTGGTCGCCGGGCTCTATGGGGCGTGCCCTCCTCGGCCAGGAGGTTCACTGACGAGGGGATGCTCGCTGAGGACGTCATGATCGAGATGCCGTTCGCGCCGGGCTGGGCCGAGCGGCGCTTCCAGGGGCGCGCGGCCGTCGCGGAGCGGCTGCGCGAGGGGCGCGAGGCCCTGCCTGTCGAGTTCGATAAGTTCCGCAACGTGGTCGTCCACGAGACCGCCGATCCCGAGGTCATCGTCGGCGAGTACGAGATGGTGGCCTCCGTTCCGGGGACCGGGAAGCGGGAGGCCGCGAACTTCGTGGTGGTGCTGCGGGCGCGGGACGGGCGCGTGGTGCACTGGCGGGAGTACTAGGATCGGGCGGTCCTGGCCGAGGCGCTCGGGTAGTTACTCGTCGTCCAGTGCGAAGGTTAGGTAGCGGTCGGCGGAGCGGCGGACGGCGTTCTTGCCGTCGGTGTAGACGATCTTCCGCCACCAGGCGCCGTAGACGCGGTCGAAGTCGTAGGGCTCCAGGAGGCGCAGGGCCCGGCGGACGATGCGCGGGCGCTCCGGGATGTGATTTGGGTAGCTGTACATGAAGCTCACCCAGTCGCGGTCCTGGACGACCGTCAGGATGTCGCCGGAGAACAGGGCGCGGGCGTCGCGCCAGTGCAGGACCTGGCCGCCGTCGAAGTGCACGCCCGCGTTGATCAGCGTGAGCCCGTCGGCGAGTTCGTGGGTGTCGCCCTCCCAGAAGACGACTGAGTCGTCCGGGCGGGCCACCCAGCGGCGGTCGGCCTCGTGGATGTAGACGGGCGCGTCGAACGCGTGCGCCCATTCGATCATGCTGCCGTAGAAGTGCGGGTGGCTGATCGCGATCGCGGAGACGCCGCCGAGGTCGTTGACCTGGCGGATCAGGTCGTCGTCGATGTGCGTGACCATGTCCCACAGGACGTTGCCGGACGGGGCGCGCACCAGCAGGGCGCGCTGGCCGATGGCCGTGGACGGCTCGGTGCCGATGCCGACGACGTCCGGCCCCTCCTCGGCGACACGGCCCCGGTGGCCCTCGCGCAGTTCCTCCAGGGTCGTCCACTTCTGCCCGTCCCAGCCGACGTACTGGCGCTCGTCCTCGCAGATCGGGCAGTCGGGGCGCGGCCCGCCGTACTGGACGCCGCAGGTCGCGCAGATCGGAAGGTCCATGATCACCATTGTCTGGCACCGGACCGGCGGGTGCGACAGGATGGAGGGTCTTTTTCGGTTGAGGAGGGGTCATGGACTGGCGCGATGTGATCGACGAGCTGGACGCGGGCACCGAGCGGATCGCCGGGACGCTGGGCGGGCTCACCGAGCCGGAACTGCGCGGCCCGTCGGCGCTGCCGGGCTGGAGCCGCGGGCACGTCGCCACCCATATCGCCCGCAACGCCGACTCCCTCTGGAACCTGCTCGAATGGGCGCGGACCGGTGTGGAGATCCCGCAGTACCCGAGCATCGACCGGCGCAACGCCGACCTCGACGCGGGCGCCGGGCGCGGCGGTGCCGAGCTGATCGCGGACGTCCGCGCCACCGGCGCGCGGTTCGCCGAGCAGGCGCGCGCGCTGCCCGCGGACGTCTGGGAGGCTCCGGTGAAGGCGATGCAGGGCTGGCCGCATCCCGCCTGGTACACGGTGTTCCGCCGGTGGAACGAGGTGGAGGCGCACCATGTCGACCTCGCCGCCGGGTACGGGCCCGCCGACTGGCCGGAGTCCTACGTCCGGTGGGCGTCGGCGGCGACGCTGGCGGACCTGGCGGCGCTGCCGGACGGGCAGCGCGGCGAGCTGGCCGGCTACCGGATCACCGCGACCGACTACGGCAAGGCCGCCGACCTCGGCTGGACGGCGGGCGGCCCGGAGGCGTCCGGTTCGGGACGGGCGCTGCTCGGCTGGCTGAGCGGCCGCACGGACGGCTCCGGCGTGCACGTCCGGCCGGAGGGAACGCGTCCCGTGTCGCCGCCCTGGCCGCACCGCTCGGCGGCCTTCTAGTCGTCACCGGCCATCCGGCGCAGGGCGTCGGCGGAGCGGACGGCGATCGCGTTGCGGGCGACGGTCAGTCCGCCCCGGAGCGGTTCGGCGGCGAGGATCTGCGCGACCTTGCGGCGCCCCATCCCGGCCCACCGGCCTAGGTCCTGCTGGGACATCGGCACCTGGACGTGGACGCCCTCCTCCGTCACCCCGTCCGGCCGCTCCTCCTTGACCGGGGTGCCGAACCGCTCGACGAGGCGCAGCAGCCGGGAGGCGAGGCGGCGCTCGGGCGCGTCCGGGAAGTGGCCGACGCGCAGGTCGTTGGAGTCGCGCAGCCGCTCGGCGAGGACGGCGGCGACCGCCCACACCGAGCCGGGATGGGCGTCCAGGACGCCGCGGAACCGGGCGGCGGGCAGCACCAGCGCCTCCACCCGGGTCAGCGCCTCGACGTTGGCGTGCCGGATCCCGCCGTCGGCCGCCTCCACCTCGCCGACCAGGTCGCCCGGCCCGAGGACGTCCAGGATGGCGATCTCGCCGTCCCGGTCCACCCAGACCTTTACGGCGCCGGCGCGCAGCACGAAGACCTGGGACGCGCGGGTGTGCTCGCGCATCAGGAAGGCGCCCGGCTTGATCACCACTGGGGCGCCGGCCTCGCGCAGCGCCTCCCGGGCGCGCGGGCTCAGCGCGTCCCAGAACCGGCTGGTCTCCATCCCGCCTCCCCACCGAACACTGTCACGGTCCAGTGAACGCGGCGCGGCCCCGATCAACTAGGTCTTTTGTCACATGTCGAGTGATCTTTCCGATTCAAGCAGGTTGTCGAGGGCGCGGACGCGGCGGACGCAGTCGGCCGCCGCGGCCCGGTCGCCGAGGGCGAGGTGCGAGGCGCCGAGCAGCTCCAGGGCCTGCCGGAGCCCGCGCCGGTCGTCCATGTCCCGGCGGATGACGATCTCGGCGCCGGCGTGCTCGGCCGCGCGGGCGTGCTTGCCGAGCAGCTGGGACGCGCGGGCCATCGCGTGCAGCGCGTGCGCCTGCTCGCGGGCGGCGCCCAGCTCGGCGGCCAGGTCGAGGGCGCGCCGCCCGGTGTCCAGGGCGTCGTCGGCGCGGCCGAGGTCGAGGTGGATGGCGGCGAGGTGGACGAGGCCGGTGGCCTCGCTGTGCCGGTCGCCGACCTCGCCGAGGTAGCCGAGCGCCTCCAGTTCCTGTGCGAGGGCCTCCTCGGGGCGGCCGGCGCGGCGCAGCACGGCGGCGAGGGTGTCGAGGCCGACGCCGAGGCCGTACCAGTCGCCGCCGGATCTGCGCAGGTGCAGTGCTTGCCGGGCCGCGCGCTCGGCCTCGACGGGCAGGCCGAGCCAGGAGTAGGTGCGGGCGAGGCTGCCGAGCGTCCCGGCCATGCCGCTGCGCGCGCCCAGCCGGCTCCACAGGTCCAGGGCCTCCAGGCCGAGGACGAACGCCTCCTGCGGGCGGCCGAGGCGGCGCATCACGACCGACAGGTGCTCCAGGTCGTGTGCCTCGCCGTGCTGGTCGCCGATCTCGCGGCGGATCTCCAGCGCCCGCAGCAGGTGCTCGCGCGCCTCCCGGTACCGGCCGAGCCGCCAGTGGACGATCCCGATCTGCGCGAGCGCCTCCGACTCGCCGTGCCGGTCGCTGGTGTCGCGGTGCAGGCGGAGCGCCTCCCCGCAGTAGGTGAACGCCTCGGCGAAGTTCGACGCCTCGCACATCAGCATCCCGAGCGTGGTCAGCGCGCGCGCTTCCCCGTGTCGTCCGCCCAGGGCCCGGTAGGTGCGCAGCGCCTGCTCGGCGTCCTGCCGGGCCATGTCGCGGAGGCCGAGCGCGGCGTTCATCCGCGCGAGTTCCGTCAGCGCCTGGGCGGCGCCGTGCATGTCGGCGAGTTCCTGCCGGATCGACAGCGCCTCTAGCGCGTGCGTCACCGCCTCGTGGACGTTCCCCTGGCGCCGGTGGACGCCGGCCACGGTCAGCAGGGTCTCGGCCACGCCCGCCTGGTCCTCGATCCGGCGCCGGACGGTGAGCGCCTCGGCCGCGTGCTCCAGCGCCGCCTCGTAGTCGCCGAGGCCCAGCCGGGCGCGGGCGAGCGTGCTGCGGCTCTTGGCCACTCCCCCGCCGTCCCCCAGGTCCTCGTGGATGTCCAGGGACCGCTGCGCGTGGTCGATCGCCGTCAGATAGCGGCCCAGGACGACGTGGACGTCGGCCAGCGTCGCGAGCGTGACCGCCTCCCCGTACAGGTCGGGCGGGTCGACCGCCCGGAACCCGCGCCGCGCGTCCTCCCCGTAGCCGATGGCCTGGACGGAGCCGCCCAGCGCGAAGTGCGCCACCGCGAGGTTGTGCAGCATCACGGCCGCCGCCGCCCAGTCCTCCTCGGTGCGGGCGG
>NZ_JABXFD010000434.1 GCF_013372625.1 Actinomadura sp. BRA 177
GGTTCAGGCGACGTGATTGTGGTGATCAACCCGTCTACCAGGGGTCTCTCTGCGTCAGGCCACCAACCGACGCATTGCGATCATGCTGTGACCAGTGGACTGCCGCCACAGGGATGAAATGGGTTCACTCATGGGGTTCAGGCCAAGTATGCTGACGAGTAGTGGCCCCTGATCAGTGACCCCAGGCCGGGCTGTACTTGTGTGGTGCGATGCTCTGGCGCAGGCCTGCATCCGGCATCCCATGTCAGGCACCTCCTGTGTCACGCACGTCCTGAGCACCGATGTGCCACGCACATCATGAGACCCGACACCCTCCGGGACGGTGTGCGTGCTAACTCGGGTGCTGACAACGGCTCGGGATGACCTTGGACGGGTCACACACCAATACACCGCGCGTGTGGACATGAGCCGGTGATTAGTTGGGGCGCCACGTCGCGGGCCATCGTCGAGGCCAAGGGTGACTCGCAGGTAGTAGAACTGCTTTGAGCGAGCACGTCAGGGCTTGGTTGCAGAGTCGTCCTCGTCCAACTCCAGCGCGAGCGGTGACTCTGCGATGCAGAGGAGTTGGTCGGCCTCTCCAGCTACACGGTGGAATGATGGCGATTCCGCGGGCGCCAGTTTCGTCCCGGAGCTCCCAGTGGTGACGGGCGGCCTGCCGCTCATGCCGGCACGGCAAGGTTCCACCTGCTCTGGGCCTGGTTTGGGAGGTCAACGGGCTCTGGTCAGAGCGGGTGTTCCGCCGTGCGTGGTGCTGGGCGAGCACGTCCGGTCGTGTTGGGTAGTCCGCCTGCGCCCCCACACGAATACTGGCCGGGGTCAGGGCTGAGCGCCGTGGCATTATCCGCGAGGCGACCGGCAGTGCCGTGTCCGGCACGTTCACCATCGAGAGCGCCGGAATGGACGCCTACGGGGTGTACTGGCTCGATGGCGCCGGTGACAAGGTTCGGCTCCGCCTCCCCAACGTCCGGCCAGTTTTTGCTATACGAGGTGCTCGGGCACGGCATCCAGAGCGCCAGTCTCACCGCCCGGGTCGCAGCAGAAGACGTCACCTCCTAAGGATTCACGCACCGTGTCATGCTTGTCCTCACCGACGACAAGGTTCTGATTATCCGCGTCCGCTTGGCCCGCAACACGCAGCTCGTCCTTGCCTAGGTCCATCGCGTTATCAATCGCGGCACACCCGCCATCGAGTGCGCCGACCAATTGCGCGTCGAGGCTGGCCAGACCGACTGTCGGTGGGCCTGGAGGCCCTGTTCTTTCACGGGAGCCTCACTGGGACGTCGCCCGCCACGCATGGGCACCAGCGGCTGGCCGTCCGCGTACTGGGTGTTTGGCACAATTCGCGCATGATCAGTCCGCTTGAGGAGTCGTCGGCGCAGAGACACGACCCTTGGCGGTCAGCTTGGACGGGACATATAGCCCCCGCAGCGTCGCGCCAGCCTCGCCGGCGAATTTTCGTCGCCGGGGTGGTGGCTGCGAGCCTGCTCGTGCTTGGTGTGTTGGCTGTCGGAGCGAATTGGGCGCTCTCTGGCGGGCTGTACGGGTGTACCGACCGTGACGAACGGCTTGCGTCCACTCTGAGTGGGTTGGACGTCCTGCGCCTGCATCCTGGGAATGCCACACTCCGCGGCCAATACTCTGGTTGTGACGAGGACGACGGCTTTGCCTACGCCGGGCGCCAATATCGCCCTACTTCCAATGAGGAAAGCGTCCTTGCGTTCTACCGAACTCGGATGCTTGCGGCTGGGTGGGAGTTGTCAATGGAGAACGCGAGGCCCGTTCCTGCAGAGGGGTTAGTGGCGTCGGGGGCGCGTCTCTGCTTCACCAAGCCCCTCAACGATGTGATCGGCTATCTGTCCGTGTGGTTTCCCAGCGACTTTGGTGACAACACGGCCGACTACGGTGTGGAAGTGACAGCCAGCCACGATGGAGCGGCGGGGTGCTGATACCCGGGCCGGGAGCGACGCGGCCACCTGAGCTGAGCGCCTTAGTGGGAGTATCGGGCGCGGTGTTTGGGTGGCTCGGTGTGGTCCGCTCTATATTGACGCCGGTAACCAAACAGTCATTGGGAGGCTTCGATGCCCGCCAGCCTGAAGCGGATCCGCGAAACCATGGACGTCCAGCCCACTCCTCGGGACAAGGGGCTGACGCTCACGCTGAAGCTCACTGCCTATGACAACGGCATGCTGGAGCTCGACACGGTGCCGCTGAATGATCATAAGAACGACGATGACGTCACCGGTTGGCTGGCGGCGGCGGAAGTCATCACAGCGACGCTCAACGAGTTCCATCGGCAGGTTGCGGCTCGGAACCGCGTGGCGGGATGACCCGTGTCGGCGGGGGCGTGGTGGGTTGGTCGCCGGGCCCCCGTCCCGGATTCGCGCGCTGAGCCCACGTCGGTTGGGCTGGCGGACGTCTCTTCGTGGCTGACCATCCTCCTGGTCGGCGGCGAAGATTGATCGGCTTGATTGCAGGGTGGGTGCCTCGTTGGACGACGGCGCGGGGTGCTGACGTCGACGCACGGTCGGCTGCTTGCAGGGCGTGAGAGCGGTTGATGGAGGGCGAGATCCGCGTCACAGGGGGTGGTTTTTTAGTTTTTACTAGTGCACGCTGTAATAAATAGAACCCCGCCATCGTCGGAGGAGGGATGCGCGATGAGCTACGTCGTCTATGGGGACTTCAACTGCCCCTACTCCTATCTGGCGAGCCTGCGTGTGGACGAGGTCGTCCGGCGGGGTGCGGGCGGTATCGAGTGGCGGGCCGTCGAGCATGATCCGCGGCTGGCGGTGACCGGTACGCCTAGTGCGGTGGCGAAGGATGAGTGGGCGCGTGAGCTGGGGGAGATCGGTGACCTGGCGCGGCCCGGGGAGCGGGTTCCGGATGCGCCGCCGCCTGTGGTCAGCAACACCGGCTCGGCTGTGGCCGCTTATGCGGAGGCGCTGACCGATGGTCTGGGCGACGAGGTGCGGCGCGCGATTTTCCGGGCGGTCTGGGTGGAGGGGCGGCACGTGAGCAGTCCGTACGAGGTCCGCCGGATCGTTGCGGAGATCATGTACCCGCGGGCGTCGGCGGACGTCCACCGGTATGGTCCCGATCTCGCGATGGCGGTCGATGCCGGACGGGTGGCCGCCGGAACCGAGCGGCGCTTCGGTGCCACGGTCAGCGTGCTCGGCGGGCCCCTGACGGTGATGGGTCAGCGTCGTGTGGAGCGGTGGCGCGCGGAGTGGCGGAGCAGCACGCAGGTTGTCCCGGCCGTTGTCTCCCCGGACGGCAGTGTGCTTCCTGGTCTTGCCGGCCTGGCCCGTCTGGCCGAACTGCTGGACGGTTCGCCGCCGATTGCGGCCGCGGACCGCGAACTCGCCGAGGCCGCCTGAATGGCGAAAAGGCCGGGGCGCGTGCCCCGGCCTTTCTGGAGGGTCAGCCCTTGCGGGCGGGGAGGATGCGCTTCACGGCGAGGCCCGCGGAGACCAGGGTGAACAGGGCCAGGCCGATCCAGAGCGCCTGCAGGCCGAGCCACGGGGAGGCCGCGGCGGCGCCGCCGAAACCCGCGGCCACGCCGCCGATCGGGGGGTTGTTGTACATGACCTACCATTTACTTTCTTTGCGCCAGGCGGCCTGCCAGAAGGCACGGGCCTGGACCAGCTGGAGGAAGACGTCGAAGACCATTTCGACGACGATGGTGCCGGCGAGGGCCATCTGGACCTTGCCGCGCTGCCGGACGGTCACCACGCGCTCCACCATGAAGATCACCGTGATGGCCGCCCAGAGCGGGCTGATCTTGATACCGCCAGCCAGATGGCCGAGTAGGCGAGCGAGGACAGGTAGGCCGTGATGACCAGGATGCCGATCAGGGAGAGCAACTGCCGTCCCCAGTAGGGGCGGGTGATCGGCGTCCAGCCGTAGTCGACGAGGTTCTCCAGGGCGCCGCGCTTCCAGCGGAGGCGCTGCTGGGCCAGTTCCCGCCAGGTCGGCATCACCTCTGTGGTGAGCGTGCACTCGGGCGGGCAGAGGATGCGGAAGCCCAGGTGGAGGATGGCCAGGGTCAGTTCGTTGTCCTCGGTCAGGACCCGGACGTCGTAGACGTGGGGCAGGCCGGGGAGGCGTTCGGAGCGGCGGGCGGCGACCACTTCCTGGAGGGTCGTGGCGCGGAAGATGGTGGCGGTGCCGGTCAGGACGAGCGCCTTGCCCTGGAGGCGGCGGACGTCGCGGGCATATCGGGCGTACTCGTTGCGCTGGAACATGCCGACCGCGCCGCCGCCCGGTTTGCCGGTGAAGGTTCCGCCGACGGCGGCGTAGCGTCCGTCCGCCAGGTACTCGATGCCGTGCCGGATGAAGCCGGGGTCGAGGGCCGAGTCGGCGTCCATCACCATGATCGCGTCTTCCGGGCCGAGGATCGGCAGCAGCCGGTCGAGGACCTGGTTCAGCGCCCCGGCCTTCTTGTGCTCGTTGCCGCGCGTCCCGACGATCTCGACGCCGCAGAGTTGCGCGAACGCGGCGGTGGCGTCGGTGCAGTTGTCGGCGATCACGACGATGTGGTCCGGGGGACGTTCCTGGCGGCGCAGCGAGGCGATCGTTTCGGTGATCTGCTTGGCCTCGTTGTGCGCCGGGATCAGCACGGTCACGCGCATCGCGGCCACGGCGATGCGCGGCAGGTTCCGCCGGCCGTCCCGGCCTTCGGTGGTGCGCTCGGCGGCGGGCGCCGATGCGGAACGGGGACGGGCGTGCTGGCCGGTCGGACGGGGTGGTGGGACGTGCCGTGGCCGCACCGGCGGTGCCACGACGGGGTGCAAGGCCGCCGTGTGGTCGGGCATCGTCTCGGTCGGGGAACCCGAGGCGATCGGGGACAGCAGGTGCCCCGTCCGGGACGTGGCGGCCGGCCGTGCGGCTACGGCATGGGGTACCCGGTGGCGTCCGGCGGGAACGGACCGGTCGGGGATGGTCACGGTTCATTCGGAGCCGGCGAAGGCAGCGGGGTCGAAGGTCGCGGGCATGTCAGCGCGCCCCCTCGGACCGCACCAGGTGACCGAAGGCGATGACGTTGTCCGTGTAGTGGCCGCTGCCGCGGTCGAAACGTCCACCACAGGTGATCAGGCGGATGGCCGCGTAACCGGGATCGCCGTAGACGCGCCGGGTGGGGAATTGGTCCTTGTCGACGCGTTCGACCGAGTCGATCCGGAACACCGCGGTGCGGCCGTCGGCACGGAGCACCCGGGCCTGGTCACCCGGACGCAGGTCGCCGAGCCGGTAGAGGATCGCCGGCTCGCGGGCCGTGTCCACATGCCCGATGATCACCGCCGCGCCCCGGCTGCCGGGTGCCGCGCCCAGCCGGTACCAGCCGGCCTCCTGGGCGCGGCTCAGCGGCGGGGTCTCGACGGTCTGGTCGGCGTTCTTGGCCAGCTTCATCAGCGGCGTCCGGACGTCGATCCGCGGCACGTCCAGGCGGACCGGCGCCGACCGAGGCAGCACGGGGGACACTGAGGGCGTCGCCGTGCCGGACGCGGTGGGCGCCGGCATCGGCGGAGCCGCGGTGGCCGGATGTTCGCGGAACGCCTGGAATGCGAAGAACGCCGCCACGACCAGGCCGGCCAGCCCGACGGCGACGGCCGCCAGAGCACGCGAGCGCCGACCATGACGTTCCACAGACCGCTCTCCTCCGCCGCTCGACCAGTGGTGACCTCGCCACAAGCCGCGGCGAACGGATGGCACGGTAACGCGTTGACGAGGGCTTTTGCGTCATCAGGTGAGCAAAGGCCAGATGGGCGACATGTGGCGGATGTGTCGTCCGTAGCGGCCCACTGGATCCCTCGCTGGGACGCTCCGCCCACGCTCCGTCATGGACCAAATTTTCCGAACGCTCGCCCGCATGTGACCGCTGACCTACACAAATGCCGGGGTGGCCGACAGTGTGCCAGGTGGTGACGCCAGGGCGGTCGCAGGCAGGACAACCGGACGAAACCGGGCATGGATACAAAGATCGCCGTCCGGAAGCGGTCATATCGACCGGGCCGAAAAGCGGCTAAAGATGGCCGTCGCCTCCGCTTCACTGCCTCTGACCAGTGGATCTTCGACTGGACGACCGCAGGCGCGAGGACGCGTGATCGCCTGACCGGAGCAACCTAAATGTCCAAAATCCGACCCCGAACTTCCCGCCGTCCACAGGACCATGGACACGGACAGTGACGGCCACCGGCGAGAGGGCGGCGGCTGGACGCCGGGAGATCCCGAAGGACGCCGCCACCCAGCAGTGCGCCGGCCGCTGCCCTTCAACAACGAGGCAGTCAAGGCCGCCGACGAGGGGCGCTGAAGGGCTGCCTCACCTATATCGAGGGCCCGATCGTCTTCAGCGACATCGTCACCGACCCGGCGTCCTGCATCTGCCGTCCGGCACCATCGCGTTCCCGCGCCCCTCTGCAGTGCGTCAACCTGCCGTCCGTGCCCCCGATCGCTGCCGCTGCTCTTCCATCTGCGGTCAGTGCATTCGCTCCCTCTGCGCATTCCTCGCTGCGCTTCAGTCGCCGTCCGGGGCCCCGCCGCGCCACCGCCGCTTTGCGTCGGTCTGTCCGTCCGGGCCTTCGTGCTGCCCGTCAGTGCTGGGTGTGCTCGGTAGTGGGTTTGGGGGTGGGCCAGGAGGTTGGACTGCGGGACGATCGGCGCGTACTGGTGGCCGACGAGGTGGGTTCCCTTGGGCAGAGACACGATTGTTGAGCTTCGCGACTATCTCGTCGCGGCGGCTGGGGACTTCCCCGGGGCCGTCCGGGTGGAGGTCGTGGAGGACGAGACGGGCATGTTCAGCGTTGAGCTCGAAAGCGGTGAGGAGCTGTTCGTGGCCATCGCGTCCGTCATCGTCTGACGACACGTTTGACCTTGACGTTGCGTCAACGTTTGTAATGAAGCCATGCGGATCGGCGAACTCGCCGCGCTGGTCGGGGTGTCGACCCGGACCGTGCGGCACTACCACCATCTGGGGCTGCTGCCCGAGCCGGATCGGCGCGCCAACGGGTACCGGGAGTACCGGCTGCGGGACGCGGTGGTGCTCGCCCGCATCCGGAGGCTGACGGAGCTTGGCCTCTCGCTGGACGAGATCCGGGACGTCCTGGCCGACGAGCAGGGGCGTGAGCTGCGGGAAGTGCTGGTCGAGCTGGACGCCGACCTGGCGCGGCAGCAGCAGGCGATCGAGGCTAGGCGGGCGCGGCTGGCGGAGTTGCTGGCCGAGGTGGAATTGCGGCCGGATTCCGCCGTTTCGCCGGAGATGGCGGAGGTCCTCCGCGGGCTGCCGCGCGGGACGCGGTTCGCCGAACTCGACCAGGGGCTGCTCGCGCTGGTCGATACCGCGGCCGGGCCGGAGGAGCGGGCCAGGTTCGCCGAGATGCTGCGTCCGTTGGCGGAGCCGGAGGCGCGCAGGCGCGGTGCAGAGATCTACGCGCGGATGGACGAGATCGCGGACGCGTCGCCGGACGATGCGCGGGTCGCCGCGCTGGCTGAGGAGCTTGCGGCGTATCTGCCCGGGGAGTTGGCGGGTCTCATGGTTGAGCAGGGCGCGGATGGTGGGTGGTTGGAGGAGTTGCCTACCGCGCAGCGCGAAGTGTTCCGGCTGCTGATGGAGATCCTTCGGGGGCGGACGTGCTGAGGGCGGCGCGGGGTGCGATGTACGCGGTCGTGCCCGCCGAGCTGATCTTCTTTGTGCTGGTCGCGTCGGGTGTGTCGGTGCCGCGTCCGCTGGCCATTGTGGGGGAGGTCGCTGTTTGTGCGGTGCTTCTGCTGCAATTCGTCGCGGCGTGCCGGCTGGTCATCGCCGCGCGGCGGGACGGTGCGGGATGGTGGGCGGCGTTCCGGAGCGTGGGGCGGCTGCTGCCCGAGCCGGTGCGCAGGATTATGGGGTTCGACACGAAAGGGCTCGTTAGCCTGGCATTGTTCGTTGCGCGGCGGCGGAACGGGGTGCCGGAGGGTGCGGTCGGGGTGTCGTACTCGGGCGGGCAACTGGCCCTCCAGTTGTCGTTCCTTTTCGCGATGGTCGTGGAGGCCGTCGGCGTGGAGATGCTGCTCCGGGGGATCGGGGCTCCGGAAGGGCTCCGCATGGTGATTCTTGTGGTCGATCTGTACTCGATTCTGATCGTGCTGGCGGTCATCGCGGCGTGCGTGACCAGGCCGCATGTGCTGTCGGACGGGGAACTCCGCATCCGGTACGGGGCTTTCTTCGATCTGCGGGTTCCGCGTGAGCGCATCTCATCGATGCGGGTGGCGCGCAATTTCAACGAGTCCGGCATGGTCAGGGTCGAGGACGGGCGGCTGTCGGTGGCTGTGGCGTCTCAGACCAATGTCGTTGTGGAGTTGCACGAGCCGGTCACGGTCGTCCGGCCGATGGGCAAGCGGGCCGAGGCTCGGACGCTCCGGTTCTTCGCCGACGACCCGAAGCTGGTCATCCCGGAGGAGGCGCGAACTCGGTGATGGCCGAGACGAACGCTTCCGGCTCGGTGATCCACGGATAGTGGGCGGAGCCGGGGAGGACGGTCAGGGCGGTGTTCGGGAAGAGGGCCGTGAGTTCGGTGGCGCGTTCCGGCGTGGGGGCCCAGTCGAGGCCGCCGGCGACCACCAGGACGGGGACGTCCGATTCCGCCAGGCGGGCACGTGTCGAGGGCGGATCGAAGGCCCCTTCACCGTAATAGCCGCCGGCGGCAAGGGGCAAGCGGTCTTCGAATTCCAGGGTCGCGTGTGTCGCTATGGTGTCATTCCAGTCTCCGTAGAACAGTGAACCCATTTCATCCCTGTGGCGGCAGTCCACTGGTCACAGCATGATCGCAATGCGTCGGTTGGTGGCCTGACGCAGAGAGACCCCTGGTAGACGGGTTGATCACCACAATCACGTCGCCTGAACC
>NZ_JABXFD010000685.1 GCF_013372625.1 Actinomadura sp. BRA 177
GGATGCTGTCTGGTTGGCTGGGAGTGGTGGTTAAGGGAATGCCGCCGGGGTCACCCGGGCGTCGGCGGTGAGGACGCCCCGCCACACCGGCGGGGCGACGCCCATCGGGCGGGTCAGCCGCGCCGCCGGCGACCCGGCCGGGTCGTGGAAGGCGCCGTCCGCGTCGATGCTGGCGCCGTCGCGCAGCCACGCGCCGTGCGGGACGTGCACGCCGTCGAGGAGGACGGCGGCGTAGTCGACCGGCAGCCCGGTCGTCTCGGGCGCCGGGACGATCCGCACGCCGGGCGGGACGGTCCCGTCCGCGTGGCGCAGCGGCACCGCGAACACGAACACCCCGCGCTCCCGGCCGCCGTGGACGAGGGTGGCGTAGACGGCGGCGGTCTTGGCGACGGCGGGGTGGGCGGTGCTGGTGGGGAACTTGGCGGCCTGCGCGTCCGGGGTGGTCAGGACGAACCCGCCGGTGGCGGGGTCGTGGCTGGCGATGGTGCGGGGCGACAGGTGGCTGTTGCTGCGCCCCACCTCGGTCATCAGGAGCACCCCCGCCGAGGCCATCGACTCCAGCGACTCGCGCGCCTCCCGGGCACTGTCCTGGCCGGTGCCGTCCTGGCCGGCGCCGAACCGCAGGATGGGGCCGAGCGCCAGGGTGTAGTGCAGCAGCATCACGCTATCTCTTATACCCATCTGACGCTGCGGACGAAGAGGCAAGTATGGACATCGCGTGTCCCCTATACCTATCATACACAGACGTAGACTTGCGACGAGCATACACAGCTACCGCCCGACCCATACACATAACAT
>NZ_JABXFD010000161.1 GCF_013372625.1 Actinomadura sp. BRA 177
GTCTTGGGGGTTTGCCAGGAGGCGGTGAGGTACCAGCGTTCCCGGGGCACGTCCAGGTGGATGCGGTAGGCGACGGCCCGGTTGGCCGCCACCCGGTCGGCCCACTCGGTGCCGCGGTGCGCGAACCGCACTCGGGCGGACAGGATGTACCGGCCGTGGGGGGCGTTGGCCAGGTCCGCCAGCGGGCCCGGAAGCCGGATGGACACCTCACCCTCGAGCGTGACACGGATGGTCTCGTTCCCGTACCGCTTCCCGCTCTCCCCGTCGGCGTGCAGGAACCAGCGTCCGGCCTCCCACCGCGCCCGCCACTCCTCCTGAGTCACTCCTGCCTCGTCGAGATGGTGCCGGTTACGGGCCAGCTTCTTACCGCCCCGCACCACATGCACCACACCTTCATCGAAGTCGGCGCGCTCGGAGGCCAGCCGGTTCTGGAGCACACGCAGGCGGCGGGACTTGGCGAACCATTCCTGCCGGGACCGGTATCCGCCCGGCGCCCGCTTGGTGCCCTTCTCACCCACCGGCAGCGACAACCGGCGCTCGATCGTCCTCACGCCCTCCTCAAGGGACTGCAGGTGAGCTAACTGGGAGCGGCGGGCCAGCGCCCACTGATCATGAGACGATTTGGTGATCGCGCCCGCCCACCGCGCCGACGACGCGCCCGTCAACTCCCGCTTACGCGTCGCCCACGTGTCCGCGCCGTGCTCCAGCCCGTCGGCGCAGCGTGCCTTGAGGTCACGTGAGGCCAGCGACCCCAGGTGTGCGCCGACCTGGCGCAGCACCTGCTCGTCCAGCGCGGTCAGCCCCTTGAGCCGGTTTCGGACCGCCACCCCGCACGGGCCGGAGGCGACGAACGGCGGATCGATCGCACGCAGCCCCGAATCGGCCGTCCCCGGTCGCCGCCGTGGCGTGGAGGCCATCACGCCGGTGATTTCGGAGGGTGACATGACCATAACTTTAAGTCATCTGTCTCGAACGTGCAATCGACTTGGTCGCAAGCATCGATTCCGCACGTGGTGAATCGGCTCGGCGAGCCCACGCGCGGCCGCTGTCACGCTCTAGACCACCCGGGCTGCCTCACTCTTCGCATTTCAGGCGCCACTCCTGTACGACAATGGACACTCAACAACACTCGGCCGCCAGCAGTGCACGACCCCGGAACCCGCGGTGTGATCTCCCGGGAGCGCCCATTGAAGCCCCGCAGGACGGGACGTCACACCGCGGCGCCTGTGTGGGCGAGACATGACCGGGTACTTTGCGGAGGGTCTTACATGGTGTCGGGCGCGGCGGTACGATCGCGCGCCATGAACAATGCCGCGCGTGGAGTGATCTTCGCCCTGTCCCTCATGGGCATGGCGTTCATGTTCTTCGGGTTGATGGACTACGTCACCACGGAGGACTTCAAGGCCGAGGACATGGCCGGGACGGTGGCGTGCGGCTTCGCCATGCTCTCGTGCGCGGTCATCGGGGGCGCCGCCCTGGCGGGGATGAAGCCGCCGGCCCCGAAGACGATGGCGCTGCCCTACCCGTAGCAGGGGACGGTCCCGCCGCAGGCGCAGGCGTATCCGCAGCCGGGGGCGGTGCCGCAGCAGTACGCGCCGCAGCCGTACGGTGTCCCGCCGCGGCAGGACTGAGCGCGGTCAGTAGGGGCGCCGGCGGGTCTCGTAGTCGTCCTCGTAGTACTCCTCGCGGACGCGCGGCGGGGGGCGGCGCTCGACGGAGCGGCGGGCCGACGCGATCCGGACGATGCCGACGATCAGCCCGATCGCGCCGCCGACCATCAGGATGATGCCGACCAGCCGGATGTCGATGCCGCTGAACTCGTAGTTGACCGCGTAGGCCAGGATCGCGCCGATGATGATCAGGGCGATGCTGCCGCCGATGGTCACGGCGGTCTCCTCTCGTCGTCCCGGGGGTGGACGAGACAAGCGTTCCCCGTATGCGGAGATGAAACGGCGCGCGGAGATCATGCCTGCGTAAACCGGTCGGGCGGCGGGGTGCGCGGCCCATAGGATGGGGCCGAACCCAATACATCGCCAGAACGGTTTCTCATCCCATGATTGACGAGCACGCCGCCTCCCATGGCTCCGCCGGGGACGAAGTCGCCGGCGGAGCCATCACCCGTGACGAGGTATCGCACCTCGCCCGGCTGTCCCGGCTGGCGCTCGGCGACGATGAGCTCGACCATCTCGCCGCCCAGCTCGACCAGATCATCTCCGCGGTCGCGCGGGTGCAGGAGGTCGCCGCGGAGGACATCCCGCCCACCTCGCACGCGCTGCCGCTGACCAACGTCTACCGGACGGACGAGGTACGGGAGTGCCTCACGCCCGAGCAGGCCCTGTCCGGTGCGCCGGCCGCCGAGGAGCAGCGCTTCCGCGTCCCGCGGATCCTGGACGAGGAGGCCTGATGGAGCTGGTCAAGAAGGGCGCGGCGGAGCTCGGGGAGCTGCTCGCCGCCGGTGAGGTGTCGGCCGTCGAGGTGGCGCAGGCCCATCTGGACCGCATCGCCGCCGTGGACGGGCAGGTCAACGCGTTCCTGCACGTCGACGGCGAGACGACGCTGGCGCAGGCGCGGAAGGTGGACGAGCGGCGCGCGGCGGGGGAGGAGCTCGGCCCGCTGGCCGGCGTCCCCATCGCGCACAAGGACGTGTTCACCACCACGGACATGCCGACCACCGCCGGGTCCAAGATCCTTGAGGGCTGGCGGCCGCCGTACGACGCGACCATCACGGCGCGGCTGCGGCAGGCCGGCCTGGTCATCCTCGGCAAGACGAACATGGACGAGTTCGCCATGGGGTCGTCCACCGAGAACAGCGCCTACCAGACCTCGGGCAACCCGTGGGACCTGGGGCGCATCCCCGGCGGCTCGTCCGGCGGGTCGTCCGCGGCCGTCGCCGCGTACGAGGCTCCGCTGTCCACGGGCACCGACACCGGCGGGTCGATCCGGCAGCCCGCCGCCGTCACCGGCATCGTCGGGATGAAGCCGACCTATGGCGGATCGTCCCGGTACGGCGTGATCGCGTTCGCGTCCTCGCTCGACACGCCCGGCCCGTTCGCGCGCAACGTCCTCGACGCGGCGCTGCTGCACGAGGCGTTCAGCGGCCACGACCCGATGGACTCGACCTCGGTGAGCGAGGCCGTCCCGCCGGTCGTGGACGCCGCCCGGCACGCCGATGTCAACGGCCTCCGCGTCGGCGTCGTGAAGGAGTTCGCCGGCGACGGCTACGAGCCCGGCGTCTCGGCCCGCTTCACCGAAACGGTCGAACTCCTCGAATCCCTCGGCGCCAAGGTGATCGAGGTCTCCTGCCCGAACTTCACGTACGCGCTGCCCGCCTACTACCTGATCGCGCCGTCGGAGTGCTCGTCCAACCTGGCCCGCTTCGACGCCATGCGGTACGGCCTGCGCGTCGGCGACGACGGCTCCCGCAGCGCCGAGGAGGTCATGGCGCTGACCCGCGCGGAGGGCTTCGGCCCCGAGGTCAAGCGCCGCATCATGCTCGGCACGTACGCGCTCTCCTCGGGCTACTACGACGCCTACTACGGCAAGGCGCAGCAGGTCCGCACCCTGATCAAGCGCGACTTCGAGGCCGCGTTCGAGCAGGTGGACGTGCTGGTCTCGCCGACGACGCCGACCACCGCGTTCCCCATCGGCGAGCGCGCCGACGACCCGATCGCGATGTACCTGGCCGACCTGTGCACCATCCCGGCCAACCTCACCGGCAACGCCGCGATCTCGGTCCCGTGCGGCCTGTCCGACGGCCTGCCCGTCGGCCTGCAGATCATGGCCCCCGTCCTCGGCGACGACCGCGTCTACCGCGTCGGCGCCGCCGTCGAACGGGCCCTGGAAGACCGCTGGGGCGGCCCCCTCCTGGCCCAGGCCCCGGAACTCTAGGCGACCACGGAACGGCGGTACGTCAGTGATCACCCGCGTCGAGATAGACGGCTTCAAGTCCTTCCTGGACTTCAAGCTGGACGTCCCGCCGTTCCTCGCCCTCGTCGGCCCCAACGCCAGCGGCAAATCCAACCTCTTCGACGCCATCGAGTTCAACCAGAAGGCGTTGCGCTCGCCGGAAACGGCCTTGCTCGAAGCCCGGCGGGGACGCCCGTTCGAACTGTTTCACCGAGTCGTCAAGGGCGCTCCGGTCGAGGAGATTGCGGTCCGAGTAGGCAGACTGCTGCGGCTTCCGGACGGATTCGTGGGTGTCGACACACGCGCAGGAACCCGGCTGGACGACAAGGGCATCCCTGGCGAGGTCGGCAATCGGCTACAAATACTCCACGTCCCCGAGCAGGCGACCTTTCCCGCTCCCGTTCAGCAGCGAGTGTGGCAGGGCGTGCATGAGGCGATCAGTCCCACGGCTGCTGATCAGGCCTTCTCCGGGGTGATGAGCCGAATCAGGGCAGGTATCGACAGCGTGCGCGAGTACGTGCCCGAGCCACGGCTGATGCGCGGCAGGGGTTCGTTGGCGGACGTTGTCGCCCTGGCGCCGGACGGCAGCAACCTGGCCGCCGTCCTCGGACGGATGCGCTCGTCCGATGCCTTGGATGACCTTGTGGTGGACCTTGCCGCGCTCATTCCGGACGTCAGGGAGATCAAGACCGAGGTCAATGAGAGACACCAGGAGTGGTCCTTCGAGCTAGTCGTCGAGGGGCAGGGGGCCGTCCCCAGCACACTCCTCTCGGACGGGACACTGCGGATCCTTGGGCTCCTCGCGGCGCTGCACGATCCCGACCATTCGGGCGTGCTCATGGTTGAGGAGATCGAGAACGGGCTCCACCCGGGGCGGCTCGCCGAGTTGCTGCGGCGGATTCAGGAGCGGGTGACCGATCTGAACGACCCTGAGTCGCTGGAGCGGCCGTTGCGGCAGGTCATCATCACGAGCCACTCGCCTGTGGTGGTGTCGGAGCTGTACCGCACCCGCCCCGAGTCGCTGGTGTTCATGGACACGGCCGTCCGCGTCGACCCGGAGAAGGAGCGGGTGTCGCGGGTCACCGTGGCCAAGCCCGTCCGGGACGAGGGGGAGCCGGGAACATTCGTGTCTCCCCGGCAGGTTCGCAAATACCTCGGCACCGTGCGGCAGGACGAGCTGTGAGTCGCCCGCTGGTGCCGGGGCTCCTGGCAGAGAACACCACCGACGAGCGGTTCCTAGGGGCCGTGGTGTTCCGTCAACTCCGGGCGCTGACGGAGAAGGGCGCCCGGCACGTCGTGGACGTCGCCAAGACCGAGATCGGCGAGTGCTGGACGATCAAGGACGCCGATCGGGTCTGCCGGGCGGTCACGGAACTCGCAGAGGACTGCCACCTGATCTGCGTCCACAACGACCACAACGAGCGCGGCAAGGCCGAGAAGGTCGTGCAGGTCCTGCGGGAGCAGGGGCTGGCCACACCCGTGATCCCGCTGGTGCCGGTGCGGGAGACCGAGGCGTGGTTGCTCGCCGACCGCGCGGTCTGGGCGGGACTGCGGGGCAGTGACACGTCGGGCATGCCCGACCGCCCGCGCGACGTGGAGAAGATCAGCGATCCGAAGCCTGTGCTGGACGCCGTTCGTCCAGGGAGCGGGCGTCGTTCGCGGGCCGACTACTTCGATTACATAGGACAGAACGTCGACCTCGACGTGCTCGCGCAGATACCGGCGTATGCCGACTGGGTGGCCGAGACGGAAGAGGCGTTGAAGGGACTGGGATACCTGTGAGCGTAGATGCGCTTATGAGTTATGACGAGGCGCTGGGCAAGTTCGAGCCGGTGCTGGGGATCGAGACGCATATTGAGTTGGGCACCGCGTCGAAGATGTTCTGCGGGTGCCCGACCGGGTTCGGGGCGGAGCCGAACACGCAGGTTTGTCCGGTGTGCCTCGGGTTGCCGGGGGCGCTGCCGGTGACGAACCACGCGGCGATCGAGGGCATCATCAAGATCGGGCTGGCGCTGAACTGCGACATCGTGGAGTGGTGCCGGTTCGCCCGGAAGAACTACTTCTATCCGGACATGCCGAAGAACTTCCAGATCTCGCAGTACGACGAGCCGCTGTGCGTGGACGGTCATCTGGACGTCGAGGTCGACGGCGAGAAGTACCGGATCGAGATCGAGCGCGTCCACATGGAGGAGGACACCGGCAAGTCGCTGCACGTGGGCGGCTCGACGGGGCGCATCCATGGGGCCGAGTACTCGCTGGTCGACTACAATCGGGCCGGCATCCCGCTGGTGGAGATCGTCACCAAGCCGATTCCGGCGACCGGTGACAAGGCGCCGCTGGTGGCGCGGGCGTACGCGACCGAGCTGCGGGAGCTGGTCCGCTCGCTCGGTGTGTCGGACGTTCGCATGGAGCAGGGCTCGATGCGCTGCGACGTCAACGTCTCCCTGATGCCGCGCGGCGCGCAGGAGTGGGGGACGCGGACGGAGACGAAGAACGTCAACTCGCTGCGGTCGGTCGAGCGGTCCGTCCGGTCGGAGATCGAGCGGCAGGCCGGGGTGCTGGACGCCGGCGGGCGCGTCGTGCAGGAGACCCGGCACTTCCACGAGGACAGCGGCCGCACCACCAGCGGGCGCAGCAAGGAGGAGGCGCAGGACTACCGGTACTTCCCCGAGCCCGACCTGGTGCCGATGGCGCCGTCGCGGGAGTGGGTGGAGGAGTTGCGCGCGACGCTGCCCGAGCTGCCGGCGGCGCGGCGGCGGCGCATCCAGGCGGAGTGGGGCCTGTCCGACCTGGAGCTGCGGGACGTCGTCAACGCCGGCGCCGTCGACCTCATCGAGGCGACGGTCGCGCGGGGCACCGACGCGGCGGCGGCCCGGAAGTGGTGGATGAACGAGCTGTCGCGGCGCGCGACCGAGCAGGGCGTCGAGCTGGCGGATCTGCCGATCACGCCGGAGCAGGTCGCCCGGGTCCAGGCGATGATCTCGACGGGGGAGCTGAACGACAAGCTGGCCCGCAAGGTGTTCGAGGGCGTCCTCGCGGGGGAGGGCCCGCCGGACGAGGTCGTCGCGAAGCGGGGCCTGAAGGTCGTCAGCGACGAGGGCGAGCTGTCGTCGGTCATCGACCAGGTGATCGCCGACAACGCCGATGTGGCGGACAAGGTCCGGGCGGGCAAGGTCGCCGCCGCCGGTGCTCTTGTCGGCGCCGTCATGAAGGCCACCCGTGGGCAGGCCGATGCCGGGCGCGCGCGTGAGCTGATCCTGGAGAAGCTCGCCTGATGCGTGACGCCGTCCCGTGGCCGGCGCCACGGGACGGCGGTCAGCTGAGGGGGACGTCGATGACGCGGTCGTCGTCCGGGGCCGGGTCGCCTCGGCCGTCGCGGTTGCTGGTCGTCATCCAGAGGGAGCCGTCCGGGGCCTTGACCACGGCGCGCAGGCGGCCGTAGTCGTTCTCGAAGCGGGCGACCGGCTTGCCGGCCTTGCCGTTGTCCAGGGGGACCTGCCAGAGGCGTTCGCCGCGCAGGGCGGCGGCCCACAGGGAGCCGTCCGCGTAGGCGAGGCCGGACGGGGACGCCTCGTCGGTCGTCCAGGTCAGCAGCGGTTTCGTGAAGCCGTCGCCGTCCTCGTCGCCCTCGACCTCGGGCCAGCCGTAGTTGTGGCCCTTCTCGATCAGGTTGATCTCGTCGAAGCGGTTCTGCCCGAACTCGGTGGCGTAGAGGCGGCCCTCGTCGTCCCAGGCGAGGCCCTGGACGTTGCGGTGCCCGTACGTCCAGACGCGGTTCCCGAACGGGTTGCCGGGGGCGGGCTTCCCGTCGGGGGTGACGCGGAGAATCTTGCCGGCGAGGGAGTCCTTGTCCTGGGAGAGGGGGCCGTCGCCGGTCTCGCCGGTGGTGATGTACAGCATCTTGTCGGGGCCGAACTTCAGCCGCCCGCCGTTGTGGTTGGGGCCCTTCGGGATGCCGGTGACGATCGGCTCGGGTGTACCGAGGCGCCCGTCATAGGTGGCGCGGACGACACGGTTGTCCGACGCGGCCGTGTAGTACAGGTAGATCAGATGGTCGGTCGAGTACGACGGGGACACGGCCACGCCCAGTAGCCCGCCCTCGCCCTGCGGCTCCACGCCGGGCACCGTGCCGACCGTCGTCTTGTCACCGGACGCCGTGACCCGCACGAGGCGGGCAGAGTCGCGTTCGGTGACGAGGGCGTCGCCGCCGGGCAGGAACGCCACCGCCCACGGCACCTCCAGGTTCGCCGCCACCGTCCGCGGTTTCCCGTCCGGGCCTGCCGACGCGCTGGACGACAGCGGCGGCGGTGTGCGCCCGCCGCCGTCCCCGCCGCCGCCGGACGACGAGGACGAGCAGCCCGCGAGGACCACCGCGGCCGAGACCAGGACGATCGTGTGCAGTCGCATGAACGCCTCCCGTAGGTAGTACGGATCCGGCGGGCAGGTCGTTCCCCGTCACCGAGCGTCATGCCGGTGCAAGCCGCCGATACGGTGACGATCGGCTTTCGGACGTCCCAAACGGGGCCGCGGCCCGGTCGTTTGTCGCCGGGTGGACGCTCAGCCTCAATCGCTCCGTGACCTACCGAACGTACAGTGAGCGACACGGTGATCCCGTAGTGCAGCAACGTCGCTGATCCCAGGCAGGCGGCTCCGGCAGGCAAGCTCCCCCCAGGCCGGCCGGTTCGCCCGCCACCTCGCGCCGACCCTGCGCGGGGCACGATCCGCGACCTTCCGGCCGTTGTACGAGGCGGCGAGGGTCGTGGACCCACTCTCCCCCGGCGTGCGGCGGCACCGTATCGCGGGGGCCGATCAGCTCCACCGGGGGCAGGAAGGGACACGGCGCGATGAGCGGCGACTACGCCAGGCGCATACCGCCGCGTGCGCTGCCCGTCGCCATGGCCGCGGTCGTCGGCGTGCTCTACGCGGCCGGTTCGCTGCTGGGCTGGGGCGGCCGGGCGTGCATCG